>CAYLMR010000013.1:6128-34075 GCA_964384885.1 uncultured Bacteroides sp.
CCCAATTATAAGATTTATTAAGATTTATATTGCCGGAGAAACGAGGTTTTTCCGGCAATATTTTGTAACTTTGTGAGTTATAATTTATGCAACTCACCAATAGCCCCCGCTTCATGAACCGACTTCTTTTTCTGACCCTGCTGTTATTCACCCTCTTGCCTGTCAAGGCCGCCGTTGAGCTCACCGGAGGAGCCTATCCTCCCGTTGCCGTCGAAGCCGCTTCATCGACCGGTCTCAACGATGTGTGGGTGGTCTATTCGGCCAAGGGTATGAAGGCGGTCTACCGGGCCGGTTCACCCACCGCCAAGGTGGTGTGGATGAAATACAGCTCGATGGGAGGAGGTTATGCCGAGGAGCTGACAGCCAACATTGAGCGCAACGGCTCCGAGGTAACCCTCACAGCTCTCGAAGGCAACATGGGCTATATCGTGGAAGAGGATAACCGCCGCTATTGCTTCTGGGTGGCCGATTATTCCACCGCTCCTTTCAGGGCCGAGAGCATTGAGGTCGAGACGATGGGGTGTGAAACCGCCCAACTCGCCGTCACCGGCACCGGAGCGAGAATTGACTATTATTCAGTGACAGGGCGCAATGTGGAGATCGACCGCGAAATCACGGTGGCCTACCGCACTCTGGAATGGAGCAGCGACAACTCCCGCTGGGAGCAGGTAGAGACTGTGGAGCAGTTTGCCTACCTGCGCGACCGGCTCACGGTGGCCGCTCCTCTGTGTGACACACGGTTTACCCTCTCGGGCGACCGTTTTCTCACCGCGTGGGGGCTGAGCGAAAGCGTCGAGTCGGCCTCTGCCTCTGCCGTAGCGGTGTCGGCCCGCGACTCCGCCACCCAAAACCGCCGCGAGTCGGACAACGAGCAGTCGACCGCCACCGACGAGCTTGGTGGATCGGCCCCCGCCGAGATAGAATTTGCCGCCGAGGTGACCGACGCGGCTATCTTCACCGAATGGCAGATAGCCTCCGACCCCGATTTCAACCTCATCAACATCAGGGTCAACGACCCGGTGATGACCTACACCTTCCACGACAGCGGCACCGCTTATGTGAGATTTGAGTGTGCCAACGCCGACGGCAGCTGCTCCTACACCGGCGAGACCTATCGCGTGACCATCGGCGACAGCGACATCAAATGCCCCAACGCCTTTTCGCCCGGCGCCTCCGAAGGGGTCAACGACGAGTGGCGCGTGAGCTATAAATCAATTATCAGCTTCGACTGTCACATCTTCAACCGCCAGGGCAAGCAGATGGCCCACCTCACCGACCCCTCACAAGGCTGGAACGGCAAATCGGGTGGCAAGCTTGTGCCTCCGGGAGTTTACTATTACGTAATCACCGCCAAGGGATCAGACGGCCGCGACTACAAGCTCAGCGGCGACATCAACGTGGTGGGCTTTAAATAACCCCACTCCCTCGGCATCAATCAAATAAAATCTTTATCAATCTCTCCCAATCCTTAACATATGACACTCTTTAATCTTAATCATAAGGTCAATCTCCTGATATTGACCGGCATAGTTGGAGGCGCCATAGCCTCATGGAGCTGCACCCGCGCCGAAGCCTACGACACCTCTTCAGACGGCGACGACAGCTCGCGCAGCCGCGTTCTCACCCCGGTGGTCTCGCCCGCAGTGCCCTATGAAGTGGAATTTTGCGGCAAGAAATACGACCTCGACCGCATGGACATGTTCGAGCGCTTCGACCGCGAGCTCACCGCCATGACCTTTACCCACGGCACGACCCTCTCGGTTATCAAGCGCGCCAACCGTTACTTTCCGATGATGGCCCCGATATTGAAGGAGGAGAAGGTGCCCCTCGACCTGCTCTATCTCGCCTGCATCGAAAGCTCGCTCAACAACCGCGCCCTCTCGGGAGCCAAAGCCGCCGGATTGTGGCAGTTTATGCCCGCCACCGCCAAGGAATATGGCCTTGAGGTGAGCGAGCAGGTGGATGAGCGCTATAACACCGAACTGGCCACCCGCGCCGCCTGCCGCTTTCTCAAAAAAGCTTATGCCAAACTGGGCAACTGGGAGAGCGTGGCCGCCGCCTACAACGGGGGCATGAACCGCATCACCCGCGAGCTCGAGGCTCAGGGCTCCGACACCGCCTTCGACCTCTATCTCACCGACGAGACCTCGCGCTACCCCTTCCGCATGATGGCCATGAAGGAGATTATGCAACATCCCGCCGACTATGGTTTCCGCCTCACCTCCAACGACCTCTACCGCCCCATCGAGGTGGAATATGTCGAGGTGACCGACTCGGTGGCCGACTGGCCCGCGTGGGCGGCCGACCACGGCATGACCTTCCACACGCTGCGCGACCTCAACCCGTGGATCAGAGCCAAGAAGCTCGACAATCCCAAAAACAAAGTCTATAAAGTAGCCGTAGCCTCGGGCGACGCTCTCAGCCGCCGCAAGGCTCCCAATCCGGTTTACAACCCCAACTGGGTTATTGATCAACAATTATGAACAACACACCACCGATAACAGATACACTTGCCGACACCGACGTTCAGGTCAGGCCCGAGGAATCGCTGCAGGTGTGGGGTGCGAGAGTCAACAATCTCAAAAACATCGACGTTGACATTCCCCACAACTCCCTCACAGTGATCACCGGCCTCAGCGGGTCAGGCAAATCGTCGCTTGCCTTCGACACCATCTATGCCGAAGGTCAGCGCCGCTATATAGAAACTTTTTCCTCCTACGCCCGCAATATGCTCGGCGCTCTGGAGCGCCCCGATGTCGACAAAGTCACCGGACTCAACCCGGTCATCGCCATCGAGCAGAAAACCGTTAACCGCAATCCCCGCTCCACCATAGGCACCACCACAGAAGTATATGATTTTCTGCGACTTCTCTATGCCCGCATAGGCGAAGCGCGAAGCTATATCACCGGCCGACCGATGGTGAAATACAGCGAGGAAAAAATCGTCGACCTCATTCTCGACCGATATGACGGCAAACGCATCCTCATCCTTGCCCCGCTGGTCAAGAACCGCAAGGGCCACTATAAGGAGCTGTTTGAAACCCTCCGCAAAAAGGGTTACCTCAGAGTGAGGGTCGACGGCGAGCTGATGGAGATAACCTATGGCATGAAGCTCGACCGCTATAAGAACCACTCGGTAGAGCTGGTGGTTGACCGGCTCAAAGTGTCGGCCAAAGATGACGCCCGCCTGCGCGAAACCGTGAGCGAGGCGCTGCGTCAGGGCGACAAGCAGATGATGGTTTTTGACACCGAGACCGACCAGATAGCCCATTTCTCCCAGATGCTCATGGACCCCGAGAGCGGCCTGTCGTATAGCGAGCCCGCCCCCCACAACTTCTCGTTCAACTCCCCCCGCGGAGCGTGTGAAGTGTGTAAGGGTCTCGGATATGTCGACACCGTCGACATCGAGAAAATCATTCCCAACCCCTCGAAGTCAATCCACGACGGAGCTATCGAGCCGCTCGGCAAATATCAGAACCGTATGATATTCTGGCAGATAGCCGCTATCTGCCGAAAATATGGCAGCACCCTCAAAACACCTGTCAGCCAGCTGCCCCCCGAGGCGCTCAACGACATTCTCTATGGCTCGACCGAGCCGCTGGTGGTGAGCAACGACGGCGGAACCATAGCCAACTACACCCTGAGCTATGACGGCCTCGTGAAATATCTCGAGATGCAACAGGGAGACGACGCCGACGCATCGGCCCGCAAATGGAGCGAGAAGTTTTTTTCGCGCACCACATGCAAGGCATGCAACGGCGACCGTCTCAACCGCGAGGCGCTCCATTTCTTTATCGACAACCGCAACATCGCCGAGCTCTGCCGCCTCGACATCGCCGAGCTCCACAGCTATATGCTCACCCTCGAAGACAAGCTCTCCCCCACCCAGCGCATCATAGCCCGCGAGATAATCAAGGAAATCGTGTCGCGATTGGGCTTTCTCGTCGACGTGGGCCTCGACTATCTTTCGCTCAACCGCAACTCGGCTACCCTCTCGGGCGGCGAGAGCCAGCGCATCAGGCTCGCCACCCAGATAGGCTCGGAGCTTGTGAATGTGCTCTATATTCTCGACGAGCCTTCGATCGGCCTGCATCAGCGCGACAACCGCCGCCTCATCAACTCGCTCAAACAGCTGCGCGACGCCTCCAACACCATCATCGTCGTGGAGCATGACAAGGAGATGATGACCGAAGCCGACTATGTGGTTGACATCGGCCCCAAGGCGGGGCGCAAAGGTGGAGAGGTGGTGTTTCAGGGCACTCCCGAAGATATGCTCAAAGGGGATACCCTCACCGCCAACTACCTCAACGGCAAGCTCGAGATTCCCACCCCCGAGGTGCGTCGCCCCGGCAACGGCAAGACCCTCCGGCTGCTCGGCGCCACGGGCCACAACCTCAAGGATGTTGACCTCACCATTCCGCTCGGCACCCTCACCTGCATAGCGGGGGTGAGCGGCAGCGGCAAGTCGTCGCTCATCAACGGCACCCTCCAGCCCATACTCGCTCAGAAATTCTATCGCGCCAACACCGACCCCCTCCCCTACCGGGCCATCGAGGGAATCGAAAACATCGACAAGGTTGTGACCGTAGACCAATCGCCGCTCGGTCGCTCACCCCGCTCCAACCCCGCCACCTATACCGGCGTGTTTGCCGACATCCGCGCCCTCTTTGTCGGGCTCCCCGAGGCGAAGATAAGGGGCTATAAGCCGGGGCGTTTCTCCTTTAACGTTAAGGGAGGGCGCTGCGAGGCGTGTGGCGGCAACGGCTACCGCACCATCGAGATGAACTTCCTGCCCGATGTGCTGGTGCCTTGTGAGGCGTGCGGCGGCAAACGCTATAACCGCGAGACCCTCGAAGTGAGATTCAAAGGCAAGTCGATTGCCGACATTCTCGACATGACCATCAACCGCGCCGTGGAGTTTTTTGAGAATGTGCCCAACATCCTCAAGAAAATCAAGGTGCTTCAGGATATAGGCCTCGGCTACATAAAGCTCGGCCAACCCTCATCAACCCTCTCGGGCGGAGAGAATCAGCGCGTGAAACTCGCCACCGAGCTCGCCAAGCGCGACACCGGCAAGACTCTTTTCATTCTCGACGAGCCTACCACCGGTCTCCACTTCGACGACATAAGGGTGCTTCTCAAAGTGTTTGACTCTCTGGTAGCCAAAGGCAACACCGTGGTGGTGATCGAACACAATCTCGATGTGCTCCGCTGTGCCGACCACATCATAGACCTCGGCCCGGGCGGAGGCCGCAACGGTGGCAAAATCCTCGCCACCGGCACCCCCGAGGAGGTTGCCCGCACCTCCTCTCCCACCGCGCCTTTCCTGCGCGAGGAGCTTCACATCAAGGAGTAAATACCCCATAGACACCAAAACCGGTGACAGGCATCTCGGCCCGTCACCGGTTTTGTGTGTTTAGAGATTTAAAGAAGCTTAGATTTTGCCCACAAGCTCAATGCCCGGGGTGAGGGTCTCCTTGCCCGGTTTCCAGCGGGCGGGGCAAACCTGATCGCCGTGAGCGGCTACAAACTGAGCAGCTTCGAGCTTACGGAGAATCTCCTCAGAGTTACGGCCAATGCCGTTGTCGTTAACCTCGGCTACCTTGATTACACCTTCGGGATTGACGATAAAGGTGCCGCGGTAGGCGAGAAAATCCTCGGGATTCAACACGCCGAAAGCCTCCGAGAGCTTACCGGTCTTATCGGCCAGCATGGGGAATTTAACTTTGGCGATGCTCTCCGAAGTGTCATGCCATGCCTTGTGAGTAAACTGGGTATCGGTGCTCACGGCATAGACCTCGGCGCCGAGCTGGCGGAATTTATCATAATTGTCGGCCATATCGACAAGCTCGGTAGGGCAAACAAATGTAAAGTCAGCGGGATAGAAAAAGAATATTGACCATTTGCCGGCAATATCCTTGTCGGTCACGGTTTTAAATTCGCCGTTCTGATAGGCCTGAACCGAAAATTCAGGCACATGAGTGTTGATAATAGTGTTCATTAAAATTTGGATTAGAGGGATTAGACTTTTCAATCGGGATTAATCTCGATTAATCGGGAATATCTCGATTATCTGACAGAGAAACAAACTCCCTCCCTCCGAAGTTGAATCCCCCCACCCCCTTTAGCAAAAATTAGCAATTCCGATAGGGTCTATGAGGCGGCTGAGAATTGCTAATTACTAATTGCTAATTACTAATTACTAATTGGATTAGAGGAAGCGGTTGCCGGAGAGCTCGGCGGCGATGGTGGTGGCGGGGCCGTGGCCGGGATAAACCACTGTGGAAGGGGGCAGGGTGAGCAGGCGGCTGCGAATCGACCCTATCAGTGTGGCATAATCTCCGCCGGGCAGGTCGGTGCGTCCTATGCTCCCCTGAAAGAGAGCGTCGCCCGAAATAACCCATCCGGCGCTCTTGCAATAGAGGGCTATCGAGCCGGGTGAATGGCCCGGCACGGCTATCACCCTCAGATCGTCGTCAGGATTGCCGGTGTCGAGCGAAATGGTGTCGCCGTCGGCGAGCTCGCGTGTTATCATCAGCGGCTCGGGGCGCGCTATCGGCAGGCGGAACATAGCGGCCTGAGCGCCACGCTGCATTCCTAAAGGAGCGTCGGCGGGGTGAGCCTCGGTCACCACACCATATTGCGAAGCCACATAGTCGTTGCCGAGAGTGTGGTCGATGTGAAAGTGGGTGTTGACAAGATTAGTTACCTCAAGGCCTTTGGAAGAGATGAAGTCGGAGAAATGGCGCTGCTCATCGCGGTTCATCATGCCGGGGTCGACCACCACGGCGTGACGCACCTCAGAGTCCCACACAACATAGGTGGCCACTCCGAAAAAGTTATATTCCAAACGTTTAATCTCAATCATTGCATATCGACATAAATTAATACTTTGGTGGCGAAAAACTCCTCGCTGAAATAGTCGCTAAGAGGCACTACAATGCTCCCTTTGCCGGCTGATTTGAGCTCGTCGTCGAGGTCGCCCCCTTTGAGACATAACAAACCGTTGGGAAATGCGTTCATGCCCTTGCGCGAAATATTCTTGCGTATGAGCGGCAGCAGCTCGTCGAGCCTCATCACCGCGCGGCTCACCACATAGTCGAATTTCTCGCGACATTCCCCTATGTCGCCATGCTGAAAGGTCACGTTGGTAAGCCCCACGTTGGCGGCCACGTCTGAGGCCACGCGGAGCTTCTTGCCAATGCGGTCAATGAGATGAAACTTCACTCCGGGCCACATGATGGCAAGTGGTATGCCGGGAAAACCGCCCCCGGTGCCGAGGTCAAGAATGGTCGTACCGTCGACCGGCGTGATAAACTTGGCGATGGCAAGCGAGTGGAGAATGTGGTGGGTGTAGAGATTCTGAATATCCTTGCGCGACACAACGTTGATTTTCTCATTCCACTCACTGTAAAGGGGGCCGAGCATCTCAAACTGCTCTTTCTGCCGGGGGGTGAGTTCGGGGAAATATTTTAATATCTCTTCCATAGATGATGATTGTTGTCTTGTGTCGGCAAATTTAACATTTTAATCGCATACCCCCCGAAAGTGGCCCTCAGCGAAGCGAAATTTTCACACTTATTCACATTAGCAAACTTATTTGTTAAATTATACTAATACTGATATGTTTTTAAGCATATAAATTTGCTACACTTATAGCAACCTTATATCTTTGCATCAGTTTTTCATGGTATTAGATTTAAGGTAAGAAGATTATTCGTCGTGACGACGAATAATTTTTTTTTGCTTCTTATCGCAGCCTCATCCGCGACGATGAAAAAGGGCAACCAAACCGACGGCAATTTGTTATTTTTGCGGCTGCTTAAGCCAACCTCCAAACTTAACGACCCTCTAACATCCCATGAAAGTATTGCTCATCAACGGCAGCCCCAATGCCGAAGGAAACACATTTATCGCCCTCGGCGAAGTTGCCAAAGCCCTCAATTCCGACGGAATCGACACCGAAATAGTGTGGATAGGCAAGAAGCCTATCGCCGGCTGCATAGCCTGCAACAAATGCCGCGAAACGGGAGTGTGTGTCTTCAACACCGGAGTCTACACCGAACTGCTTGAAAAACTGCCCGAAGCCGACGGCATCATAGCCGGCTCACCCACCTATTGGGCCGGCCCCAACGGATCGCTCTGCTCGCTGCTCGACAGAGTGTTTTATTCCCTGTCAAGATTTCTGCAATATAAACCCGCCGCAGCGGTTGGAATATGCCGTCGCGGCGGGTCGGTATGCACTGTTGAGCGTCTCAACAAATATTTCGAGATGAACAGCATGCCTATGCCGAGTTCTCAATACTGGAACAATGCTTTCGGCACCATGCCGGGCGATGTGAGTCAGGATGAGGAGGGACTGCAAACCATGCGCACCCTCGGCCACAACATGGCGCGCCTGCTCAAATCGCTTGAAAATGTGCCCCGCCCCGAAGCGGAGACACATGCGTGGACCAATTTTATTCGCTGACAATCAGAATCCCGACCATTGCTGGCGCCAGATGCGGCGGCCGAGCTGATCCCAGCTTACTATCGTTGAGCCGAAAAAGTCGGCGGTATAGTCGGTGAGGAGCTGCTCGGCCTCCTCGTTCTTGCCCTCCTTGATGAGAGAGCTGTAGAGCGACTCGATGTGGGGCAACTCGCGCATGCCCTTGGCGAGGAAACGGTCGCGCTCAGGCTCGGCCATCTTGCGATACTTGCCCCAGCGCACGGTGGCGAGACGGTTAGGCTTGCGGTAATGCCACAGGGCGGCATCGTCGCGGTCGCGATGCTGTCCGCATATCTTGAGCATGTCGGGCAGATCGGTAGTGCCGGCAAAAATGGGGAAACGGGGCGACTGGCCGGGATTGTCAAGACAAACCCATGCCACACCTCCCACTCCGTCGGGCAGCCAGTCGCGACACTGGATGATTGTGGAGTAGGCACACCAGCTCACGCTGACGGTGCGGATGTTGTGCATGGCGCTGTCGCCCATAGCTTCATAAACGGCTATCTCGTCGGGGCGCATCCAGGGATTGGCCACCGGGCTGACAACCATCTCGGCGTCTTCGCCCGAGCCTGACTTAACTTTCAGGCGGTCGGCGAGACAGTCTGAAGTGCCTTCATAATATGAGCCGAGCAACCGGGCCACATCTTCAACACTCACCTTCTTGGAGGGCTTCACGCTCAGGGGCAGTTCCTCAAGCTCGTTGGTAAACCCTGCTTCGGGAGCAAGCTGATTCATGATAAAGAGCTCGCGCACCGAGTAGTTCTTAGGCTCCTTGGAGTAGTTGCCGCCCGAATATGCTTTCCAGAACGAAAATTCCTCCTTGCCGTCCCAGAGACCGAGGCGCAGGGCCACATCCTTCACATTGTCGGAGGCCATATAGTTGTCGGTGTCGGCGAGATCGAGTTTGCCGATGCGACTCACATTGGCCGACACGGCGATATGGTCGTCGGGAATACGCACTGCAGCCCACACGCCGCCTATCGAGTCGGGGCCTTCGCCCTGCACCTCGAAGATCCATACCTCGTTGGGGTCGGCAATAGTGAGACACTCTCCGGCGTCGCCATAGCCATATTCCTTAATCAGTTGGCCCATAAGGGTAATAGCCTCGCGGGCGGTGGAACAACGCTCAAGGGCAATGCGTTGCAGCTCCTCGATTTTAAAGAGGCCGTTTTTGTTGATAAGGGTATCGCGGCCGCTGTAGGTTGTCTCGCCCATAGCCAGCTGACGCTCGTTGAGGCAGGGATAGGCGGTGTCGAGATAGCGGAATGTCGATTTTGCCTGAGGAATTGTGCCGCATACCTTCACGCCGTCGCGCGAACCGGGATATTCGGTGTGCATCCTGCCGTCGAGAATTTCGGTGATGGTGTCGTTGGGATATTGTGCCGGGGCAACCATCTGCATCCATGTGCGATACCATGAGTCGCAGGTGTGGCTGGTCATCACCGAGCCGTCGGCCGAAGCCTTTTTGCCCACCATGATGCTCGTGCAGGCATCATAGTTCTCGCGGGCGGAGAGCATCATCACCGCTGGCAGAAACATCAGGAGAAAAATAAGTTTTTTCACTTAAATATCATTTATTTACTGAAACAATCAGGTTAATTCGCCGGCAATCGAGCGCTCAAACTCGCGGCGCAGCTCCTCGCCGGTAAATCCGCAGCCGAGCAGGTGCATGAGCTTGGTGATTGCGGCCTCGGCGGTGAGGTCGCGTCCCGAAATCACTCCCGCCTCGGCAAGCTTGTCGCCGGCGGCATAGCGTTTCGACACACCTCCGTTGACACACTGGGTCACATTTACTATCTCAAGCCCCTTTTCGATGGCGCGCTTCACCGTGTCGGTAAAGATGCGGTTGGTGGGGGCGTTGCCGGCGCCGTAGGTGCGCATCACCACCCCTTTGATGCCGGGAGTGGAGAGCAGATGTGACAGCGTGGAGGGACGTATGCCGGGAAAGAGGTCGAGAAACATCACTCCCGTGTCGAGGCGGGGGGCCACTTCGAGGGGGCGGGAGATGTCGGAGCGCAGCAACGCCTCGCGGTTGAAATGTATGTCGAGGCCTATCTTGGCCAGAGGGGGATAGTTGTTGCTCTTGAAGGCGTTGAAGTTGTCGGCGCTCATCTTGGTGGAGCGGTTGCCGCGCCACAGATAATTTTCAAACAATATCGCCACCTCCCTCACCATCGGCAGGCCGTCGGTGTCTCTCGCCGCAGCTATCTGTATGGCCGTGATGAGATTTTCCTCGCCGTCGGTGCGCACCTCGCCGATAGGGAGCTGCGACCCGGTGATTATCACCGGCTTACACAGGTTGAGCAGCATAAACGACAGAGCCGAGGCGGTATAGGCCATGGTGTCGGTGCCGTGGAGCACCACAAAGCCGTCATATCGCTCATAGTGGCGCTTCACTATCCCGGCAATCTCCACCCACCGGTCAGGATTCATGTCTGACGAGTCGATGGGAGGGTCAAACGACACATTGTCGATGTGATAGTTGAGCTTGCGCAGCTTGGGCACATTGTCAATGAGGTGGGAGAAGTCGAAGGGGCGCAGGGTGCCCGATTCGGGGTCCTCGATCATGCCGATGGTGCCACCGGTATAGATAAGGAGAATGCGCGGCGTGTGGCCCGGGATGTTATTACACATCATGGTGCAGGAAACCGGTTACTTGATTTGAGCGCCGGGGGCCACTTCGCTGCGGGGAGCGATGAGCACGAGTCGGCCGTCGGCGTTCATGGCCGAGAGAATCATGCCGCGGCTCTCGATACCCATTATCTTGCGCGGAGCGAGGTTGGCGATAAAGCACACCTGGCTGCCCACAAGCTCCTTGGGGTCATAATGCTGGGCTATGCCCGAAACAATGATGCGCTTCTCCAAGCCGTCGTCGATGAGAAATTTGAGAATCTTGTTTGATTTCTTGACTTTCTCACACTCCACCACGGTGCCCACTCTGAGGTCGGCTTTCTCAAAGGTCTCGAAGTCAATCTCCGGAGCCTGGGGTTCGGGCTTGAAGTTGGCGATCTGATTCTGCTTCTTTATATCTTCGAGGCGCTTCATCTGAGCGGCGATAGCCTCATCTTCGATTTTCTCGAAGAGCAGCTCGGGGGTGCCGAGCTGAGTGCCGGGAGCCACGGGGTCGGTGCCTATCATGCTCCAGCTGATATTGTCGAGGCGGAGCATCGAGGCCAGACGGGCGGCGGCAAAGGGGAGGAACGGCTCGAAGGCCACTGCGAGGTCGGCGCAGAGGTTAACCGCTGTATAGAGTATGGTGGCCACACGGCCGAGATCGGTCTTGGCGAGTTTCCACGGCTCCGACTCCTGCAGGTAGCGGTTGCCGATGCGGGCAATCTCCATAGCCTGTTTGAGGGCCTCGCGGAAATGGAATGTCTCGATAGCCTCGGTGAGGGCGTTTTTGGCGGCTTCGACCTCGGCGGCAACCTTGGTCTCGGCCTCGGTCAGCTCGCCCGGCTGAGGCACAACGCCATTGAAATATTTGTGGGTGAGCACCATGGCGCGGTTGACGAAGTTGCCCAGCACTGCCACGAGCTCATTGTTGTTGCGGGCCTGGAAGTCAGCCCAGGTGAAGTCGTTGTCTTTGGTTTCGGGAGCGTTTGCGGTAAGCACATATCTCAGAGTATCCTGACGGCCGGGGAAGTCACGCAGGTATTCGTGGAGCCATACGGCCCAGTTGCGCGAGGTTGAGATCTTGTCACCCTCGAGGTTGAGAAACTCGTTGGCGGGCACATTGTCTGGCAGCTGGAAGCCGTCGCCATAGGCCATCAGCATTGCGGGGAACACGATGCAGTGGAACACGATGTTATCCTTGCCGATAAAGTTGATGATGCGTGTCTCGGGGTCTTTCCAATAGGTTTCCCAAGTGTCGGGAAGGAGCTCCTTGGTGTTGGAGATATAGCCGATGGGGGCGTCAAACCACACATAGAGCACCTTGCCCTCGGCGCCCTCGACAGGCACCGGCACGCCCCATTTCAGGTCGCGGCTCACGGCGCGTGGCTGCAGGCCGAGGTCGAGCCATGACTTGCACTGGCCGTAGACATTGGTCTTCCACTCGGTATGACCTTCGAGAATCCATTTTCTCAGATCATTCTCATAGCGGTCGAGGGGGAGATACCAGTGGGTGGTCTCGCGCATGGTCACGGGGGCGGAGGTCAGAGCCGAGCGGGGGTTGATGAGGTCGGTGGCATTGAGCGACGAGCCGCACGCCTCACACTGGTCGCCATAGGCGCCGTCCTTGCCGCAGCGGGGACATGTGCCCACAACATAGCGGTCGGCAAGAAATTCGCCGGCCTGCTCGTCATAGGGCTGGCGCGAAGTGGCCACGGTAAACTTGTCGTTGTCATACAGACGGCGGAAAAACTCCGAGGCTGTCTTGCTGTGGATATCCGAAGTGGTGCGGGAATAGATGTCAAACGAGATGCCCAGCTCCTTCATCGAGTCGCGGATAATGGCGTGATAGCGGTCAACGATATCCTGGGGGGTGACACCCTCCTTGCGGGCTTTGAGAGTGATGGGCACACCATGCTCGTCGCTGCCGCCTATCATCACCACATCGCGCCCCTGCAGGCGCAGATAACGGGTGTAAATATCAGCCGGGACATACACGCCGGCCAGATGACCTATATGCACCGGTCCGTTGGCATAGGGAAGGGCGGTGGTCACGAGAGTGCGTTTGAAATTCTTTTCCATCTTGAGATATGTAAAAATACTGTATTTATATTCGGGGTATAGAAATTCTTATTCGGTATAGAAGTCAATGAGACGTCTCAGGGCCGACTCACAGGCGGGGCAGAACACCGGCCAGGTGTTGTTGCGCATACGGCACTGGTCGGCGGGGCGGTAGACACCCTTCGAGCTGTAGCCGCCACCTTCATACACGCCGATAGGCCACTTGTCGGCCTCGTCGGGCGAGGTGGGTATCGGGGTGCCGGGGGCAAGCTCGTTCTGCCACTTCGAGCCGAAGTCAACAAGGGTGGTGATGTTGGGATTCCACGGCTCTACGCTCACGGGATACGAATCTTCCATCACGTCGCCGTCATAGAAATATTCGTCGGCGAGGCCGCCGAAGCTGTGACCGAACTCATGAACTATCACCGGGCGGAAAGTGGAATGAAGGGCCGAGGTGAGGGTATAGGAGTTGTAGATGCCTCCGCCGCCATATTCGGGAGTGTTGGCGAGGATGATGACATGCTCGTAGGGAATGTTGGTGAGCGCGTCATGAATCGACGACACGTCGGGGCAGGTGAGATAGCGGTCGCTGTAGAAGGTCGAGAAGTGGGAGGAGAAGGCGGTCTGCTTCCAGTCGCCGAGACGTGGCACACTCACTCCGCTGTCGCGTGAGGGGGAGGCCACAGCGATGAAACGGAAGTTGTTGGCCAGAGATTTGAATGGCTCGTAGCTCAATATCGCTTCGGCACCCCTTGCGGCGTGAACATAAAACGAGTCGAGCTGCTCGTCGGTGTAGCCCTCGGCGAGAAAAGCCACATCAATGGGATTGGGGGCCGACCCCTGATGTAGCACCTTATAGGGCAACGGCTCCACATTGTCGAGCGGCCTGACAAGTATGTCGGCGGGGTCGTAGAGGTGGGTCATCGAGGCTATGGGGCGGTGATACTGGTCGGTAACGGTGATGGTGATGTCGGTTTTCTCCTTGGGTTGAGGCACGAGGAAGGTGTTGCTGAATCCCCTCGGAGTGGTCTTGGCCTCGGGAGTCGACAGCCATTCGTTGAATAGCGATGAGAAGCTGTGACGGTAGAGGGTGTCGCCGGTGGCGGCTGAGGTGAGGGTGATGGTGCCGTCGCCGCTATAAGGGAGGCGGTCGAGGTTATGCCGGCGGCCGCTCCAGCCCGGCATGGTGGTGGCTTTGCCCAACACCACATGCGCCCCGAGCGAGTCGGCGCTGAAGATATAGTCGAGTCGGAGAGTGCGGTCGGCAAACGCCGTGTTGAAATCGGCGGGAGAGGCGGCTCTCATGCCGGCGGCGCCCCATGCAAGCGTGAGAAGTGAGAAAGCGATTGTGAGGATAAACTTGTTCATGATGATTGGATTCCTATTGCCAATTGGATGCAAAAATAATCAAAAAAATTCGTTTGAGGGCCATTGTGGGCACACCTCTTGCAAATTAAGGCTCCGTAACCCCCGTGATTAGGAAAAAGTGACTATTTTTGCACTCTAAACCGGAATCATCCGGCCCTCCATTCCCTTAATAACCGATCAACCTCACAGACTATGGAATCTCTGCTTCCTTTCGCATTTATCTGCCTCACCTCGTTTTTCACCCTCACCAACCCTCTCGGCACCATGCCGGTGTTTCTCGCCATGACCCGCGGACTGGGGGAGGAGGAGCGTAAGGAAATCGTGAAGCGCTCCACGATGGTTTCGTTTATCATCCTGATAACGTTTACCTTCTGCGGCCAGCTGCTTTTCACCATCTTCGGCATCTCGGCCAACGGATTCCGCATAGCTGCCGGATTTATAATTCTCAAGATTGGCTTCGACATGCTCCAGGCCAAATATTCCAACACCAAGCTCAAGGAGGAGGAGGTGAAGGAATATAGCCGCGACATCTCGATCACCCCGCTGAGTATTCCGATGCTCTGCGGCCCCGGCGCCATTGCCAACGGCATCATGATGATGGACACCGCCACCACCCTGTCGATGAAGACAATTCTCGTGGTGAGCATCGCGTTGATCTATATTCTGACCTACTTCATATTGCGCTTCTCCTCCAAGCTTGTAAAATATATCGGCGAAACGGGCAACAATGTCATGATGCGCCTCATGGGCCTCATACTGATGGTTATAGCCGTGGAATGTTTCGTCAGCGGCCTGCGCCCCATCCTCGTCTCCGTCATCCACGAAGGCCTCGGCGCCGCCTGATCCCCCGCCCGCTGGCAAATACAATATAAACCATTGGCTTGTAGGGACGTGGCGTGCCACGTCAGGCGAGGAGCGACGTGTTAGGCGAGGCCATTCGGAGCGGTGGCGTTTGTAGCCATGGCAGCGCCAAGGCCGTACATTTTGGCGGCGCCGTACATTGCGGGTGCGATGATATTACGCCGGCGGGAATTATTTGCGGGGTTGCATGTCGAAGCGGTAGATGAGGGAGAAGAGGCCGTAGGTGGGGAGGCGCAGGCTCCAGGTCTCCACGCGGCCGGTGGCGCTGACATTCATATAGATATCCCTGCCGCTGTTGAGCAGGTCAACGCCTTCGAGACGGGCCACGAGCTTGCCTTTGAGCAGAGATTTTTCAAGCGAGGCGTTCCACACCCATTCGCTATTGTTCATGGCCTGCGACTCATAGCCGGTGCGCTTGCGGAATCTCAGCTGAGTTTCAAATGTGAGCTGCCACGGCAGTTTGAGCGTGGAGCTGAGCGACACGTTATAGGTGAGGGCGGTGAAGTTGTTGAAAGCCATCATGGGCGAGGTGACATCCTTCCAGGTAGCCGAATAGGCGAGCATAACCGAGCTTCCCGACATGAAGTTATATGACACATCTAAGGTGGGAGAGATGTCGAGCGTGTTGACCGCATTGCGCGACGGCACACTGTCGAGAGTCATATAGTCGATCGAATGGCTATAATCAAACCATGATCTGATTCCGACCCTCAGCTTCTCCTCAGGCAAAAAGGCCATGCTGTATCTCAATGACACATTCGAGTTCCAGTTGCCCGAGATGTTGCAGGGCTGATAGATTGTCTGGCCGGTGCGGGCGTCATAGTAGGTTTTGTTGGCGGCGGAATTGGCATTGATCCAAAACGAGCCATAGGCGCTGAACTCGGCATGATGTTTGCCTCGGCTGCGCCTCCAGACCTGCATGTAGGTGGAATATGAGCGCTGGTCTTTGAGCTTCTCGTCGGCGGGAATATAGGTCACGAGAGGATTGGTGGAGATGCGGTCGGCCAGCAGGTAGGAAAGGCTCAGGGAATTGGCGTAGGTGTAGAATGTCAGCACCGAACTGAATTCCCTCACCTTATTGGTGGATTGAAGCGAAAAACCTGCGCGCACGGAGGGCAACACTGAGTTGCGCGACAACATCTCGGTGCCGATCTCGGGGCGGGTGTAATCATAATGGTCGTTGATGATAGAGCCGCCCATGTAGAGCCATGCCGAATAGCTGGCGTTGAAGGTAGAGTCGCCGGGAGCGAGTGGCTCGGTGTTCCACCTCAAGCTCAGGTTAGGATTCACATTGTGGCTGTATCGTCGAGTCTCGGTGCTGTTCTTGCGGTCGAGCTCGGCAAACTGGGGAATCATCACCGAGGGGAGAACCGCTGCATCGTCAACCGAGTCGGTGAGCCACAGGGGCTTGTCGCTGTCGCTGTGACTGTAGAAATAATCTGCCGACACGTCAAAAGCGAAAGTTTTGGCTATCTCCTCACCCATCTTTCTGATTTTGTGGCTATAAGTCACCGAACCTCTGAAATTCTTGTCGTGCGACAGATTACCCGCATAGCGGTCGGAGTTGACCGGCACCGAGTTGGGGGCGGCAAGATCGCCGTATTGCTGGAGGTAGATAGTGCGCTCAGGGGCATTGGTGCGCGCATAAGATCCGGAGAAACCGAAATAAAGGTATCCTTTCCAATAGGTGGGCCTCAGGGTGAGGCCGCCGTTGGCAGAGAGATATAAATAGTCGTTTTCATAGGCTGAGAGCTGGCGCATGGCGGTGAGCAGATTGCGGCGGTAGGAGGGTTGATTGAGCGAGTCGAGCGCCTGACCGCGGTAGCTGTCGGGAGGAAGCTGGGCAAAGGTTGCCGAGCGGTTGAGGCCGTTGGTCTCGGTGTTGGTCCAGCGGATGTCGGGAGAGATGTAGAACGACACATTGCTGCCGTTGTAGTTAAAGTCATGTCGGGTCATAAAGCTCTTCACCCTCCGGTGGGCCTCGTTGCTGCTGCGCTTATAGAGGTCGCCGGTGGAATAGAACTGGGTGGCGTCGGCGAGCGACCGGTTGTAGACCCTCTGGTGGGAGTAGGTGGCATTGCCCGACACCTTGATTTTCTTCTTGTCGTCATAGGCATAGTCGACGCCACCTTTGGCGATGGTGGGACGGCCGCCCGATTCCGACCTCCAGTCGCTCGACCAGGAGCCGGAGGTGTTGGCGTTTTCGGTGTTGCCGACATTGTTGGTGTTGAAAAACGCCGTGAGTCTCAGCAGGTCGGTGTAACCCATGCCGAAAGCGCGGCCGGTGTAGCGCGAGGCGTTGCCCATGCCGGCCTGGGCGTTGGCCATCCAGCCGTGGTTGTATTCCTTCTTGAGGTTGACGTCGAGCACAAGGTTCTGATCCTCCTCGCGGTCGGCGATATTGGCCGAGGCGCCGGTGAGATAGGCGTTGTCGGCTTTCTTGTCATAGACCTTCACATTCTTGACGGTATAGGAGGGGAGGTTTTTCAAAGCCACCTTGGGGTCGCCCTGAAAGAAGTCCTTGCCGTTGACCAGCAACTCGTTGACCTTACGGCCATTGATAGTAATAACGCCGTCGTCGTCGAGGGTGGCGCCGTCGAGCTGTCTCACGAGCTCCTCGAGCATCGAGCCCTCGGCAAGCTGAAAGGCCGCCGCGTCATAGACCATCGTGTCGCCCTTCATCACCATCTTGATGCGGGTGGCCTTGACGCTCACCTCCTTGAGGGCGCGCTCCTTGGCCCCCGCGCCGCCCGGGCGCAAGAGCAGCAAGCCGAGCGACTTGACATCCTCGCTAAACGAGGAAATCGTAAACTGCTGCTCAAAGGGCTGGTAGCCATCTTTGTAGAGACGCAGCTGATAGGTGCCCATGCCGCCGTCGACCATCATGCGGAGCTCCATCGAGAGGTTGAGCTTCTCGTCGTTGTCGCCCGAAAGGAGCCTGAATTTCACCGGGATAGTGTCGTTTTTGAAGAGCGACACATCCACGCTGTCGATTTTGTCATATTTATCGTTGGTGATATAGCCCCTGAGCATGAATTTGTCAAGGTCTTTGGCCGACAGGCCGGTAAACGAAGCTGCGGTTATGATGACAGCTATCAATGCGAAAATGCGGTTCATATTATCAGAAGTGAAGAAACGTGATGATTGAGGCGGCAAAAGTAATATTTTTAATTCATTTTACCCCCCCCATTTTATTTTAACAAATTTTAACCACCATGCGGCTTATTTTCAGCATCTTAGAGGGCCGATTAGCATAAGCCGGAGGATATTTTGCCCTAAAAGGCATAATGAGTGCAAATATAGCGCTTTTATGTGAAAAAAGAAAAAACGGCCTGTCTTCACAGACAAGCCGCCTAAATATAAAGAATTTAAATCTGATTAAATAACGGAAATTTTGATTGATTTGGTATATCGACCATCCTTGCGCAGGGTCACGATATAGAGACCCGGGTCGAGCGAAAGGGTGTGATGACCGGTGCTGAGCGGCGACATATAGAGGGTTGTAGCCTCTACTGCCCTGCCCTGCATGTCGACAACCTCGAGGAGATATTGGCCGTCGACAGGCACATTGATGGTGAGGCGCCGGTTGGCGGAGTTGAATGAGAGGAGGATTTCGCTGCCGGCGGCCGAGGGAGCCGAGATGCCGGCGGGCTCGATGACCTTGACGGGAATGTCATAGGCCACACCTTCGAGCACATCGGTGGCTGCGGGGCCGGCGTAATCGCGCCAGGCGTTCTGATAGATCACGCGCAGGCGTGTCGAGCCGAGGGCGGCGTCGGCGGGAACTATAATGCGGTGACTGATGTTCATCACCTTGTCGTAGTTGGCATAGACATTGTTCCACCCGGGCACCTTGTTGGCTATGTCTCCATAAGTGCCGGAGAGCGAGAAGGCTGCCTTAGCCGACCAGTCGGTGAAAATCGCGGCAGTGTTATAGCGCAGATCCTGATATACCTTGCTGTCGGAGGCGGGGCCGGCTTCGTTGGCCTTGAGGTTGAGGGTAAACTCGGTGCCGCGCTCCACAACTATCTCATCGTCGAGCAGGGTGTAGAACGACTGGGGGCAAACCTCTGTCTTATAGCTGATGTCGGTAGCGGCATCGATGGTTGAGATCTCCTTGACATAGGCCTGACGCTCTTTCTGCATTGTTCCGGCGGGCACGCTATAGATGGCCGCGGGAAGGTCGGGCAGCGAGGCGTTGGGGTCGGGAGCCTGGATTCTCACGGGTATGTCATAGACCACACCCTCATGAATATTCTGGGCGGCGGGACCGTCGAGGGGTCTCCATGCGTTCTGATATATCACGCGGATGATGGTGGTGCCGTAAGGAGCGTTGGAGGGCACGCTAAACGAGTGGGTGATGTTCATCACCTCATAGTAGTTGGCGAGCTTGTTGTCGCCGCTAAACCGCTTGCCATAGACCGCGGCGCTCTCGAGGGTGCAGCCGAGGGTCCAGTCGGTGAAGATGGTGGCATAGTTATAGCGGAGGTCCTGATAGGCTTGTGTCTGCGAGGCGGGGCCGGCCTGGTTGGCCTTGAGGGTGAGCGAGAAGTCGCTGCCGGGACACACCACCACGGTGTCGGCCACCACGGTGAGGAGTGAGCGGGGAGCCGACTCATATTTCACCACGATGTTGGAGTCGGCGCCGGCCGAGGTGATTTCGGCCACATAGGCCTTGCGCTCGCTGTGGATGGTGCCGGCGGGGCGGCCATAGCCAGAGCCGTCGGGAGTGGTGACGGCTATGCGGAAGTCATAGGCCTTGCCTTTGGCCACACCTGCGGGCGAGGGGGTGCCGCTTGTCGAGGCCACGAGGCGGGCGGTGTATTCGGAGATAGCCACCGAGGCGGGGAAGTTGAGGACGAAGTTGCCCTCGGCGTCGGAGGTGAATTTCTCATCGTCGGCAAACTGCAGGTCGTGGTCGAGGTCGATCCAGAGGGCTGAGGATGCTTCCTTGCTGAGTGTCACCTCAAGGGTCACATCTTTCTCGCGGGGAATGAGCGGGGCGGAGAAAGAGAGGCGGTTGAAGAACTCATCGGTGGGCTCGACCTGTTGATCAAGCTCCTGACCGCGCGCACCCTTGGTGGCGAGGCTGTTGAGCTGGAGCGAGCTGTCGGCCTCACCCGTGGGGATGGGATAGCCGGCTGCAGGGGCTGAGATGGGGGTAAATCTCAGCTTGTTGGAGAAGGTCGACGAGCCGGGTATGGTAACCGTAGAGGTGCAATACTGGCCGCACGATGCCGAGCCGAGACCTTTCTGCAGGTAGTCGAAGTGGAGCTGGGTTTCGCTGCGGGGCTCGATGTCGAAGATGTGGTCGGCATACATGAGGTCGAGGTCGGTGTAGTGGAGGGCGGAGAAGTTGACCTGACCCTCGGTTTCAACCAGCAGGCCCTGACCACCCTTGTTGGTGAACTTCACCCAGCGGAGATCTTCGCGTCCGCCCGAAGTCTGAGGCTTGACGTTAAATTCGAGCATGTCGGTCACGGTGGTTGAATAAACGCCGAGCTGAGAGCCGCTCTTGCGGTCGGAATAATTTTCCATCGGGCCGCGGGCGTAGTAGTCTACCTGCTCCAGGCCGGGGGCGAGCATCATGCTGAGGCCGAGGCGGTTGATTGACGACGAGGCGGTTGAATAGGTAGTGGCCACGTCGAGCACTCCGTTGGCATAGATGGTATAGGCGGTGGTGACCTGAGCGAGGTCGCTGCCGTTGTGGGTGGTGGTGATTACCACCGATGAGCCGTTGCCCTCGCCGTCGTTGTCGTTGATCACCATCGACATGCCGAGCAGGGTGTTTTTGTTGACCGGAGCGGTGGAAGGGGGTGTGCCCGAATAGGGGGCGTCGTTTTCAATCCAGCGTATGTGGTCGAACTGCAGTCCGGCGCCTTCGTGGATATACTCGAAGCCGTCGACTTTCATTGACTTGAGTATGCCGCCGTTGGAGAATGAGTAGCTGAAGTTGTCGCCGCTCACAATCAGGGGGTTGCGGCCGCTCACCTTAACTTTGGCATCTTTGGGGGTCTCGACAGCGGGGAGAGCCGCGCGCGAGGTGACGGCAAACTGGTCGTCGGCAACGACATGACCGGCCTCACACCATGAGGTGCCCTCCTTGTAGCGGGCATTGACGGTGAGGAGATATTCGGCGCCGTCGTCGGTGGCGTGGGTCACGGGGCATGTGAGGGTAGCCTGCGCGCCGGGGCGCACCGAGAGCTGCTCCACTCCCCTTTCAACCTCCACTCCGTCGCGGAGCAATATCCACTCGAAGTTGAAGATGTCGGTCGAGGTGAAGACAAAGTTGTTTTTCACCCTCACGGAGAAGCGCGAGGCGTTGAAGTTGGCGAAACGGAGGTTCTGATAGGCATGTTTCACCTCTACGAGCTTGGCCGAGGGGTTGCGCTCGGGACCCACCACGCCGTTTGAGCAGAAGTTGCCCTGGTGGGGGCCGGGGAAGTCATAGCCGGTATAGAAGCCCTTGATGTTGCCCGACTTGAGCTCGGCGGGGTGGTAGATGGCCTGGTCGACCCAGTCCCAGATGCAGCCGCCGATGGTGCGCACATTGTCGGTGCCCTCGATATAATCCCAGTAGTTGAGTATGTCGCCGGTTGAGTTGCCCATCGAGTGGATGTATTCGCAGAGGAAGTGGGGGCGCGAGTCGCCGTCGTGGTCCTGGTTGCGGAGTTCCCAGAGGGCCGGATACATCTTTGAGGTGAGGTCGGAGTAGGTGTAGTTGCCCTGACCCTCATAGTGGATGGGGCGGGGGTCGAGCGCGCGGATAGCCTTATATTCATCGGCGAAGTTCATGCCGCAGCCGCTCTCGTTGCCCATCGACCAGAAGATAACCGAAGGATGGTTGCGGTCGCGGAGCACCATGCGCTCGGCTCGGTCGACCATCGTGGGCATCCAGATGGGGTCGGAGGAGAGGGAGGTGTTGGCGTGACACTCCACATCGGCCTCGTCCATGACATAGATGCCATAGTAGTCGAACATGGCATACATCTTGGCGGGGTTGGGATAGTGGGAGGTGCGGATTGTGTTGATGTTGTTGAGCTTGAAGAGGGTCACGTCGCGGAGCATTCCCTCGGTGGTGACGGCGCGGCCACGCACAGGGTCGGTATCCTGACGGTTCACGCCCTTGAAGAGCACTTTCTTGCCGTTGACGGTCACCGAGCGGCCGGCGACATTCACCACCCTGAAGCCATATTTGGTAGAGAAGACTTCGGTGGTCTTGCCCGAGGCGTCGGCGAGGGTCACGACCACGGTATAGAGGTCAGGGGTCTCGGCTGTCCAGGGCAGGAGGTTGGAGAGGGTTTCGCTGCTCAGCGACACGGTGGCTTCCTTGCCGGCGGCGAGCTTGCCCACCTCGGTGAAGGGGGAGGTCCACACGCTGCTGCCGTCGGGGCTGAGAAGTTCTACCTTGACCTGAGGAGCGCTTTCGGCAGCCGAGCGGTTGGCCACGGTGAGGTCGACGCTCAGGCGGCCCTGGGTGGCCGAGGAGCTGAGCGACGAGGTGATGTAGTGGTCGCGCACAAAGGTGCGGGGAGTGGCGCGGAGGGTCACGTCGCGATAGATGCCGCTCATGCGGAAGCGGTCCTGACACTCGAAATATGAGCCGTCGCTCCACCTTATCACCTGAACGGCGAGGGTGTTGCTGCCGGGGCGCATGGCCGCGGTGAGGTCAAACTCATGGTCGTTGTTGGCACCCTGGGTATAGCCTATGAATTTGCCGTTGAGCCACACATAGGCTGCCGAATAGATGCCGCCGAAGTTGATAAACACCTGCTTGTCGGCCCAGTTCTGAGGGAGAGTGAACTCCTTGACATAGCAGCCGGTGGAGTTGGGGTCCCACTGTGCGCCGCCGCGGGGACGGATGTAGGGGGGCTGGTTGGCGAAAGGATAGTTGACATTGACATACATCGGTGTGCCATAGCCTTTCATCTCCCAGTTGGAGGGGACTTCGATTTCATCCCATGAGGTCACGTCATAGCCGTCGGCCCAGAATTTGTCGGGACGGTCGGCGGGAGAGGGCGAATAGTCAAATTTCCAGTTTCCGTTAAGACTCATCACCAACTCCGACGAGGCATCTACCCACGGAGTGGCATAATGGGCCTTGTCGGCCATCATGGCTTCGCGGGTGAGATAGGGGGTGAAGGTGGCGTGGCCGGGCTCCTTGTTGATGGCAAACACCGAGGGATTCTCCCAGAAGTCGCCGGGCCAGGCGTCGGCAGTCTGGGCCGAGGCCCAAAGAGCCGGTGCGAGGGTCAGCAGGAGTATGCCGCTGCGCAGAATAGTGCAAAGATTAGACATATGATTGATTTAGTGAGATATTAGTCGGGAATGGTGAGGTTGCGGAACTGGGCGATGGGGCTGTCGGTGTGCTGCTCGTGGATGATCTGCTTGAGCTCGGCCACCTTTTCGGGATATTTCGAAGCGAGGTCGGTGTCTTCGTGCAGGTCGGTGGCGAGGTCATAGAGGCGGCATTTGCCGTTTTCAACCACGAGTTTCCAGTCACCCTTTCTCACGCCGAGCATGTTGGTTTCATGAAATTCCCAATAGAGGAAGTCATGCAGCTTCTGCTCTCCCTGTCCGGTGAGGGTGGGATAGATTGAAATGCCGTCAAACCAGTCGTTTTCCAGAGTGGGGTTTTTATAGCGCTCCTCATAGTTTTCGATTCCGGCGATGTCGCAGAAGGTTGACATGAGGTCGTAGAAAGCAAACTGATGGTCGCTCACGCTGCCGGCTTCGATTTTGGCGGGCCAGCGCACGATGAAGGGTATTCTGATGCCACCCTCATGGGTTGAGCGCTTGGTGCCGCGCAACAGGGCGTCGCGGTTGAAGAATGTGGGGTCGGCGCCACCCTCTTCGTGAGGGCCGTTGTCGGAGGTGAAGATCAGCACTGTGTTGTCGGCCAGGCCTTTCTTTTCGAGTATATCCATGATTTCGCCAACCTGGGCGTCGAGGCGGGTTATCATGCCGGCAAATTCGGCGTGGGCATGGTCGGTGGGGTTGTAGCGCGAGCCCTGGTTGCCGCCGAATTTCTTTTCCTCACACTCGCAGAATTTATCCTTATAGGCGTTATAGATCGAGTCTTCGGGCTGGATGAGCTCGGCATGGGGAAGGGTGTAGGTGAAAATGCCGAGGAAAGGCTGGTCGGGGGTCTGCTTGTCGAGCCATTCCATAGCTTTTTCATGAATCATGTCGGCCGAATACTGGGTGCGCTTGAGGTAGTCGGGGCCATACATCGGATAGTTGATGTTGTCTTCGAGGGTGATGCGGATGGTTTCGGTGTCGCCGAGGCTCTTGCTGTAGCGGTTGAGGAAGTTGGGATAGTAGAGGTGGGCCTGGAACTGACACAGGTAGCCGTAGTATTCGTCGATGCCGCGCTTTTCGGGGGTTGAGGCTGAGCCTTCATAGCCGCCGGCCCATTTGCCGAACATGCCGGTGGTATAACCGTTGTCCTTGAAGATTTCGGGGATGATGACATGGTCGGTGGTATAGGGTTCCTGACCCACCAGCGAGTAGTCGATGTTGTTGCCGTAGGCCATGTTGAGGTTGCCGTTGCTCCAATATTCCTTGTTGCCTCTCACATGGGTGTGGCCCGAATGTTGGCCGGTCATGAAAGTGGCGCGCGAGGGAGCCGACACGGGGCTACCGGCATAGGCCTGGGTGAATTTCATGCCCTGGGTGGCGAGGCGGTCGATGTTGGGAGTGGCTATGAGCTGCTGGCCATAGCAACCCAGATCGCCATAGCCCATGTCGTCACACATTATATAGATGATGTTGGGGCGGGAGGAGTCGGGGGTGTTTGAGTCGGCGGCATAGGCGCCGGTGGCTGAGGCGAGAGTGGCGAGGGCGGTAAAGCCGGCCATAAAGAGCTTATCGTTGGTCATAACTGAATGATTGGTCTGATTATTTTATGGTAAGGGGTTATCGGAGAGGGGTCAGTTTTTAGCAATTTTGATGGCGGCGCTGCCGGTGGGGGTGAAGAGCTTGGCCACATATACTCCGGCGGGGAGCGACGAAACGCCGAGGGTGGCGCTCTTGGTCGAGGCCACTACCGAGCCGTTGAGGTCAAACACCATCAGGGCGCTGATGCCCGAGAGGCTTTCGGCCACGATCACCGAGCCGTCATAGCTCAGCGTAGGAGCCTGGCCGGGGGTGGCGGCAACGGCGTCGATGCCTGAGTTTTCATCGAGGTTGGGCGAGAACACGGCGGTGATGACGCGGCTGTGGGTGCGCTCAACCTTCATCTCGCTGTCAACCGACAATACCTGATTGCCCTCTTTCCAGCACACGAAGGTAGCTGTGCCCTTGGGAGTGGCCACGGCCAGGTCTTCGGGGGTGAGGGTGGCGGTGCCGCGGGCGGGGCTGTTGGTGAGCAGGGTGATGTCGAATTGGTCGGGCATACGGTCGGTTACGTTGACGATAAAGTCAACCACCTGGCCGTCGGTGGTGTCGTCGGCGCCGGTGAGGCCGTTGGTGGTGAGACGCAGACGCATGCGGCACTCCCCTGTTTTGGCGCCTTCGGGAATTTCGATTTCACTCTCCATGGTCTTGGCGATATCGACGGGCTGAGCTGCCTCGAAATATCCGTCGCCGTCCCAGTCGAAGTAGAGATATGCCTCAAGGTTTTCGGCGGGATTGCTGCGCAGGGTGAGCGAAACGGTTGCCTTGCCGGGGGCCACGGTTGCCTTGTTGGTGGTGAAGAGGGTAAACCAGTGGGAGGGTTTGGCCACGGTGGGGGTGACTACCTTTTTGTTTTTCACCGCGTCGGCGGGATAATACATAGGCATGACCACCGACTCGCCGGTAATCGAGGCCTTGACGAGATAGTTGGCGCCCACGCTGCCACAAGGCATTGTGTAGATCTTCGAGGCGAGGGCAAACTGCGAGCGGGCGGCGGTGAATCTGAAGGCCTTTACGCCGCCGATGGTAAGGTCGGCGCCCGGGTCGTCGGCTTTGTCGACGGGGCGGAAGCAGTAGTAGCCTTCGGTTGAGGAGTCAAACACGGCATATCTCGCCTCGTTGCCACCCACACATTGACCGGTGGCGGCGTTGACTATCTGATAGCCGGCGGCGTTGCCCGAGCCTACGAAGCTCCACTGATAGCTCTTGTCGGCCACTGTGGCGTCGCCCCAGGCGAGGGCCGACGAGAGGGCTTTGCCTTCGGGCGAATAGATCTGATAGAGGGCGGCGGGAGAGGCGGCTGAGGCCGAGGGGGTGAAGGGGCGCACCTCATAGCTCTCGGTGGCGGGTGTGAATTTCCAGTAGGAGCCTGTGCGCCACGAAGTGCCGTTGGGGCCGGCCTGCCATGCTATCACGTTGGTCGAGCCGCCGTCTTTGTTGAGGGCGCGGGGGCTGCGGGCCTCGTTGTCATAGTTTGAGCAGTCGGTCGACGAGAGGTAGTAGCAGCCGGCTATTTCAGCGGCGGTGCTTGTGGTCAGACCGATATAGTAGGCCACCGGGGTTGTGGTGGTTGAGATTGTCGAGGCCGACGAGGGGGTGAGGTTGCATGAAGCGATATATCTGCCCGAAACGGTGTTGCGGATATAGAAGCAGTTGTCGCCCTCGGCGGGTATCAGTTCCCAGAAGCAGCTGTTGGCCACCGAATAGGCTCCAACGCCGATAGAGTTGTCGGTGCGCTCGGCGATGAAGTCGGCGGTGTTGGCTTTCCATGATATGTTGTAGACACCTGCCTTGAGGCCTGAGTCGGCGGGGTCGGGATCGGGGTCAACGGGGGTGGAGCCTTCACCTTCGCCGAGCACTATTTTGCCGAGGCCGAAGAAGCAGCCGTCGTTTTTGGTGCCTTTGGTGACGGTGATTTTCACCACCATGGGCGAAGTGGCGGTGACGTCGCCGTCGCCCTCCAATTCCCAGAGCTGATGCACACTGCCGCTCTCGCCTATGCCGGCAGCTATGTCGATATCGTCGAGCGAGCCGAAAGCTTTGTCGTTGACAGCCACGCCGACGTTAAACTGACGGGTCTTGCCGTCGCTTGGGCTCTGATAGGCGCCCGAGGCGTTGAGGGCATGGATGTCGAGGCCCACGCTGCCAAATTTCATTGTCTTGGGGAGGCCGTTGATTGTCAGCTCGAGCTCGATAGTGGGAGAGCTGTTGCCGTTGACGTCGGGACACACCACCGAGGTGCCTACGCCGGCGCCCGAGGTTTTGATATTGTGTGAGGCCGCGAGGGTGGCGGTAGCGCCCTCAACCGGCTCACCGTCGGCATTGAGCAGAGTCACTTTGGTAGCTGAGGCGTTAGCTCCGGCGAGTTGAAAATTAACCGTAACCGATTGAGCGGCCACCCACATGGGGAGCAGCATCATTGCCAACAGAAATAGTTTTCCTGATATTTTCATTACAAGGTTAATGTGATAAGTTTTGGGATAGTGTATGATTAAATCTCTCTCTGAGGAGCGTCAAGCCCCATAATTGCGCAAATTTAAGCAATTAAAATCACAATCACAACCCTTTCCCCAAAAATAAGGCCAATAGGGCCAATAAGTTTTTTAGGCCTACTCTCAACTGGCAATTGCAAAATTAGCGATTTGTCGGAAGAAAAACTCTT
>CAYLMR010000014.1:0-32287 GCA_964384885.1 uncultured Bacteroides sp.
TCCTACGTCAGTTTAGCAAACTGGTGGTTTCAGCCACTCACCCACCTCTCCGTGGATAAATTTGCCAAAAAGATTTCGTTTAGCGCTGCAAAGGTAAACCTAATTTTTGGAGTGTGCAAATTTTCCGCCATCTTTTTTCCAACCAATTTATAAGAGGGGGTTAGAGGCGCTGGGCTTCGGAGGCGGTGGCTTCGGTGCCTTTGTAGCGGCTTTTATAGGGGCGGAAGTTGTAGATCAGATCGAGCGAGAGGCCGCGGATATCGTAGCTCTGGCGCTTGTCGACAAAGATGCCATAGGTGTGCATTGTCCAGTCGCTGTTGGCGGTGTTGAAGATGTCGGTTGCCGAGAGCTTTATGGTCAAAGACTTGTCAAGCAAGGTCTTGCCCACCGAGGCATCCATAGTCATCCATGTTGCGCCGAAGCGGTTGGTGTGTATATCGCCCCGGGTATGGCCGCTGAGGTTGGCGGTTATGGTCCACCCGCGGGGAAGCGAAAAGGTGTTGTCGAAGTAATAGGAGAAATAGGGTTTGGCGCAGGTGATGCCGTCAATCTTAAGCCACTGACGATAAGCACCTACAGTTATATCGGGAGACCAACAACCCACAGGGGCGCTCCAGATGAGATAGCAGCTGAGCGCCGAGACATTGATATTAACGGGGTGCATGATAAGCCTCAGGTCGTCGGAGGGATAGAACTGCTTGACAAAGGCATAGCTGTTAAGGCTGCGGGCAAAATCTCCTACGAACATAAATCCGCGCCAATTGCCCATCAGCTGGAGATCGTGGAGGTGTTCGTCGCGCAAAGCGGGATTGCCCCCCTCTATCTCATGAACGCCCACATAGCTGAGTGAGCCGGTGAGCTGAGAATAGGGAGGCTTGACCGTGGCCATCTTATAGCTGAGGCTGATGCCCGCGCCGGTGTCAGAGCTGTAACCGAGTGAAATATCGGGTGTGAGGAGATGATAGCGGCGGCTCATATCGGGGTCGAGGCGACCGTCGACCTTGAAATCATAATCCACATATTCATATCTCGCGCCGGCCGTGAGAGAAAAGGGGCCGAACATTCTTGACCACGAGGCAAACAGCGAGGCAGCAACCTGTTTTGCCTCTGTGAGCGACGAGGGGATATATTCCTCAACCTGAGCGTTGAGCATGTGATAGTCGAGGGTGGTGTTGGTATAGCTGTCCTGCGTGCCCAAAGTGAAATCACCTCCCCCGAGCGTGAAGTTGGTAAAAAGCTTCGCCGCCCAAATATCAGAAACGCGCCGGTCGCGGGAGCTGACCTCAGGCAAATCCGAGTCAGGATAGGTGGTAGAGACACTATTGTCGGCCACCGAGCGGCGGTAATCGCCGTCGAAGTGCAGCAGATATTTGCCGGCAAACCGGTTTTCATAATACACCGACGCGAGATGACCGTGAGCCCGTATTCGCTTGTCAATCTCGCGGCTCACCCTCGGATTGCTGTCGAGCCATTCCGCTCCGGAGTTATTGAAATCTCCCCGCTCGGGGTTATAGCGATAATATCCGCCGAGCGACATCTCGCCTCTCGAGTAGCTGAATCCGCCCTTAATTACGCCCGCGGTTACGGGATAAGAGCTGTTCTGACTGCTCCCTACCACAGTGGGTACACCATTATATATTAGAGAGTTGGTGGTAACTCCTTTGATGAGCGAATTGTTGTGGTTAACCACTCCCGAGCCAAAAATTTCCCAGCCACCGGTGCGGTAACTGAGGTTGAGGAAATCACTCACCGACCACTTGCGGCTACGTTCCAGATTAAACTGGTCGGTGAGCGACAGCCCCTGCGAAAAATCCCTCTTTGTCGTGATTTTCAACACTGCGCCGGTGGTACTCTCATAAGCCGCTCCGGGCGCCATGAGCAATTCCACCTTCCGGAGGTCGGAAGAGAGAAGATTACGCAGCTCCAGCTCGTCGCGCATCAGGCGCCCGTCGATATAGATTTCAATATTACCCTTGCCGATCACGCTCACAGTCTCGTCCTCAACCTTGATCATCGGGAGTTGGGCAAGCACGTCGAGAGCGTTGCCGAGGTCGGCGAGGTTTGAGCCGGCAATGGTCGAAACAAGCGTAGAGCCCTTAAGTTTGGTGACCGGTTGATTGGCTTTAACCACCACCTCCTGCAACATGAGGTTGAGGCTATCGGTTGCCTCCTGAGCCTGAGCCGAGGCCATTGGGAGGGCGAGAATTGAAACGAGAATTGAGATGAAAATTTTGCTATTCATGTGAGATAATTTTTTGCCGCAAAATTACTCACACCACCCTATAATAGCCAAATTTCCGGTCTGACCGACTGTTTCACAACATTCTATCTACCAAACAGATACAGAATTACAGCCTGGAAAATTCTGACCACACACAAATCAGCGTCAGAAAACCGTCATAATATCGGGCACGGCAGACTCAACCACCTCCTTTATTCGCGCCTTGAGCCTCGATTTACGCTTATAGACCACGTCGACCGACTCGCCTATGAGGAGACTGATGGTGCGCGGCGAAAGGCCGCAGGCAAGATAGACCAGCAGCTGATAATCGCCCGGCTTGATGTCGGGCCATGCCTCCTTAACTCTAAGGAGGAGATCATCGCGGCAATCGTTCACAACCTGCTCCAGCTTGGGAAAAGAGTCGGTGGTCACCGAATTGATTTCGCCTCTCACCTTGTCGATTATCGCCTTGCGCTCATTCTTCATGCCCTGCGATTCATAGTAGGTCTGACACAGCGAGTCGATCAACTCAAATCTGTTGTCAAGCAACCCGTGAAGTTTTCCCTGCAGTCGGTCAACATCTTTGCTGCCTGCGTCGATGCGCAGCTTCAGCCCCGAAGCCTCGGCCATGAGAGCCTCGTTTTCGAGCGACTTCATCCTGAGGCGCTGTCGCATAACCACTATTACTCCCGCCGCCACAAGCAATATCACCACGCCTATAAAGAGATACATCTCACGCTTGGCGCGCTCCTTATAGAGCAAAAACTCCTTCTGCTTTTGCAGATAGAGCGCCGTGGCCAGGGCGTCGCTATCGTTGCCCGACCTGATGAGAGCTTTCAATCGCGAAGCCTTCTGAAACTCGTCGCGAAGATTATGGCTGCCGTAATAATCTACGGCAATGTTGATTATAGTGTCTGTCGGAGCCGCGAGTCTGTTGACCACCATCGCCTCGCTATAGAGCAGCGCCCACTGTGCCATGGTAGCCGAATCCTTAAACTCCGACACATCCAGGTCGTTGAGCACCGAGAGAGCAGCCGTGGGGTCACTCTCCATGAGGCGTTGGGCCCTACGGAGTTCCTCCGGCTGATTGTCAGCAAACCTGCAGCCGGTAATGATCAGCAAAATGATTATATAAAGCAGACCGCGCATAATTACCATTATCCTGTTTCACCCGCAAAAGTAACTCTTTTCACACAATCCACCACCCTCCCCCGCCAAAAAATGGGTTTTGGGTTGAGATTAATAAACACAACTGTGCTTTGTTTATTCCAAAAATATTCCGATATTTGTGCGTGATTTTAATTAAAACAAAATCATAAAAATCAAGAAAATTTCCCTACGTTCTCTTAAGGACAATATAATGAGAGAAAAGGAACAGAGTCATCTCTTATGTGGCCTCGAGTGTGGCTGTGGCTGTGACGGACCGTCGTCAACAAGTTCTAACATGAGCGCAAACTATGCCAACGGCTATGAACCAGGCAAAGTTTGTGAACTCAGATTTATATATTTAATCCATTCAAAATCCAGCTATCATGTTTAAGACTTTTACCCTTACATTACTGTTCTTCATGATGAGTAGTTTATTATGTGCTACATTTGCCCAGCGCAAAGATACTGATGCTAAGATATCTCGAGAGTACTATAAATCAGGCTGTAAGAATAGAAAAATCATCGGAAATGCTGATGTTCGTATATTATACGCCTTCAACGCAGAGAATCTTCATGATAAAAATACGTGGATAGATGAAGGACAGCTAAAGATAGCCAAAGGTATGACACAGTATAGTAGTCATTTTGAGGAGGTTAATGAGGATAATTTGGCTAAGTGGATAGAAGAGCATCCTAATTCTTCAGTAGTTCCCCCGGCTCGATGGATTCAAGGGCACAAGCCTGATCACTGGATTGAATATCAATATTCCAATATCAAAGTGAAAGGGAATGTTTTAGAAGAGTGGGCTGCTATGCCAAGGGAGATAGAGGAGGATAATATGATGTATACAGAATCATTTCCTCTTCAGAGCTGGAAAATAGATCCGGAAACTCAGACCATATGCGGATACGAATGTCAAAAAGCAACCTGTCATTGGCGCGGTAGAGACTATGTGGCATGGTTTACCGCCGCGATACCTGTTTCAGCCGGTCCATGGAAATTCGGGGGATTACCCGGATTAATAATGAAAATCAGCGACCTGAATAACGACTATTCATGGGAGGCTGTAGCGGTGAATAAAGGTTCATTCCCTATTTATGGTGCACGGAGAAAAAAGTACATTAAATCAACTCGTGAAAAGGTGCAGAAATTACAAAGGGATTTAAATGAAAACTATCTTAAGACTACCGGTATAAGTGTAATTCAGTATAAGACAAACAAAGAAATATCCTCACGTAAACATCCTTATTCTCAGCTTGAATTAGAATAATGAATAGACTGCTGACAACTATAATAATTTCCTTGATGGGCTATTGCAGCGTATTGGCAAATGTGACTGTCTCAGGAAAAGTCGTAAGCGATTCTGGGGAGACGTTACCTGCGCTCGTCACTGTGTTAGACGGGAGTACTATCAAGGGGTATTGTGTTGCTGATGAGGATGGTTATTATTCTGTATCTTTTGAGTCATCATCTCCAAAGGTTACTCTTAAGGTAGCGTTATTAGGCTTTGAAACTATTGAAAAATCCCTTGATGTAAAGACCCAGCGGGTTGATATCATAATGGGTGAGAAAAACACTGAATTAAAGGAGGTAGTTGTTGTCGCGGATAGAATAACCCAGCGAGGTGATACTCTAACCTATCTTGTAGCACCATATAAAGATGAAAAGGATCGTGTTATTGGCGATGTGATAAAAAAAATGCCCGGACTTGAGGTTTCTGAATCCGGTCGTATAACTTTTAACGGCAAAACCGTAAAGAATTTCTATGTAGAGAATATGGATTTGCTTGAAGGTCGTTATGGAATTGCAACCAACAATATATCAGCTAACGATGTAGCTTCAATTCAGGTTTATCAAAATCACCAACCTATAAGGGCGTTGCAGAACCGGAGCATTACCGATGATGTGACAATCAACCTTACACTAAAGCCATCGGCACGAGGCACTTTTTCACTGAACGGTATGACCGGTGTCGGTTACAAGCCTATGATGTGGGCCGGGGAGGCTGTAGCAATGTATTTTGGCAAAAAAAATCAGACGATAACCACATATAAAGGAAATAATAGTGGTGACAATGTATCAGCGGAACAAAGTAGTCTTACTGAAGACGGCTCTATCCAGTTCTTTAATAAAGCACCGTTGTCAGTAGTCTCGCCGGGAGTACCGGGTGTTGCGCTCAAACGCTATATGAACAACCGCTCCAACACAGTTAGCACCAGCAATATCTTCAAATTGGACTCAACTACAACTATAAATCTGAGTTTGGCATATATTGACGATATTTTACGTAATACCGGGGAGTCAACCACGGAGCAGTATCTGCCCACAGGTGACTACCGATGGATTTCTCAAAAAATATCAGTAAAAAACTACGTTCACAATCTTCGTGGTTCCAATACCTATAAGAAGAATGCATCCAATCTCTATATAGCCAATACTCTTAATGTCGATGCGTCATGGAATAAAAATCATGGCGATGCAAATACCACATCGAGTTTTATGAATAATTCGGAATCAGTAGAACAGAAACTCGATAATCCATCACTTTCGATAACAGACAGATTTGGCATAATCTCTAACTCTGTTTCCAAGTCTTGGAAACTTGATCTTGCTCTTGGCTGGAATCATAAACCTCAGACTTTAACTGTTAGCCCGGCATCTATATTTGGGGATGACTATGAAGGTGAAGTGAAACAAGAATATACGACAGATGATTTCCGAGCAGAAACTTATACCGGAATTAGCTATATTTTTGGTGAGTTATCTTTTAATATGCTTGCTTATGGTAATGCGGACATTGAATCGGTATCCTCTCAAATGAGTGGTTTTAATTTTGATAATCCCTCTTTGTCTGAGAACAAATATACATTCGGTAAAGGTGAAGCAGGAATAGAGCCTCGCATAGCCTATACATTCAATGGGTTTCATGTGGAATTAAATGTCCCGTTCAGTTACAACGTTCAATGGTTGAGAGACAGATTGGATAAAGCAAGAGATAATACATGGAATTACCTGAATGTAATGCCAAATGGCAAGATTACTTATCGTTTAGGTAAAAGTTGGTGGGAAGTTAATACAGCTTTCTACAACATGCGCGACAATTCCGATAGAGCCGCATCGGGTATCATAATGAGCGATTACCTCTCATTCAGGCAATATCTTATTGAAAAGACTTTAATAGATAGAACGTGGAACACTACATTAGGTTATCACTACTCTAATCCTTTGGTTCAACTATTTGGTAATGCATCAGCAGGATGGTTAAGAAGTCGTCAGAATACCACAACCGGTTATGAATATGATGGATTGGTTACAGTGAGAACCGTGTATGACATTCCATATCATTCTGATCGACTCACTTTTTCTGCAAATATTAATAAAGGGTTGAGATTTTGGGAATCAACGTTAAAATTAACAGGCAATTATAGCCTGAATATGAGCCAGCAGATTATCAACAGAGAACCGATTGACTTTAAATCCCAATTCTGGAGCACAAATATTATGTTTGCTACAACACCGGCAAGGTGGATGGGTGCGGCTTTGGGATTTGCATATGGAGAGAGCAAGAGTTTTACTGAAATTAACAAAACAAATGCACCATTGGTACGTCAATATTCAGGCCGATTAGATTTGAATTTCTTCCCGGTTCAGCGTATGGTAGTAAGTTTTGCCACCGAAAATAACTACACAAATATGACCGATGGAGAAAAAAACTCTCTATTCTGCGACCTCAAACTTATATATAAGTTTATGAAGTGTGACGTTGAACTTGAACTTAATAATATCTTCAATCGAAAACAATTTTCAAGAGTAAGCTATGATGGGATGAACATTTACAGAAATGTTTATGATCTTCGCCCCCGTAATGTTATGGTTAAAGTTCGATTCAATATATTATGATCCGGTATATTTCAGCTAAACAAATCATTGAGGCAATAACAAATACTCCGTAAGTGGTATTTGAAATAACTGATGCGTGTAATTTAAAATGTAAGTACTGCCTCTAAGGAGAATTATACTCTTCTTATGGAGAAAGAAAGTCAAAATTTCTTTCACCCAAACAACCATCCCTACCCCACCGAAAAATCAGCACCATTTTCATGGAATAAAACTAAATTCAATACAGTCTTCAATTCGTCTTTGTTGCTCTTGCGATAGTGTCATTTCCGTTGCTTATGGTCATTTCCAAACATCAAGAAGCTTCCAATTTTTTGGAAATCCCATTTCATGCAAGTTCAATAAATTTCCGCCGTCTCCAATGATAGATAAGATATTACGCTTAAGATCACTGTCAGGACTGATTATATTGCTAATATATTTTATGCAACAAAGAACAGTAAAGACCTTGTTGGGATGCAGGGAATTTAACGTTTGTCTATCCAAAAATGGGAAATCGGTATTGGTGGGCATCTGAATGTTTATAATACATCTTCTATTCCACACGCGGCTATGGTGTGCGCAACAGTTTCTCCATACTGCAATCGCATGTAGCCAGTTGGAGAAAACACGGTCATCGTTTAGTCCGAATTGCTTTGCGATTGCCTTCTTTTGGGATGATTTCTTCAACAACTGATACAGTTTACTTAATGTGCCGAGTGACAAGACTTCGAGTGTCATCCATGCTGGAGGAAGAGGAGGATTATCATATTTGCTATAATAATGCTTGATAAAATCCTCATTACTACGTTTGATTTCACATTTGATTTCTCTCATTAGTAAATCATATGCAGTGGTTTTCTGTCCATCACGATCAACTATATCCTTGTGTTTATATAAACTCCGGTCATTAAACCAATGACTATTGCCGGTTGCCTCAGAATATTCTTGAACAATCTTTGCTCTTACTGCCACTTCAATCTTTTCGATTGCATTAAACATCAATGAACGAAGTCTCCGATCAAAGCAATATAAATCAACTATGTCTGAGAAATGAATATCATCCGTCTTGAATCTATGGTCAGATTCAGGGTTAGAGTTATCCTGAAATGGATATGTATATGCCCTCAAACGATAATAACTTATGTTGGACATGTAACGTATCGCGAGTTGCTCATCATCTATCAGCAATCCGCGACTTTTCAACTTATTTATCTGCTCCGTCAGACTAAGAGGGCGCTTGGTATAGTCCATATAAAACTCGAAGACCTCCCCGGGTGCGCTGGTCAACGGGAAGCGTGGGAGGTCATATTGAGTGCAAAGTTAGCAATAATCCCTAAATTAGCCAAATCTTTTAGAGAAAGAGCAGCACTTTTTTACTTTTTTCATTTTCATTTAATCCCATCATTAAGTCTCAATTGCGACAGCTGTTCGGAAATTCCGAACAACTCGACCCCGTAAGGCTCTTCCTTAGTGGAAAAATGTGTTTTGGGTTGAGATTACAGGGATGGTGGGCATTATTTTCCCGGCAATCATTAGTAACTTTGCAGACGAATCGGAAACAACTCCCAAGATAAACACACCTGATAATCATGGAAACAATTAAAGATAAAGAATTTGGCGGCGAGCGTCCGCTCTATGGCAGCAGCGACCTGCGTCTCGAAAACGTGACTATCCACGCCGGAGAGTCGGCTCTCAAGGAGTGCCGCAACATCGAGGCCGAGGGCTGCCGTTTTGAGGGAAAATACCCCTTTTGGCATGTTGACGGCTTCAGGATAAAGGATTGCCTCTTTACCGAAGGCGCCCGCGCTGCCCTGTGGTATTCTCAGAATCTCCTCATGACCGACACTCTCGTTGAGGCCCCCAAGATGTTTCGCGAGATGAAAAACCTTAAGCTCACCAATGTGCGTATCCCCAACGCTCTCGAAACCCTCTGGGATTGCGAGAACGTGGAGCTCGAAAATGTAGAGGTCGAGAAGGGCGACTATATCTTCATGCGCGGCGCCAACATTGTGATCAACAACTACCGCCAGCAGGGCAATTACTCTTTCCAGAAATGCCGCAACGTTGAGATTCACAACGCCGTGCTCAACACCAAAGATGCCTTCTGGGAGACCGAAGATGTGAACGTCTATGACTCCGAAATCGACGGCGAATATATCGGCTGGCACTCCAAGCGCCTCCGCCTCGTGCGCTGCCACCTCAAAGGCACCCAGCCGCTCTGCTATGCCGAAGACCTTGTGATGGAAGATTGCACGATGGATTCCGATTGCGACCTCGCCTTTGAATACTCCACCCTCAAGGCCGACATCAAAGGCAATATCCCGAGCGTCAAAAATCCGATAAGCGGCTCAATCACCGCCGACTCGATCGGTGAGGTGATAATCGACCGATATGCCAAGGCTCCGGCCGATTGCAAAATCACTATCAGAAACGCCTGTTCAGCCGCTTGCTCGCCGGAATAAGAAATGCCGACTCATTGCTTGCCCTCATCCGCGAGGGGAAGCATATCTCCACGCGCGATCAGCTGAGGCTGACCGTGCTGCTGAGCCTGCCGTCGATTCTCGCCCAGGTCTCGTCGATCATAATGCAGTATATCGACGCCGCGATGGTGGGCAGCCTCGGGGCTGAGGCCTCGGCGTCGATAGGACTGGTGTCGACCTCCACATGGCTTTTCTGGAGCATCTGCTCGGCGGTGGTGAGCGGCTTTTCGGTTCAGGTGGCGCAGTTTATCGGCGCCGACAAATATAATGACGCCCGGGCCGTGGTGCGTCAGGGGCTTTTTGCCTCGATAGCTTTCAGCATAATTCTCGCCGCCTTAGGTTGCTGGATAAGCGGCGGCCTCCCGCTGTGGCTCGGCGGCAACGACGCCATCAACCCCGACGCCACGATCTATTTCTTTATCTTCTCGGCGGGATTGCCGATATTCCAGTTAGGCTATTTTTCGGGAGCTGTGTTGAGGTGTAGCGGCAACATGTTTGTGCCGGGCATGCTCAACATCCTGATGTGTGTGCTCGACGTTGTATTCAACACCCTGCTCATATTCCCCACCCGCGAAGTATGGGGCATAACCCTTTGGGGTGCGGGAATGGGAGTGAAAGGCGCCGCGCTCGGCACATTTCTCGCCGAGGGTGTGATAGGCCTTGTGATGTTTGCCTATATGTGGTGGAAGTGTCACCCGCTCGACATGAGCCGCACTTCGGGCACCTTCATCCCCAGCCGACGCACAATGCAGAGAGCCGCAAAGATAGGCCTCCCCATCGCCGCCGAACATATAATGGTGTGTGGCGCGCAGATAATAACCACCATCATTGTGGCCCCCCTTGGCACGGTGGCCATCGCCGCCAACGCCTTTGCCATCACCGCCGAGAGCCTCTGCTACATGCCGGGCTATGGCGTGGGTGAGGCCGCCACAACCCTTGTAGGCCAGAGCATTGGCGCGGGACGAAAGCAGCTGGCCGACCGTTTTGCCAAAATCACCATCTATTCGGGCATGGCGATAATGACCCTCATGGGAGCGATAATGTATCTCGTGGCGCCGGTGATGATGTCGTTTTTCACCCCCGACCTCTCGGTGCAGCATCTCGGCGTCACCATTCTCAGAATCGAGGCATGGGCCGAGCCGATGTTTGCCGCCGCGATAGTTGCCTATGGCGCATTTGTAGGCGCCGGCGATACCCTTATTCCGAGCTGCATGAATCTCGGCAGCATCTGGGCCGTGCGTCTTAGCTTAGCGGCTATTCTCGCTCCGACCTATGGCCTCGCGGGAGTGTGGATGGCCATGTGTGCCGAGCTCTGTTTCCGCGGCGCGATATTCCTCTGGCGCCTTTACAGCAAGGCCTGGCTTAAATCTGTCAACAACCTAACCCTGACTCACTCATGAAAAAATATGATTTTGACCGCATAATTCCCCGTCGCAACACCGGCTCATATAAATGGGACTCGGCAGAGAGCGACGACGTGCTCCCCATGTGGGTGGCCGACATGGATTTCCGCACCGCCGACTGCATTGTCGAGGCTTTGCGCCGACGCGTTGACCACGGCATTTTCGGCTACACCCGTGTGCCCGAAAAATATTATGACACGGTAGTTGACTGGTTTGGCCGACGCCACGGCTGGCATTTCTCCAAAGATATGATAATCTACACCAGCGGCGTGGTGCCCGCTCTGTCGGCAATAATCAAGGCCATGACCTCGCCGGGCGACAAGGTTATCGTTCAGACGCCGGTCTACAATTGCTTTTTCTCCTCAATCCGCAACAACGGCTGCGAAGTGCTCGACAATCCCCTTCGCTATGAAAACTGCCGCTACACCATCGACTTTGACGATCTTGAGCTGAAAGCGAGCGACCCCAAAGCCCGGTTGCTGTTGCTTTGCAATCCCCACAACCCTGCCGGAAGGGTGTGGAGCGCCGATGAGCTCAAGCGGCTCAACGACATCTGCCTGCGCCACAACGTGATGGTGGTAGCCGACGAGATTCACTGCGAGCTTGTATTTCCGGGCCACAAATATACTCCCTTTGCCTCGATCAGCCCCGAGACCCTGGCAAACTCCATCACCTGCAACTCCCCGTCAAAGGCCTTCAATACCGCCGGGCTGCAGATAGCCAACATCATCGCCCAATCGCCCGAAGTGAGAGCCGCCATCGACCGCGCCATCAACATCAACGAGGTGTGTGACGTTAACCCATTCGGAGTTGAGGCCCTCATCGCCGCCTATACCGAGGGGGAGGAGTGGCTCAGCCAACTCATTGACTATCTTCACACCAACTACCTCACCCTGCGCGAATTTTTTGCCGAGCATCTCCCCATGCTGCCTGTCACTGAAATGGAGGGCACCTATCTGGTGTGGGTTGACTGCCGCGCGCTCAACATCGACTCCGACACCCTCGAACATCGCCTCCTTTCCACCGAGCGCCTCTGGCTCAACTCAGGCACCATGTATGGCAAAGACGGCTTCATGCGCATCAACATCGCCTGTCCCCGCTCCGTAATGCTCAACGGCCTCACCCGCCTCCACCGCTTCGTCACCACCCTCTGACACTACCCCCCTCAATAAATCACACCTGAAAGCGGCCTGTTGAAAGCTCCCGCTTCAGGAACTCATAGTTATAAGCCGGGCTCTCGACATACATACCTGTCAGGGGCTCGGATACTTTTTCAAAAGTTTCGGAGTTATACCACGTTGAGATTGCCTCGCTCAGCGAAAGGCCATTATCTCTTATCAGCCATCCGATTATATCGGTCGAGATTGCTTCAAGAAGAAACTGAAAATTCTTTTCGTTAATCATAACACATGAGTTAAATAGCTTATGGCCTTAGCATTGTGAAAGAAATATTGGGTGCTCAGCTCTTTATATTCCAAGCGCTTCACCAGCTCCGAGATAGTGATAAATCCATCTTCAAAAAGGCGGAAAGACACCACCACCGAATCGTCGGCTATCGGACCTATTACGAGATCATAATCATGAGCCGGATGTGAAATTTTTTCATTTCTATTCATCATCACAAACTTAGCCCATTCTTCTGTTGGCTTATCGAATATCAGCACCTTCAGATCGCGTAACGCCCCCTCGAAATCAAACTCAAACTCAGTTACACATTCCTCTCCACCGGCACGCATAGAGCGTCTATAAGCCATATTTCCGGCATGTTGGATATTATCAGTCAGGTAGAATCCACAACCAAAATCCTTAAAGGGATGGCATTTGGAGAAATCCACCTGATCAATCATTACATTAGATCCGTGATAGAGCTTCATCCGATTTTTCCTCCATTACGTTTACACACTGCTGTTATATCATCCACCCAATCGTTTATCGACAGGGTATGTTCGGCGGGATAACACCGTTCAAGAAAATCTATACCCTTGAAACGCAACAGGTAGTTGGAGGCCTCCTTTACAGTAAGGAAATTTCTTTTGGCAAATTCAGTGATAGCAGTGACTATATATTCAATAACCTCCTTGCCATGACTGACTTTTGGAGTAAGGGCAACAGTTACCTCAGCGTCAAGCGCATCAGCCACACGATTGATGGTGTCGAATGTCAGCCCCTTACCGCTTTCGATTTTCGATATGGTTGCACGCCCCACGCCAATTCGCTCTCCGACCTCAGCCTGAGTCATACCCAGTTCTACTCTTCTTTTACCGAAAAGCTTACCAATTTTTTCAAATTTATCCTTCATATAAATCTTTTTCGCAAAATTATAAAATGTTTCCAATATATGAAACATTTTGGTCTGTAATTTTGCTGTAGGCCTGTGGCAGGGGGGAGGGGGTGTGAATGGGGAAAATATGTTAATTCGGGAGATGTTTTTTGCGGGAAAGGAAGAAACGCGCTAAACTTAAAGCCATTTTTATAACATAGTTTGATTATCAAAAAAAATCAGAAAACAAAATGGCTTCAATAAAAGTAAAATTCCGCTACTCTAATCTCCCTGACAGCGAGGGAACCGTTTATTATCAGATAGTTCACGACAGGAAGAACCGCTATCTTCCAACTGATTATCACCTGCTTGCATCGGAGTGGAGCGAGCGACATTCAACCGTGGCCACCTGTCATGGCGGCAGCCGCAGGAAGCTGATTGTGTCGATCAAGGAGAGGATAAGGCTCGACCTTGAGCGGCTCAACAAGATAGTGAGACGGCTCGACAGCCGATGTATTGACTATAGCGCCGACGACATAATCGAGGAATATCAAAGATATACCAGCGAGTATTCACTGTTTAATTACATGAAAGGTGTTATAGTCAATCTGAAACAGAACAGCAAGATACGCACCTCGGAGACCTATCAGGCCGCTCTCAACAGCTTCAGGAAGTTTCGCGATGACGAGGATATTTTGCTTGACTGCATCACGTCGGAGCTGATGGAGGCGTTTGAGGCGTGGCACCGGCAGAAGGGCAACACTCCCAACACATTCTCATTCTACGCGAGGATTTTGCGCGCCACCTACAACCGGGCCGTTGAGCAGAACATCATCGACAACCGCCACCCTTTCCGGCATGTCTATACCGGGGTTGACAAGACGGTCAAGAGGGCGCTCCCGCTCAATATCATCCGGCGGCTGAAATCGCTCAACCTCAAATTTTCCCCTACTCTCGACTATGCCCGCGACATGTTTATGATGAGCTTCATGCTCAGGGGCATGAGCTTTATCGACATGGCCTTTCTGCGCAAATCCGATCTGAAAAACGGCTATGTGAGCTACCGGCGGCGAAAGACGGGCCAGATGCTCATGATCGAATGGACCAAGGATATGCAGAGGATTGTAGACAAATATCCTAAGAATAAATCCGACTATCTCCTCCCTATCATACGCCAGCGGGGGGTGAACGAGCGTTGCGTATACCGCTCGGTGGGTTATAAGATAAACTGCGGTCTGAGGAAGTTGGGGGAGATACTGGAGGTTGAGATACCGCTCACGCTCTATGTGGCGCGTCACAGCTGGGCAAGCGTGGCGCGCTCGAAGGGAATACCGCTGAGTGTCATCAGCGAAGGAATGGGCCACGACTCTGAAACAACCACCCAGATCTATCTGGCGTCGCTCGACACCTCGACTGTAGACCGCGCCAACATGCTGATACTCAACAGCCTTTAAAACAGATAAGGATAACATCCGGTCATGGCCCGAGATTTTCATGAGCCGAGGGGCGTGAAAATCATGGTGTCAGGCCGAGAAAGACCGGTTTTTTTCGTAACTTTGCCGATAGACCGACAGAAGGCTTTGTCGGCTGTCAGCCATGAAATAATCATACCAAAATAAACTAAACTTATAGCATGAAAAATTATCCTAAAATCGGTATCCGCCCCACTATCGACGGTCGTCAGGGTGGAGTGAGAGAGAGCCTTGAGGAAAAGACAATGGAACTTGCCAAGGCAGTAGCCAATCTGATTTCCACCAATCTGCGCTATCCCGACGGATCGCCCGTGGAGTGTGTGATAGCCGATTCAACCATAGGCCGTGTGGCCGAGGCAGCCGCCTGTGCCGAGAAATTTGAGAAAGAGGGTGTCGGCGCCACCATAAGCGTTACCTCATGCTGGTGTTATGGCTCGGAGACTATGGATATGCACCCCTACTGGCCCAAGGCAGTGTGGGGATTTAACGGCACCGAACGCCCCGGCGCCGTTTATCTTGCCGCCGTGCTTGCCGGCCACGCCCAGAAGGGTCTGCCCGCTTTCGGCATCTACGGCCATGATGTGCAGGACCTCAACGACAACACCATTCCCGACGACGTGGCCGAAAAGCTGCTCCGCTTTGCCCGCGCCGCTATCGCCGTGGCCCTCATGCGCGGCAAGAGCTATCTTTCTATCGGCTCGATGTGTATGGGCATCGCCGGCTCGATCGTTGAGCCTTCGTTCTTCCAGGAATATCTCGGCATGAGAAACGAGAGCGTCGACGAGACCGAAATTCTGCGCCGCATGGATGAAGGTATCTACGACAAGGAAGAATATGCCAAAGCTATGGCATGGACCGAAAAATATTGCAAGCCCAATGAGGGTGAGGATATAAAGAACACCGTCAAGGCCAAGACCCGCGAGCAGAAAGATGCCGACTGGGAGTTTATCGTCAAGATGACCCTCATCGTGAGAGACCTCATGATCGGCAATCCCCGCCTGTTGGAAGCCGGCTTCAAGGAGGAATCGCTCGGCCACAACGCCATTGCCGGCGGTTTCCAGGGTCAGCGCCAGTGGACCGACTGGAAGCCCAACGGCGACTATACCGAGGCTCTGATGAATACCTCATTTGACTGGAACGGCATCCGCGAAGCCTTTGTGCTCGCCACCGAAAACGATGCCTGCAACGGTGTGGCCATGCTCTTCGGCCACCTGCTCACCGGCATCGGTCAGATGTTCTCCGACGTGCGCACCTACTGGAGCCCCGAGGCCGTGAAGCGCGTAACCGGCAAGGAACTCACCGGCCGTGCCTCAGGCGGTATCATCCACCTCATCAACTCGGGCGCCACAACCCTCGACGCCACCGGTCAGAGCGTCAACGCCGCCGGCGAACCCTGCATGAAACCCTCATGGGAAATGACTGAAAAGGATGTCGAGGCCTGTCTCGCCGCCACAACATGGTATCCTGCCGACCGCGATTATTTCCGTGGCGGCGGCTTCTCGTCTAACTTCCTCACCAAGGGTGGTATGCCCGTGACCATGATGCGCCTCAACCTCGTGAAAGGTCTCGGCCCGGTGCTCCAGCTCGCCGAGGGTTGGACCGTTGACATCGACCCGGAGATCAACGCCATTCTCGACAAGCGCACCGATCCCACCTGGCCCACCACATGGTTTGTGCCCCGCCTCTGCCCCGACCGCGACGCCTTTAAGGATGTTTATTCGGTGATGAACAATTGGGGAGCCAACCACGGAGCCATCTCCTACGGCCACATCGGCAAGGATGTCATCACCCTCGCCTCGATGCTGCGCATACCTGTGTGCATGCACAACATTCCCGACGTCGACATCTTCCGTCCTTCGGCCTGGAACGCCTTTGGCATGGATAAGGAGGGCTCAGACTATCGCGCCTGCAAGAATTACGGACCTCTCTACAAGTAAGTCATGGCAACCTCAGCTCAGATAGACCAGTTTATCCGCTCCGCCCATAAGGTCGGAGCCGCCGGGCTCACGATTTGCAGCAGCGGCAACCTCTCGTGGCGTCTGCCCAACGGCGAGGTGCTCATCTCGGGCACCGGCTCATGGCTGCCCGAACTCACCGCCGACAGGGTGTCGGTGGTTGAGCTGGAGGAAGGAAAGATTCTCAACGGAGTCAAGCCGTCGATGGAGAGCACCTTCCACCTCAGCGTGATGAGAGAGCGCCCCGACGTCAACGTGGTGCTCCATTTCCAGAGCCCCTATGCCACCGCCCTCGCCTGCCGCAAGGATCGCGCCACCAATCTCAATTTCACTGCCGAGATGGCTCTGCATGTGGGTGAGGAGATTCCCCAGATTCCCTATTTCCGCCCCGGCTCGCCCGAGCTGGCCGAGCATGTCATCGAAGCCATGCGCACCCACAACAGTGTGCTTCTGCTCAAGCATGGCCAGGTGGTGTGTGGCGCCGACTTCGACCAGGCCTTTGAGAGAGCCATGTTCTTTGAAATGGGGTGCAGGATAGCGTTGCTCAACGGCTCGAATGTCGACCCCCTCACAAGAGGCGAGATCGACGACCTCGAATCCTATTTCTTAGGCAAGCAAGGCAAATGAAACAAGCTTATATAGCGGTTGATTTCGGAGGAGGAAGCGGCAGGGTAATAGCCGCTTCCCTCTCCCGAAATTCCTTGACTCTCGACGAGCTCCACCGCTTTGAGAACCGTCAGATAAATATGGGCGGCCATATTTACTGGGATTTTCTCTCACTGTTTGAGGAGATGAAGACAGGGTTGCGCAAGGCTGTTGAGAAAGGCTACCGCCTCCTGAGCGTGGGTATCGACACGTGGGGAGTGGATTTCGGCCTTATTGACCGTCAGGGCAATCTGCTGGGCAATCCGGTGTGCTATCGCGACCCCTCGCTTCAGGGAGGTATGGAGAGATTTTTCGCCACCGAGGATGCCGACGCCCATTATGCTCAGAGCGGTATTCAGCAGATGGACATCAACAGTCTCTATCGCCTCACGGATATGCGCAAGAGCTCGCCCGAGCTTCTCGACGTGGCGGCTCATCTGCTCTTTATGCCCGACCTTTTCAGCTATTTCCTCACCGGAGTGGCATGCAATGAATATACCATCGCTTCGACCTCCGAGCTGATTGATGTCAAAACCCGCTCATGGAACCGCGGTCTGATAGCCCGCGTCGGCTTGCCCGAACATCTTTTCGGCAGGATAGTAATGCCGGGCGACGTGCGCGGCAAACTCACCGACGACATCAAGGCTGAAATCGGCATTGACTATGATGTCAACGTAATAGCCGTGGGGTCGCACGACACCGCCAGCGCCGTTCACTCGGTGTGCGGAACCTACGACACCGACGGCACTGTATTTCTCAGCTCCGGCACATGGTCGCTGCTCGGCGCGGTGATCAACCAGCCGGTGCTTACCCCTCAGGCTCGTGTGGCCGGCTTTACCAACGAGGGCGCCACAGGTGGCAGGATCAAGTTCCTCCAGAACATCACCGGCCTCTGGATTCTGCAGCGCCTCATGGCGGGGTGGAAGGCCGCAGGTCTCCCCACCGATTATGATTATCTGCTCTCGGAGGCTGAAAAATCTCCCTATGCGGATATTATTGATGTCGACGACCCGCTCTTTACCACCGCCCGCGAGATGGAAAAGGCTGTCAGAAACTATTGCCGCGACCACAACCTCCCCGAGCCGGAAACTCAGGGCGATATGGTGAAATGTGTGCTCCTTTCGCTCGCCACACGCTACAAGAGGGGTGTGGCCGACCTCGCCTCGATGCTCGGAAAAGAAGTGAAGCGCATTCAGGTGATAGGCGGAGGCAGCCGCAACAAGCTGCTCAACCGGCTCACCGAGCAGGTCACCGGAGTGACCGTCGAGGCGGGAGCTGTCGAGGCCACCGCCATAGGCAACATTCTGCTCCAGGCCGAAGCCGCCGGTGAGAGCGTCTCAATGGCCGAAATCACCGAGATAGTCTGCAAATAGAAAAACTTTTTTTGTGATGAATAATACCTTAAATCGAAAGCCCCCGTTGGTAGAGAAAAAATATCTCCTGCCATTCATCTTGCTGACTTCTCTGTTTGTGTTGTGGGGTTTTGCCAACGACATTACCAATCCCATGGTGGCCGCCTTTAAGGATATAATGGAAATATCCACGGCCCAGGCCTCGCTGGTGCAGTTTGCCTTCTATGGCGGATATGCCACTATGGCTGTGCCCGCGGCCCTCTTTATCAGGCGGTTCAGCTATAAGAGCGGCATCCTGCTCGGCCTCGGCCTTTATGCCGTAGGCGCGTTTCTGTTCATTCCCTCGGCGTCACAGCAGAGCTTCACATTCTTCTGTCTGTCGCTATATGTGCTGACCTTCGGACTGGCGTTTCTCGAAACCACAGCCAACCCCTATGTGCTCTCGCTCGGCGACAAGGCCACGTCGACCCGCCGCCTCAACATGGCTCAGGCTTTCAATCCCGTAGGCTCTCTGTCGGGCATGGCCGTGGCGTCGTTTGTGATTCTCCCCAACCTCCTTTCTGATGCGCGCGACGAGGCGGGCAACCTTGTGTTTAACTCCCTCAGCGTTGCTGAAAAAGCCGCTATCCGCACCCACGACCTCGCCGTGATCCGCGACCCCTATGTGGCGATCGGCATTGTGGTGCTCGTGATGTTTATAATCATCGCTCTGGCCAAAATGCCCAAACCCATCAGGAGCGACGAGGAAAGCAGCAACGTCAGATCAACCCTCAGCCACCTGTGGCATAATCATGCCTATCGCTATGGTGTTGTGGCTCAGATGTTTTATGTCGGCGCGCAGATAATGGTGTGGACATTCATCATTCAGTATGCCAACAATCTCGGCATCAACAAAGCCACCGCCCAGGTCTATAACATCGTGGCCATGCTGCTGTTTCTGAGCTTCAGATTTGTAGGCACCTATCTGATGAAATATATCCGCCCCGCGCGGTTGATGCAGATATTCGGCATCTGCGCCGCCGTATGCACCGCGCTGACCATCGTTATCGAAGGAATCGCAGGCCTCTACTGCCTCATGGCCATAAGCGCCTTTATGTCAATCATGTTCCCGAGCATCTATGGCATAGCGCTTGAGAAAGTCGACAAGACCGACACCTCGCTCGGCGCGGCATTTCTCGTAATGGCAATCGTGGGCGGCGCCCTCATGCCCCCTCTTCAAGGCATGATAATCGACTGTGACCGAATCTTCAACTTCCCCGCGGTCAACATCTCCTTCGTGCTCCCCCTGGTGTGCTTCATCATCGTCGCCTTCTACGGCGCCTACTCCCGCAAGCACCTCCCCGCCACCCTCTAAACTCTAACCTCTAAACTCTAAACTCTGACTTCTGACCTAAATAAAACGGGCAGCCCTCCCCCGGCCTGCCCGTTTTATTTATCCCTACCCCACCACCGACCGTTATCCTTTGAATTTCTGTTAAAATACCCAGCATTTCATCTTTGAGTGAAATAATTATTTTATATTTGTGCTATTATAAAACAAGAATATGAAACGAACAGCTAAGACTCTCAGCGAAATGTTGGGACCGATTCCCGAAGCGGTAAAAAATGAGGTTGATCTTTCCTTTCAAATCTCCGACCGCATATATGAACTTATGCTTGAACGAGGCATTACAAAGAAGCAGTTTGCCGACGCCCTTGGGCGCCGCCCGAGCGAAATCACAAAATGGCTGAGCGGTCAGCATAATTTTACCATCGCAACCATTGGAATGTTGTCGGCTTTTTTTGGCCAACCAATAATTTCCGTAAGATAATCCACCTCAATTTCGCCTGCCGATTTTCACCTTGCAAGGAGGGTTTGTCGGAGGTGGGGGGACAAAAAAATCACCATCGAGGGATGGTGATTTTTTTGTGGGAGAGGGGTGGGGATTAGTCTTCGGCGAGGGGGATTAGTCTTCGGCGAATTGGATGATGCCGCCGCTGCCGTCGGCAGGGTCGTTGTAGACGTTGATGGCGAAGCCCTGGCCGGCCAGTGAGAAGTTGAGCCATTTGGCTTTATCCTCAGCCGAGCGGATGGAATATTGGAAGGCGCCGTTTTCGCCCTCGCCATAGTTGCCGTAGTCGAGCACAAAGCCATAAACCACTTTCTCGGGGTCATACTGCCAGCGATCGCCCTTTTCAGTCTTGACGGGAGAGGGGTTGAGCGAGCCCGAGCCTACACCCTTACAGATAATGGCATAGTTGCCGGGGTTGGCGGGGTCTTCAACAAACTTAAAGAGCTGGTAGTCGTTGCCGTCGAAAGCGTCGTTAGACCAAAGGAGACCCTCGGCAGCGCCGTTGTCGGCAAAGTCACCGTTGAGGGGTGAGTCCTCTGAAATCACTTCCCATGCGCGGCCCAAGCGGGGACCCATGGAGCGTGAGGTCATCTTATACCATTTGTCAGCCTCGGGCTTGCGGATCTTCGACTTGTCGATGATCTGGTGGGCGCCATAGTTATAGCCGCCGAGGTCGAGAAGCTCCTTGTCGGCGAGCAGACGGCTCGAGAAATTGTCATAGTCCTTGAGGTTTTCGGGGGTCCAACCCTGCTCGGCGATGGCGATGAGGCGGGGAAGAGCGAGATATTCGAGGTCTTCGGGACGGTCGACCTGCTCACACCAGAATGTGCCCTGCACACCGATGCAATTTTCAGTTGTGGGAGGATTGTGGCTGTAGGTCTGGCTCACGGCACCGTCGCCACCTGCACCATATTTATCAAAGCCCTTATAGGAGCGGTTGATGTAGTAGCCGAGGTGGAAAGGAGTGTAGACATGCTTCCAGCCGTTGGCCTCGGCGGTGTCAACACCGGCCTGAGGGGGATACCAGCAGAAAATCACGGGATCGTCGAGGGTCTTGACCATTTCGAGGTCAGCGCCGTTGTTGGTCACAAACTCATTCCAGGCATAGATTTTCTTGCCATATTTTTCATTAGCATAGTCGGCGATCATCTTGGTAAACCATGTCTGGAGCTGGGTGTCGTTGTCAAAGCCCATTTCCTTCTTGAACTGCTGCACCTTTTCGCTCTTGGCCCAAGCGTCGGTGGGACACTCGTCGCCGCCGATGTGGATATATTCATAGGGGAAAAGATTGGCGAGCTCGTCAACAACATCCTTCACAAACTGCTGAACGGCGGGATTGGAGATGTCGAGCACGTCGCGCGACACACCGCCCCTGTTCCACACCTCGTGGTTGTATTCCTCGCCCCATGAGCCGTCGGGGTTGCAGCTAAACTCGGGATAGGCGTGGATGGCGGCTACCATGTGGCCGGGCATGTCGATTTCGGGAATCACCTCGATATGGCGGTCTTTGGCATAATTGACAATCTCGCGGATTTCGTCCTCGGTGTAGGAATAGGGACCATAGGCCACATCCTTGCCCTCGCGCCACTGCTCCTGAGTGGCGAAGTTGGTGCGGAGGGTGTTGTGGTGAATGGCGCCCTCCTGAGTGAGCTTGGGATATTTGGGCACGGGGAGACGCCAGCCCTGGTCGTCGGTGAGGTGCCAGTGGAAGCGGTTGAGCTTATAGACCGACATGATGTCGAGAATCTTCTTAAGCTCGGCCACATTATAGAAGTGGCGGCTCACGTCGAGCATGAAGCCGCGATATTCAAAGCGGGGATTGTCGGAGATGGCGAGGCAGGGAAGAGTATAGGCCATTGTGCCGGCCACGGGCTTGCCCACAGCTACATTGGCGGGAAGCATCTTCTTGATGCTCTGGAAAGCGTAGTAGAGACCGGTGGGAGTGGTGGCCGAGATGTTGATGCCCTGAGGGTTGATGTCGAGGGCATAGCCTTCGGCCTCATAGCCGGGAGCCACGGTCACGGCAATCACGGGGCTGGAGGAGCTTTCCTTAAGCCCGAGACCGGTGGCCTGATTGACTGCGTTGATAAATTTGTGGATTTCAGCTTTAAACTCATGCTTCTCATTGCCGCTGACAATGCCCACGGTGGTGCCGGGAGCGAGGGTAAACGAGCCTTCGTTTATAAAGAGCTGCTGAGGCCACGGTGTGAGGTTGACCTGAGGAGTCTCCTGAGCCATCGACACTGCCGACATCATCGACACTGCCAGAGAGGCCACAACCGAGATAAACTTGAATTTCATTTCCTTTTATGATTAATGGTTTGGTTATTCCAAGGTGTCTGATAGAAAAAACGACGCGCCGCTACTTCCGAGAGAATTTCAGAGGTTGGCGGCGCGTCAGCATTATATAACAGATAAGAATGACGGCAGGGTTATTTCACGAGAATCTTCACACCATTCACGATATAGAAACCGGGAGCGGTGATGGCGCGCAGTTTTCTACCCGACATATCATAGATTGTGGCTTTGCCGTCGGCGGCGTCGATATTGATGATGTCAACGCCGGATGCATCCTGATAGTAGAGGGTAACGGTGGTGGGAGCGGTGATCTTGTCGAGCGACTCAGAGCCTTCGATTTCGGTCTTGAGATATTCGAGACCTTCAAATTCGAGAATCTCGGGGGTGAACTTCGAGCCTTCCTCAACATTATATGTCTTATCGTCGCAGAGTTGGCCGCGGGTGAGGTGGTGATATTTCACGGTCACGAGCACTTTGGCAACGGGATAGGGCTCGAAAGTAAAGATACCGGCATTCTGGTCGGTGGGGTCGCTGTAGAGATGCACGGAGTAGCCCTGACCGGCAGCCGAGATGTTGAGATACCAGCCGTTGGCGGCGTCCTTCGAGGTTATGGCGCTGTAGAAGCCCTCTTCGTCGGTGCCCTGGGTTGAACCCTTGGCGGTTGACTCTACGAGATAGAAGCCATAGTGCTTGGCGTTGTCGTCATAGTCAAAGCGGGCGGTGTTGCTGTTGTTGGCAATCGAGGGAACGGAGTTGACAGAGCCTTCGGGCTTGGCCATGCAGACGAGAGCGTAGTAGCCTGAGCCTTCGGGATCAGCCTCGAAAGTAAACCACTGATATTCGTAGTTGTCATCACCGGGCTCGGCGGGGGCATTGTGCCACAGACGGTTGGCCTGGGCGTTGTTGCCCTTGCCGGCGTCGTCGCGGAGCAGCTCGATGCAAGAGCCGTAGCGGGGCTGGCTCGAAGCGCCGTTAAAGCGGGTGCGCAGACGGTAGTATTTGCCGGGAGCGGGCACTTCGTCATCAATCACGGGGTCGTCGGGACCGGGGCCGGGCTCCTCTACTCCTTCGGCGGGAACAAACGACATGAGGCCGCCGCTGCCGTCACCGGGATCGGTGTAGACGTTGATGGCATAATCCTGACCTGACTTCGAGAAGTTGAGCCAGTGGCCGTTGTCGTCAACGGGACGGATGGAATAGTGGAAGATGTCTTTGTCGCTGCCATAGTGAGTGGGATCAAGAATGAAGCCATAGGTCACCTTGTCGCTATATTCCCAGCGGCCGAGGGTGCTGGTGGCGGTGGGCTTGGAGCTGAGCGAGCCGCCGTTCATACCTTTACAGATAATGGCATAGCGGCCTTCGTTGGCGGGGTCTTCAACAAATCTGAAGAGCTGATAATCATTCTCCTCATCCTTGGTGTCGTTGGTCCAAAGCTGATTTACCTTAGCCTTGCCATAGCGGTCGAGCAGGGCAGAGCCTTCGGCGGCGAGCTCCCAGATACGGCCGGCGCGGTCGTCAGAGCACTTTGTGGTCATATAATACCATTTGTCGGGATCGGGCTTTTCAAGGCTTGAAGGATCGACAATCTGGTGGGCACCATAGTTATAGCCGGCGAGCTTGAGCATCTCGGTGTCGGCGGCCAGACGGCGCATAAACTCGTTGTAGTCTTTGGAAGCCGAGGGGGTCCAACCCTGTTCGGAGAGGGCTATGAGACGGGGAAGGGCGAGATATTCCACATCGGTGGGGCGGTCGACCTGCTCACACCAGAATGTGCCCTGCACACCGATGCAATAGCTGTTTTCGGGCGGGTTGTGGTTGTAGGAGATGCTGAGGGCGCCGTCGTTTACAGCACCTACCTTGTCATAGCCGCTATATGAACGGTTGATATAGTAACCGCCGTTGAAGGCAGTATAGACATGTCTGAGCTTGTTGGTCTGAGCTGTCGTAGCAGCTGAAGCAGCGGGATACCAGCAGTAGATAACGGGGTCTTCGAGCTTTTTCACCATAGAGACGTTAGCTCCACCCGCGGTGATGGTTTCATTCCATGCGCTGATTTTCTTGCCGTAGTTTTCATAGGCATATTCAGCAACCATCTTGGTCATCCAGCTCTGAACCTGAGCGTCGGTGGAGAGACGGTTTTCCTTCTTGAAGGCCTTGATTGATTCGCTTTTCGACCATGCCTCGGTGGGACATTCGTCACCGCCGATGTGGATATACTCAAAGGGGAAAAGATTGGCGAGCTGATCAACGACATCTTTCAGGAACTGCTGAACGGCGGGATTTGAAATATCGAGCACGTCTTTCGACACACCACCCTTGTTCCATACCTCGTGGGTGTAGTTGGCGCCCCATGAACCGTCGGGATTGCAGCTGAACTCGGGATAGGCGTGGATAGCAGCTGTCATGTGGCCGGGCATGTCGATTTCGGGAATCACCTCGATGTGACGAGCTTTGGCATAGGCCACAACTTCGCGAATCTCATCCTCGGTGTAGGAATAGGGGCCGTAAGGCACACCTTCGCCCTCACGCCACTGCTTCTGCTGGCTGAAGTCGGTGCGCAGGGTGTTGTAGTGGGTAGCGCCCTCCTGGGTGAGCTTGGGATATTTGGGCATGGGGAGACGCCAGCCCTGGTCGTCGGTGAGGTGCCAGTGGAAGCGGTTGAGCTTGTAGACCGCCATGATGTCGAGCATCTTCTTGACCTGGGCAATGTCATAGAAGTGACGGCTCACGTCGAGCATGAAGCCGCGGTATTCAAAGCGGGGAGCATCCTCGATAGTCACGCAGGGAAGGGTGTAGGCCACATTGTCCTCAGCCTTCTTGCCGGCCATGACGTTGGCGGGAAGCATCTTCTTTACGCTCTGGAGAGCATAGTAGAGACCGGCGGGAGTCGCAGCGGCGATAGCCACATTGTCTTTGGTGACGGTGAGGCTGTAGGCCTCTTCTCCTTTTGAGGAATCGATGGTCACTGCGATAGCGGGCGAGGCGGTGCTCACGGCCATGTTGAGACCGGTAGCGACATTCATAGCCTCGACAAATTTTGTCAGCTCGGCCTGATGGGCTTCGGTAGCTGTGCCACCTACGATGCCTATCGTGCTGCCGGGAGCAAGGGTGTAATCACCCTCCTGAACGGAGATTGACTGCGGCCACGGCGTGAGGTTGACTCTTGGAGCGGCATTGGTCGGCATAGCGACACCCGCCAGAATCATCGCCAGAACCGATAAAATCGTATAGAGCGATTTTTTCATGATAATGATTTGGGATTTGTATGAATAAATAATTAATTATCAAAGCAATATCACCACCGTTGAGGAAAGAGCGCAAAACAGCGCCGGAGATAGTGAATAAAATTTCCACAAATTTAGAACTTTTTTTCATTCCACCCAATCCTGAGGCCGATAAATTAATGATATTTAGCAACACAGTCGGTTAACCTCAGAGCTGATGACAACTCCGGCCGGGGTAATGTTATATAAAAAATGTGAAGCCGCGGTGATTTTCAGCTCCCTAATAGCCCGGGTAGCGAAAAAGTTTAGTAATTTTGCCGTAAAATGCATAATTAGCCTCCGGGCTGTCATCCACCTCTATGGACTCACCCACCAATTCCCCCGCCACACCCCCGCGCCGCTCATGGGCGCGCCGCTATCTGCGCCCCGGATTCTTCATAACTGCGGCCATGATAGGTTTCGTGATTTTCCTGAGCGACAACTCGCTGATGGAAACCTATCAGCATGAGTGTGAGATAGACCGTCTCAAAGCCGAAATCAAGGAAAACAACGATACGCTGCAATACTACAAAGCCATGAACCGCAGCCTCGAGACCAACCCCGAGACAATGGAACGTATCGTGAGAGAAAACTACCACATGCAGCGTCCCAACGAGGATGTGTATGTGTTTGACTAACCGGTAACCTCCCCCTATGTCATCAATATCAAGAAAATCAGGCGCCGCAGGTGAATGGATTGCCAATATCGGCCTCATACTGCTGCTCGTAACCATCATTCTCCCGTTTCTGAAAGTCGAGCCGCTGATATGGCACACCCTCTATGCCGTCGCCGCGGGAATACTGCTCATAGCCCGGATATTTTTCACCGACTACTCCGCCCCCGACATGAGGGCGCGCCGGCTCAAGCGCATGACCCTGTGGAGCGCATTGTTTTTTGCCGCCGGATGTGTGTTTGCATGGTTTCCGTCGACGGCCCCCGTTGAATGGCTGGCATTTTTCCTTGCCGGCGGAGTGCTTCAGGCCTATTCGTCGCTGGCATTGCCCGCTGCCATGCGTCAAAAATAGCAAAAAAACGCCCCTCTATTCCTTAATTCACACAAGTAATTGCTAAATTTGCCGCCAAATGCACGTTAATTTAACGATCGACCAAGGTAATTCCGCCGCCAAGATGGCGATATGGAGAGGCAATGAGCCGGTTGACGTGGTGATTGAATCCAATCTCACCACCCATGCCGTGGAGCGGTTTCTGTCGCGCAACAATGTCTCGCCCGCCAACGCCATCTACTGTTCGGTGGCCGGCAACGGAGAGGAGTTTCTCAAGAAGCTGAAGCGCATGATTCCCAACGTGATGCGCCTCAACTCACAGATGCCCCTCCCACTCGCCATTGACTATGGCACCCCCGGCACTCTCGGCACCGACCGCATAGCCGCGGCCGCCGGAGCCCTGTCGCTCCACCCCGGCTCTCCCCTCTTTGTGGTCGATGCAGGCACGGCGGTGACCTATGACTATGTCACCGCCTCGGGCCGTTTTGCCGGCGGCAACATAGCGCCCGGCATGTCGATGCGCCTCGAAGCCTTGCACCGCTTCACCGCCCGCCTGCCCCGCCTCGAAATGCCCCGCGAGCTCCCCGCCGACCGTTTTCTCGGCACCGACACCCGCTCGGCCATGATACTCGGCGCAGTTTATGGCATAGTGGGCGCCCTGGCCTACTACCGCACGCGCCTGCCCGCCGACACCATCACCGTTGTGACCGGAGGATGGGCCACCGCCCTGGCCGGGATATGCGATTTTGACGTTGATGTGCAACCCAATCTGGTAAGCGCCGGGTTAAACTCCATTCTCAACTACAACCTCTGCCACGCCAACGAAGCTAAATGAATTTTCCACCCCAAGATAATATGACCAACAAAACTCTTAACATAACCCGCCGCGTGACTCTCAGGGTTATCGCCGCAATGGCAGCAATCTTCTGCCTTACACCCTGTCTCAGCGCCCAGGATATTGTGAGCCCCTATTCGCGACTCGGCTACGGTCTGCTCAACAACAACGCCACCGCTACCCAGCGTCAGATGGGCGGCGTGGGATATGCCATGAACTCAGGCCGGCAGATCAACGCCATGAACCCCGCAAGCTATGCCTCGATCGACTCGATGACATTCCTCTTCGATATGGGCATCAACTATGCCGCCATCAACCTCCGCGAAGACGGCAAGTCGGTCAACCGTCAGGGTGGCGGCCTCGACTATATCACCCTCCAGGTGCCCATCTGCAGTTTCATAGGCGCCAGCGCGGGTCTCGTGCCCTATTCAACGGTGGGCTATGCCTTCGGCACCGAGCTCAGCGACAACGCCTCGTCGATACGCCAGGGCGACGGCGGCCTCAACCAGGCCTATCTCGGCGTGGGTGTCAGCCCCTTCAAGGGATTTTCGGTGGGCGCCAACGTGAGCTATCTTTTCGGCACAATAACCCATGATGTGATGACCACCCCCTCGGGAGGCACCACCGCCCTCTTCGAGCAGGTGATGCAGGTGAGAGACTACAATCTCCTCATCGGCGCGCAATATCATTTCCGCCCGGTTGAGAATCATCAGATTTCGCTCGGTCTCACCTACACCCCCTCGAAATCGCTGCTCGGCCACACATGGGTCACCAAATATGACATGACCAACGACGTCACCACCTCGGGCAACACCACCATTACAGTGGCCGACACCGTGGTTGACCGCACCAACATGCGCCACAAATTCACCACCCCCGAGAGCTGGGGCGCCGGCATCGGCTATAAGTGGCGCAACAAACTCTATGTCGAGGCCGACCTCACCTATCAGCCCTGGTCGAAAGCCAAATTCCTCGAGATGCAGAACTTCGCCACATCAAAGTTTGCCGACCGCTGGCAGGCTGGTCTCGGCGTGCAGTTCACCCCCAAACAGAGAGGATCATATATGGAGCGCGTGAGCTATCGTGTGGGCGTGTTCTACAACCGCGACTATATAATGGTGGGCGACAACAATGTGAGAGACCTCGGTGTGAGCTGCGGCTTCGGATTCCCCGCCCCCATGAGCAAGACCATCATCAACCTCGGCTTTGAATACCGCCACCGTCAGGCTCATCCCAATCCCCTGCTTAAGGAAAACCACTTTAACGTAACCCTCAGCGTCAACTTCAACGAAATGTGGTTCTTCAAGCGCCGCATTAACTAACAGTTATCTTTCTTGATGGCCGGTTGCAGATCCTTGCTGATATTGCCCGTAGCGGCGGCCCTGACGGTCGCTGCAGGAGGTCTCTTTACCTCATGTGAGGATAAGAAACCCGACACCATAGCCGGCACTATCGACCCCGAGAGGGTGCCCACCATGACCACCACGATGGTCAACACCGTGATTTCCGACTCGGGCTACCTGCGCTATAGAATCATCGCCCCGGTGTGGCACATCTATGACGCCGCCGCCGACCCCTACTGGAGCTTTCCCGAGGGTATGCACATGGAGCGCTTCTCGCCCGACATGGCCATCGACGCCACTATCGACTGTGACTCGGCCAAATTCTTCACCCGCCGCCAGCTGTGGCAGCTCGACGGCGCGGTTGACATCTCCTCGCCCGACGGACAGAGATTTCTCACCGAACAGCTGTTCTGGAGCCAGCCCGACCGCGAGGTCTACAGCGACTCGTTTATCCACATCGAGCGCCCCGACAGGGTGATGGAAGGATGGGGATTCAAGTCCAACGAAACGATGTCGCGCTACACCCTGCTCAATCCCTCTGGCATATTCCCGATGTCACAATTCAGACCCAACGGCGAGCCCACCACCGCCCCCTATGACCCTGCGGCTGCAGGAGCCGACGATCCCGCCGACGCTCAGTTTGCCGACAAGGCCTATAACGGCACACCCACCGACACCACATTTGTAAGCACCGCCCCGGGCAGCAACCCGCGCACACGCCGCCGCGCTCTCCAACCCCGCCGCGCGCCCAAGCTCGTGCCGCCCGACACCACGGCGTTTGTCGACACCGGCTCGGTGTGGCACTCCCTCCCCGTGGCCCCCGTTCCCTCCCGATAAATTTCAACCTCCCCACCGATGACCGAACTTTCCTGGATAATACTCACCATAGTTTCACTGATATTTTCCGCCCTCTTTTCGGGAGTGGAGATAGCCTATATCTCCTCCGACCGCGTAAGGGTGGAGCTCGACGCCTCAAAAGGGGGTCTGATCGGCAAGCTCATCAACCGCTTTTATTCCAACGAAGAGCTGTTTATCTCAACCATACTTGTGGGCAACAACATAGTGCTCGTGGTCTATGGCATGGGGGCCGCCGCGCTCATCGAGCCGTGGCTGTCGGCCCATCTGCCCGGCGAGGCGCTGGTGCTTCTCTGCTCCACCCTCATCACCACGGGCGTAATACTCCTCACCGGCGAGTTTTTCCCTAAAACGATATTCCGCATCAACCCCAACACCTCTTTCAAGGTGTTTGCCGTGCCGGTCTATCTCATCTACCTCATTCTCTACCCCATCTCACTGTTTATCACCCTCATCTCGCGCGGCATAATGCATCTGTGCGGCATTGAGAGCGAAAATGTGAAGCTCGGTTCGCTCTCGGTGGGCGATCTCAACGACTATATCGAAAACGCCATCGACGAGGTCAACCCCGACAAGCAGCCGCTCGAAAACGAGGTGATGATATTCCACAACGCCCTCGACTTCTCGACAACCCATGTGCGCGACTGCATGTTGCCGCGCAACGAGATTGTGGCCGTCGACATCGACAATACCACCCGCGCCGAGCTGTCGGCCCTGTTCACCCAGTCGGGCCGCAGCAAAATCATCGTCTATCGCGAGGATATCGACAATATTCTCGGCTATATACATGTGAGCGAGCTCTTCTATCCCGAATCTGACTGGAAGAGCCATATCAAAAATGTGATTTTCGCCCCCGAGACCCTGCTGGCCAACAAGCTGATGCGCCGCCTGCTGAGCGAAAAACGCTCGATTGCCGTGGTGGTTGACGAGTTTGGAGGCACCGCCGGGCTCGTTACCCTCGAAGACCTCATGGAGGAGATATGCGGCGACATACGCGACGAACATGACACCTCCGACGTCATAGCCCGCGACCTCGGCGACGGATGTTATGAATTTTCGGGTCGCGCCGAAATCGACTTTATCCGCTCTGACTTCCACCTCGACATTCCCGAGTCAGACGACTATCAGACCCTCGCCGGCTATATTCTCCACATCTCCGGCTCGATTCCCTCTCAGGGCGAGACACTCGTGATCGAAAACTATGCCTTCACGATAATCAAAAGCTCGGCCACACGCCTGGAGCTCATCAAGGTATCTCCTGCTCCCGCAGCTCCCGCCGAAGAATAATCCCCTCTTTCCCTCAACGGGGCCTTTCTCCCCTCCCCTTCCGATTTAAGACATTGAAAAAAGCGATTGCGTCACTGATTGACACAATCGCTTTTTTATATTCTATGTAGCTATGGAGCTAATTATTCGGCAGCTTTGCCGTTAGAGCCGAGCACATTAACGATTTTGTGCTTGTAGAGGCGCTCCATTTCGTCGCGGGCGGGGCCGAGATATTTGCGGGGGTCGAACTCACCGGGCTTGGTGGCGAACACTTCGCGCACAGCGGCGGTCATGGCAAGACGGCTGTCAGAGTCGATGTTGATTTTGCAAACGGCGCTCTTGGCAGCTTTGCGGAGCTCTTCTTCGGGAATACCGATAGCGTCGGGAAGTTTGCCGCCATATTTGTTGATGGTGTCGACATATTCCTGGGGCACTGAGCTTGAACCGTGGAGCACGATGGGGAAACCGGGGAGTTTTTCCATAACGGCGTCGAGCACGTTGAATGCCAAGGGGGGAGGCACGAGACGGCCTTCGGCGTTGCGGGTGCACTGCTCGGGAGTGAACTTATAAGCGCCGTGTGAGGTGCCGATCGAGATAGCGAGAGAGTCGCAGCCGGTGCGGGTAGCGAAGTCGATAACCTCTTCGGGGTCGGTGTAGGTGTGGTGGTCGGAAGAAACTTCATCCTCTACGCCGGCAAGCACACCGAGCTCACCCTCAACGGTTACGTCATACTGGTGGGCATAGTCAACAACCTTCTTGGTGAGGGCAACGTT
>CAYLMR010000015.1:0-30910 GCA_964384885.1 uncultured Bacteroides sp.
GTGGCGGCACCGTCTCCCGGCATTTGGGCTTCTTTATCACTAAAGAGGTTTAAAAATCAACTAAGATTATAAGTATTTGCTGGAAATTACATTCAGGCGATCATCGAGCGTAAACACACAGGGCGACCCGGTGGGAATCTCAAGATCCACCACTTCGGTGGCAGTGAGATGGAGCAACATCTTTTCGAGGCCGCGCAGCGAGTTGCCGTGGGCAGCCACAAGCACCGTGTCATAGAGATTAAGGGCGGGAGCTATGCGCTCGGTCCAACACGCCTCTACCCTCGCGATAGTGTCGCGCAGCGATTCGGCCAACGGGAGCGAATCGGCGGGCAGGTCCGCATAAACAGGGTCATTGACCGGTGCGCGCGGATCGTCGGGCGAGAGAAGCGGCGGCAACACGTCGAAACTCCTTCGCCATGTGTGAACCTGCTCTTCGCCATACTCGCGGGCTGTCTCGGCCTTGTTTAGCCCTTGCAGCGCGCCATAGTGACGCTCATTGAGGTGCCAGTCCTTAACTACCGGCACCCAGTCTCTCTCCATAGCCTCGGCAGCAATCTGAAGCGTGTGGATGGCTCTCCTGAGCCGCGAAGTGAAATAGTATTGAGGTTTGAGACCCGCCTCCTTGATTTTCAGGCCGGCCTGACGCGCTTCCTCGCGGCCTTTGTCCGACAGGGGCACATCGGTCCACCCGGTGAAGCGGTTTTCGAGGTTCCACTGACTCTGACCATGACGAAGCAGTATAAGGGTTTTCATATCGGGGTGTTGAATAAGATTATCATTTTTCTTGTAGTGTATATAGTTAACATTCCGCGCCCCCTTAAAGTTTGGTCTCCCGCGCCCTATGGGCTATAAAAAATTCATCGGCCCCGCCGCTTTAGCCGGCAGGGCCGATGAGTTATAATCTGTTTGTTAAGAAGAAATTACTTCTCGGGAGCTTCCTTATAGTTGCGCACCTTGAGGTTGGAGATGCGGCTGTTGAATTTGCCTGCCTTGGCGAGGGGGAACACGAGAGTTCTCACCTGAGCCATCTTGCGGTCGCTGGTGCCGAATCTCATCCAGCGGCGCGACAGGTTGTCAACGAGCTTGCCGTTGACATAGAGCTGGGTGCCCTGATTGTCGCCCACAATGGTGACATGGTTTTTCTCACCCTTGCGCACATCCTGGCGGAAGTTGTTGAGGTGACCTTCGCGGCTGAATGCCATTGTCTCGCCGATGGGGTCGGAGAGCCAGAAGGTGGCGGCGGGGCTTTCAAACAGCACAGTGCCGGGAGCCTCGTCAGCGCCCTCGATGTCGAAGTCTACGGTATAGTCATAGCCGATTTCCTCGATGGGGAGTTCCATGCCGGGGGTAACCGAAGCCACTTCAAGCACCACGCCGGGCTCGGTGCCCTGACGGCCGAGGTAGTTCACGCCGGGAGCCTCGCTGAGCTCGTTGCTCTTGCGGGCAAACTCGTCATAAGCCACGGTGACATCCTTGCCGTCCCAGGTCTTGGCAGCCATAGTGGGGAGAGCGTGCATCACGCGGTGGTGAATATCCTTGACGGTGATGCCGTTGTTGGGATGGTCGTTCCACACGGCAAACATGCCGCCCTTGAGCTGAGGATTATCGTCGCCGATATTCACATTGCCTATCTGGGCGGGAGTCCAGTTGTTGTAGAGCATCTCGGTGTTGAGATAGTCATAATAGTAGCCGGCGGCAGGCACGATATAAACATAACCGTCGGGAATCGACACCACGTCATAGCCGAGCTGGAGCATATCTTCGGGCTTGGCATAACCGTTGCTCCAGAGATACATCAGCACATCTTCCGACTCAACGGGAGTCTGACCCTTGGCGTGAGAGAGCGAGCCCCAGATGAGCGGAGTCTTGCCGAACTGCTTGGCATATTTGATATAGCGGTCGGTGAGTGCGCGGAATTTCTCCATGGTGATCGAGTCACCCTGATATTCGTCGGTGCCGATATGGAAGCGCTTGCTCACAAACACGGGATCAGGACCCTCGAGATATTCCTTGAGTAGGTTGTCGAGAAACTCGTAGGTCTCGGGTGCGTCGAGGTTGAGGTGGTCACCGCCGTTAACGCCGTCGACCGACATGATTTCGGGCATGTAGCGGGTAAACGAAAGGACGTGGGCGGGGAAGTCGATTTCGGGTACGATCTCCACACCTTTCGACAGAGCATATTTCTGGAAATCGCGGAAATCCTTTTTGCTATATGAGCCGTCGCGGGCTGCGAGGCCGGGATAGGTGTCGCTCTCGAGACGGAAAGCGGCCTGAGTCTTGTCCCAGTCATCGTCATAGAAATATTTGAAGCCGTTGTCGTTGAGGTGAACGTGAAGCACATTCATCTTATAATAGGCCATCACATCGACCAGCTTGTAGAGATAGTCGAGGGGAATGTATTTACGGCCGGCATCGATCATGAAGCCGCGGAAACCAAACTGGGGGAAGTCGGTGATTTTGCCTTTGGGAAGCTCGGGCGAGGTTTCGCAGAGCTGAAGCAGGGTCTTCGACGCCCAGCGCAGACCCTCGGTGGTGGGAGCGGTCATGGCCACGCGGTTTTCGATATCTATTGAATAGCCCTCGGTGCCGAGTTTCTTATCGGCTTTGAGAGCGAGCGACACATCCCCCTTTGAGGCTTTGCCCTTCACAACCTGCAGCTCCACACCGGTGAGAGCCTTATAGTCTTTGGCAAGTTCATTGGCTATTTCAGCCACGGCGTCAGAAGTATAGGTGATGCGCGAAGCTGAGTTGAGGGTTAGAGAACCGTCAAGGCCTTTCCACTGGCGCACTTCGGGCACGGTGAAAGGTTTTTCGGGCGCGGCCATGGCGATGACCGGGCTACTGAGCAGCAGGGCTGAGGCCAATGCTCCCTTCAGAAGATGCTTAAATGTCATGGTATCTTAATGATTGATTTAGGAATTTCGGTTTATCTCCCCCGCGAGGGGGAGAATATGAGGTTTTGAAATGCAAAGATAACGATTAGTTTTGATTAACGGGTAGCCGCGGGGCTATTTTGACGGGTCGGTTATCAGAAAGAAATCTGATTGCCCGGTTTCACAGCCTCGGCCACAGGGGTCTGAGGAACCTCGGCTTCAGCGCTAAGGGCATGAATCTCAGCCTCCTTGCGGGTGCGGGTATAGGTAGGAGTGCGCTCAAGTTGTTCGAGCACCACATCGTTGTCCATCTGTGAAGGTTCGAGGATAATGTAGTTGTATTTGTCACCATAGAGGTCGGTCACACGGTCAGACCCTCCGGTAGTGCCGGTGGCGGTTGTCGAAGTCTTGGCGGCCTTATTAGCGCGCTCGCCGTCAAACACTATCTTGCCAACATGCTTCTTATCGTCACCCGAAGGGAGGGAGTTGCCACGGTTACCCATGTGGATGATCTCATCCTCCTCTTCGCGGATAGTCACGTCAAATCCGGCGGCGAGAATGGTGATTCTCACCTTTTCGCCGAGCGAGTCATCGAAGCACACACCCCAGATCACATCGACATCGGGATTGATGCGCGACACAAAGTCGGTTATCTCCTGGGCCTCGCTCATTCTGAAAGCCTGCTCGGCGTTGCGCGAATAATAGATATTGAAAAGCAGTCGCTTGGAGGTCTCGATGTCGCGGTTTTTGAGCAGCGGAGAGTTGAGGGCATCCTCGATAGCCTTGGTGACGCGGTTCTCGCCCTCGCCGAAACCCGACGAGATGATGGCAGCGCCGCCGTTGCGCAATGTGGTGTCAACGTCGTTGAAGTCGAGGTTCATATAGCCGTCAGAGGTAATGATCTCCGAGATAGAGCTTGCAGCCACGGCGAGAGTATCGTCAGCCTTGCCGAAAGCGTTGAGAAAATCGAGGTCTCCGTAGATTTCGGTGAGGCGCTCGTTGTTGATCACCAGCAGGGCGTCGACATGCTCGGCCATACGGTCTACGCCGTCAAGAGCCTTGAGAATCTTCTTGTCACCCTCAAATCTGAAGGGAATGGTGACGATACCCACCGTGAGGATATTCTTGGCCTTGGCCTCGCGGGCCACGATAGGAGCGGCGCCGGTGCCTGTTCCGCCGCCCATACCGGCGGTGATGAATACCATGCGGGTGTCGTCGTCAAAAATGGCGCGTATCTTCTCGATATCCTCCTCGGCGGCTTCGCGTGCCTTTTCAGGCTTGTTGCCGGCTCCGAGGCCTGTGCCGATCATTGTCTTGTCGGGCACGGGAGAGTTGAGAAGGGCCTGCTTGTCGGTGTTGAGCACCACAAACGACACATCCTTGATGTTCTGACGATACATGTGAGCCACGGCGTTGTTGCCGCCGCCTCCCACGCCTATTACCTTGATGATGTTTGTGTGGTTGGTGAGTTCTTCGTTGACCTTAAACGAATTTGCCAGCGAATCTATATTGAGAGGTTCCATTGTTTACTAAGGGGGTGGAGGTTGTTGGGAAAGTAGAGAGAATTAAAATCACATATCGTCTTCAAAGTCATCATCGGGGTCTTTGTCGTCGAGGCCCGACATGATGCTCACGATCTTGCTCGTGAATCGTTTGAAGTAGCCGCCGCGACCCTTTTCCTTGGTTGTGGTTTCAGCATCGGGCACATCCTCCGGGTTAGTCTCATCCTGAACTGAATCGTCGGGAACGGTCTCGAGCTGAGGTTCCTCCTTGACGGGAGGTGCCGACAGACACTCTGCGGGGTCGTTTGAGGCCACTGTGGTGAGAAGGGCGATGATGTCAAACATCTCGTCAACGGGAATACGGCTGTCTGCAATGCGCACTGTGCCGGGAGTGCCGGCTGCCGAGCGCACCCTCATCTTGGTGAGCGCCTCCATGCGGTCGCTGAATCCGCCGAGACGGGCGCCGCCACCGGCGAGTATTATGCCTGCGGGGAGTTCCTGAGGGGTGAGGTCGGCATATTTGAGCTGGGCGTTGATATTGAGGATTATCTCGGAGGCACGGGCGCTGACATATTTGTTGATAAGCGAGAAATCCATGCCGTTGATCATGTTTTTGTCGCCGGTCTGGGGGCGGGCGTTGCCGCCGGTCTGCTTGATGCCCTCGGCCTGCTCCTCAAGATAGTTGAGGGTCATGATGTCGCGGGTTATGTTGCGCGAGCCGATGGGAATTGTGTTGAGATATTGCAGGTTGCCCTGGCGGTAGATGGCCACGGTGGTGGTTTCGGCGCCGCAGTCAACAAACATGCAGCCGAGCTTCTTCTCGTTGGCGCTCACGGCATAATCGGCCTCTACCACGGCTCTTACATAATAGCCGTTGATGGTGAGGCTGAGTTTCTCGACCAGCACCCTCTCGAGGTTGCGGCGCAACTTGTCGCTGCAGAGAATGAGGTTGAAACAGGCCGACACATCGCGGCCGAACTCGCCCACGGGGTGCTCTACCTTTTCGCGGTCGATGGTAAACGAGCGGGGCTCGGCGCTCACCACATCCACTCCCGAGGGAGCGAGCGAGAGGGCTTCGTGCTTAAGCTCGTCGAGAAGGCGGCGGGTGATTTCCATTTCGTCGGGGAGCAGACGGTCAACACTGCTCACAGCCGAATGGACCGAGCGGCCTCCTATCGACACATAGACCGACTCGATGGCGCGGGGAGCTACAGTGGCGTCGAGCGACGCGAGAATCGAGTCGACGGCAATGGCCACTTTCTCGACATTGCGGATCACGCCGTAGCGCACTCCGTCGATCAACGGCTTTTCTTCTACGGCGAGAACCGTGAGAGTGCCCTGGGCATCAATCGAGCCGATGGCGCCCCTTATCTTGGAACTGCCGATTTCGATGGCAGCTATATGTTTCACTTCTTGTTGCATGGATATATGAGAGTTTGCAGGTTTATTATCTTGTTTTTTCGGGAGCCTGATCGGGAAGGTCGGCAAGCATGGTGTTGATGTCAACCTCCTCCTCTATCTCCTCTACGCGGGCAGGCTCGGGCAGGCGTTTTATGCGTCGGGTAGCCACCACCTGACCGCCCCATTTCAGGCTGAGGGTGTCGTAGGTCTGCCACCCCTTGACCGGAAACACCTCGCGATACATCCGCGTGAGGCGGCTGAATTTTGAGTCGAGGTCGGTGAGGTCGCCGAGATTGATCACATGCCCTCTTATCACCGGCACTATTATCATGTCGGTAGGCGAATCAACCTTTATCATCGAGGTGAATTTGCCCCACACGGGGTGACTGTCGAGATAGTCGAGCAGCGGGAGCACCATGCGGGCATTGAAGGTAGAGTCTCTGAAATCGGCCTGAATCACCGGCACATCCATGTGAAAACCGGCCACGGCGGTGATATGCTTTCCCTCGCGGTTGATGTAGTAGGATTTGCGGCCCGATTTGTCAAACACCCTCGCCACCGGCTTCATAGGTATCACTTCGAGCAACACGCGCCCGTCGGTGAGTATCATGGCGCGGGAGCTTTCGATGCGGTCGATGGTTGAAAGCACCTGCTCTATCGAGTCGGTGTTGACCTGAGAGAGCGGTTTGTTCTTGAGGTCGGCAGCTAAAGAGCCGAGCTCGCGGGCAAGTTCGCGGGCAGTGACAAAGCGGTGGTCAACGCTGTCGCGCACCACGATCTGCAACCCCGCGCAACGCTTGTCGTCGCCGGTGGCTGCCGTGATGGTGAGAGCACACACTATGTAGGCGAGCATCACCACCACTCCGATGAGCAATATTACTCTTTGCTTTGTCATTGAGCGATGAGGTTGATTATTTCGGGAATAAGGTTGCAGATGTCGCCGGCGCCGGCGGTGAGAAGCAGCTCAAAGCCCTGAGCGGCCACATATCCGGGCAACTCGGAGGGGGAAGAGAGAAGCACTTTGGCGGGAGCTGTGACGCGGTCGAAAATCAGCTCGGAGGTGACACCCTCGATAGGGAGCTCGCGGGCCGGATAGATGGGGAGGAGAATCACCCGGTCGGCATGAGAGAGCGCGGCGGCAAACTCGGGAGCGAAGTCGCGGGTGCGTGAATAGAGGTGAGGCTGAAAAGCCACGGTGAGCTTGCGCGACGGATAGAGCGCCTTGACCGACAGAATCGAGGCGAGAAGCTCGTCGGGATGGTGTGCGTAGTCGTCGATTATCACATGGGCGGAGTCCTGATAGCGGAGCTCGAAGCGGCGCTTGGGACCCATGAAGCTGCTCATCGCCTCGCGTGCTATGTCGGCATCGAGGGCGCCTGCAAGCCAAAGGGCGCCGAGAGCCGCGATGCTGTTTTCGATATTGATTTCAACCGGCACTCCGAGGGTGATATCCTTTATCACACCCGAGGGAGTGACGAGGTCGTAGGTTATCTTTCCCTCCTCGCGGCGTATGTTGGCGGCATGAAAATCCCCCTCGTCGCGCGAGTAGGTCATCACCCTCACGCCTTCCTGAGGCCGGGGGGTGAATTTCAGCCCGGTGTGAATCAGCAGCGCGCCATCCTTGCGGATAAGCTCGGTGAACCGCGAGAAGCTTTCGAGATAGGCCTCCTCGGTGCCGTAGATGTCGAGATGATCGGGGTCGGTCGAGGTCACCACAGCCACATAGGGGGTGAGGTGATGAAACGAGCGGTCATATTCGTCAGCCTCGACTACTGAAAATTCCGACTCGGGATTGAGCAGGAAATTGGTGCCGTAGTTTCTCAACACTCCGCCGAGAAAGGCGTTACACCCCTCGGGCGAATTGTGGAGCACATGGGCGGCCATCGACGAAGTGGTGGTTTTGCCGTGAGTGCCCGAGAAGCAGATTGCCTTTGAAGTCTTGGTGGCCTCGCCGAGCGCTTCGGCGCGTTTCACCACTCTGAAACCGTTGTCGCGAAACCACTGCAAGGCGCGGTGGGTTGAGGGCACGGCGGGGGTTATCACCACAAGAGTATCTTCAGGCGAGCGCATATCCGCGGGGATTGCCTCGGGGCTGTCGTTGTCGATCACCATATCCACGCCCTCGGCCTGGAGAGCGCGGGTGAGATCGGTGGCGGTGCGGTCATAGCCGGCCACCCGTTTGCCCTGCGACAGGAAATAGCGTTCGAGAGCGGCCATGCCTATGCCGCCGGCTCCTACAAAATATATGTTTTTATAATCGCGGTTCATTTTTTTGAGTGAGGATTGTTGTTTGCAAGCTCTATCACCAGCTTGGCAATTTTTTCGTCAGCCTTGTTTTTGGCAAGGAGTTTAACATTGGTCGACAGCTTTTCGAGCAGCGCCTTGTCGGCCACGGTGCTGACGATAGCCTCGGGAAGTTTCTCCACAGCCTCGGCGTCGAGAATCATCAGGGCGGCGTCGCGGGTAGAGAGCGCCATGGCATTTTTGCGCTGATGGTCTTCGGCCACATTGGGCGACGGCACAAGTATGGCGGGCACGCCGAGCAGCTCGAGTTCGCTGATGGTGCCGGCGCCGGCGCGGGCCACCACGAGGTCGGCGGCACGATAGGCTATATCCATGCGCTTCACAAAGGGCATCGCCTTGACATTGACATAGGGCTCGGCCTTGGGAATAGCCTTGTCGGCATAAATCTTGCCTGTTTGCCAGAAGAGGTTGATGCCTTTCTCGGCCAAAAGGGGCAGGGCGGCTTCGATAGCCTGATTGATAGTGGCGGCTCCGAGGCTGCCCCCCACGCTAACCACCAAAGGGGTATCGGTGTCGAAGCCGAGCGCTTTCTTAGCCTCAGCCTTGGTGAGATTACATTCGGTGAGCGCCTGGCGCACAGGGTTGCCGGTCTCCACAATCTTTTCCTCGGGGAAAAAGCGGTTCATCTCCGGATAGGCCACACATATCTTGCAAGCCTTGGCGGCGAGGAGCTTGTTGGTCACGCCGGGATAGGAGTTCTGTTCCTGAATGAGGGTGGGGATATGTGATTTCTGAGCGCGCTTCACCACCGGAGCGGAGGCATATCCGCCTACACCTACCACAACGTCGGGCTTAAACTCCCTGACGATTTTGCGGGCCATGCGCATGGAGCGCCACAGCTTGATCAGCACGCCAAAGTTTTTCCACAGCTTGGTGCGCGAGAAACCTGCCACCGGCAGCCCGATGATTTCATATCCGGCCTCAGGCACCTTTTCCATCTCCATGCGGCCGAGGGCGCCGACAAAAAGTATCTCGGCGTCGGGACAGCGGCGCTTCACAGCATTGGCAATCGAAAGAGCCGGGAAGATGTGGCCGCCTGTGCCACCCCCGCCTATCAGTAATCTCAGAGGCATATATTATAAAATAGAGGATTCTTGAATTACGGTTAACATTAGATTCTTGTAGGATTGGCAGCCTTGAGGTCGTCGGGCAATTCGGAGAGCTCGCGGTTGACATCCTGACGCTTGCCCGAGCGGGCGGTGTGACGGCTCACGCTCAACATCACTCCAAAGGCGAGCGACGTGACTATGATGCTCGAACCACCCTTTGATATAAGCGGCAAAGGCTGACCCGACACCGGCGCAAACCCGGTGACGATAGCCATGTGGAACAATGCCTGAATCGCTATCAGCACCGCCATGCCAAGCACCAGCAGCGCCGGGAAACAGCGGGTGCACCGCGCGGCGATGGCGCTCGCCCTCATCATGAGCCAGAGATAGAGCACCAATACAAGCAATCCGCCCCACAGCCCGAGGTCCTCGACTATGATGGCATAGATATAGTCGGAGAAGGCGAGGGGGAGTCGCGCGGTCTCACGCGAGTTGCCGGGCAACACTCCGGGAATACCGCCGTTGGCCTGGGCCATATATGAGAACATTTCCTGACGGTTGTCGGCGGTGATGGGCAATTCATATTTCGGACGTCCGTCGCCCTGATGGCGCGACAGGCGGTTCATCCATGTCTCGATGCGGAGATTGTCTTTCTTCTTGCCGTCAACCTGTTCGGTAGCAGCCTGCCCGCTTTCTTTATCAGCCTCATGTCGAGCCTCGACAAACGCCACAACACCCACAAACATTACGAAACATGCTATATACACGCCCACCACTATCATAAGTTTCTTAAACTGCACACCGGCAATCAGAAACATCGACAGACTTATACCCATGAGCAGCAACGTGTTGGTAAGACCCTGCTTAATAAGCATCAGACCAAACACCAGCACCGTGGCCGCCATGATAGCCACGCCCTTGTTGGTGACGCCGCCACCCTTCATCTGAGTGCGCGAAGCCACAAACGCCGTTACCAGCACGGCCGAAAACTTGATAAACTCGGCCGGCTGTAGCTGAAAACCGGCTATGAGTATAGACCTTCGGGCGCCGTTGATCACAGCGCCGAAAAAGTAGACATATATCATCGACAGCACACTGAACGCCACAAACACGAGCGACCAAAAATAGAAGTGACGGTAGTGGACTTTCTCGAGAAACAGCATTATTCCCAATCCGCCAAACAACATGGCCATGTGGCGCACCAATGGCATGAACACACCTATGCCCGAGCCGGTGACCTCGCGCGAGGAGGCGCTGTAGAGCTCGATCACTGATATGATGATCAACAGTATGTAGATACCCCAGATATGCGGGTCATGACGGGTGAAACCCTTGTTGGAAATCGAGGTTGAAGATGAGAGAGCCGCTTCGGGCGAGAGTGATTCGGTAGACATCTTAAGATAGAAGAAGTAGGAAAGATAAGGAGAAAGTTATCAGAGAACCATGGCTAAGACGGCGTCCTTGAATTGCCGGCCTCGGTCCTCATAGCTTTTGAAGAGGTCGAAGCTGGCGCAGCAGGGGGAGAGCAACACGGTGTCACCGTCGGAGGCAAGCTCGCGACACGCCTTCATGGCATCGGCAAGCGAGTGGGTATCAGCTATTTTATCGACCTTACCGTCGAAAAATTCGAGGATTTTTTCGTTGTGGAGACCCATGGCCACGATAGCCTTAACCTTGCTTTCAACAAGGGGGAGAATCTCCGAATAGTCGTTGCCTTTATCCTTGCCGCCGAGTATCAGCACCACGTTTTTGCCTTTGGGCATACTCTCGAGAGCATACCAGCAGGAGTTGACGTTGGTGGCTTTGGAGTCGTTGATATATCTCACGCCGTCGACGGTGCCGACATATTCCAGACGGTGTTCCACACCCTCGAAGTTGCTCAGAGCCTTGCGGATATCCTCCTTGCGTATGTCGAGCAGACAGGCCGAGAGGCCGGCGGCCATAGAGTTGTAGAGATTGTGGAGACCGTTGAGCGACAGGTCGGTGCGGGGCATTTTGAGCGAAGTGTCGGAGGTGTCAAACACCACCTCGTCATCGCCGTCAACATAAGCATGGGAGAGTTTCTCCTCATGCTCGGCAAAGGGATAGAGACGCGCCTCGGTGGCTATCTTGGAGAGCTGGGCGGTGATCACGGGATCATCCTGCCAGAAGATGAAGGCATCTTCGGGACCAAGGTTGTTGAGAATCCTGAATTTTGCGTTGACATAATTCTGCATCTCATAGTCATAGCGGTCGAGATGGTCGGGAGTGATGTTGAGCATCACGGCGATGTTGGCCTTAAACTCATACATATTCTCCAACTGGAAGCTCGACAGCTCAATGACATAGACGTCGTGATGCTCGCGCGCTACCTGAAGGGCAAGTGAGCGGCCCACATTGCCGGCCAGACCCACGTTGAGGCCCGCATCCTTGAGTATGTGGTAGGTGAGCAGAGTGGTGGTAGTCTTGCCGTTCGAGCCGGTGATACACACCATTTTGGCGTCGGTATATCGGCCTGCAAACTCTATTTCGCTGATAATGGGTATATTTTTTTCGGCTATGGCCTTGATTACCGGCAGAGTGGGCGCTATGCCGGGGCTCTTGACCACCTCGTCGGCCTGAAGGATGCGTTCCATAGTGTGGGTGCCCTGCTCCCAGGCGATATTTTCGCTGTCGAGCATTTCGCGATAACGGGGAGCTATGGTGCCTGAATCGCTCAGAAACACCTCCATGCCCTGCTGCTTGCCGAGAATGGCGGCTCCGACGCCGCTTTCGCCTCCACCGAGCACCACCAGCCGGCGGCGCTTATAGTCATCAGGATTATACATTTCGCTGAATATTGTTGTTGTTTAGTCGTTAACAGTTGGATAAGTTACCTCACCTTGAGGGTCACGAATGTGAGCGCCACAAAGAGCACGCTGATGATGCAGAATCTCACCACGAGCCTGTTTTCCTTAACGGGGTTAACCGGCCACTGAATCAAGGCATCGATACCGGCATTGCCCGTCTTCTGGAAGTGGTGGTGAAGGGGTGTCATCTTGAAGATGCGTTTACCCTTGCCGGTCATCTTTCTGGAGAGCTTGAAATAGCTCGTCTGGAGAATTACCGAGAGGTCTTCAATCATATAGATGCCGCAAAGCAGGGGGAGAAGCAACTCCTTGCGGATAAGGATTGCAAACACGGCCACTATACCGCCGATGGTGAGCGAACCGGTGTCGCCCATAAACACCTCGGCGGGAGAGGCGTTATACCACAGGAAGCCTATCAGCGCCCCCACAAAGGCCGACATAAACACCACAAGTTCTTCCGACCCTGGTATATACATGATATTCAGGTAGGCCGAATAGATCACGTTGCCGCCGAGATAGGCCATTATGCCGAGCGCCAGCACAATTGGCGTGGAAACTCCCGTGCATAGGCCGTCGAGGCCGTCGGTGAGGTTGGCGCCGTTGCTCGTTGCCACAATGGCAAAGACCGTTACGAGAGCATAGAGAATCCAGCCTCCCGCCTCGGCCCAGTCACCCATCCAGCCGGTGAGCCATGTATAGTCGAAGTTGTTGTCCTTCACAAAAGGTATGGTGGTCTGGGGAGCCTTGATTTCCGGATAGGTATATACCACCTCGGTCTCGTGGGTGGAGAGATCACACACCTCGGTGTTCTGCTTCATCACGATGTCGGGGCTGAAATACATCGTGGCCACGACGATAGCGCCGAGGCCGAGCTGACCGGCGATTTTGGCTTTTCCGCTCATGCCGTCCTTGTTATGTCGGCTCAGCTTGAGGTAGTCGTCGGTAAAGCCGAGGGCGCCGAGCCACATGGTGGTGAGCAGCATGAGCAGCATGTAGATATTCGAGAGATTTCCCACCAGCAGGCAGGGTATCATCACGCTCATGATGATTATTATACCTCCCATAGTGGGTGTGCCGGCCTTTTCCGACTGACCTTCGAGGCCGAGTTTGCGCTCTATCTCGCCAACCTGAAGTTTGCGCAGACGGTCAATGATTGCGCGCCCTACGAAGATGGCCAGACAGAGAGCCAGCACAAAGGCCACACCCGAGCGGAAGCTGATATAGGTCATCAGTCTTACGCCGGGAAGCCCGCTGCTCTGCAACAATTGAAACAGATAGTAAAGCATCTTTTTTCCTTAGTCTGTTAGCTGTATTTTATAAACCGGGTATCAGAGCGAGCGGAAAGCCTCCATCACAACCTCACGGTCGTCGAAATGATGTTTCACGCCCTTAACCTCCTGATAATCTTCATGTCCCTTGCCGGCCACGAGCACCACGTCGCCGGAGGCGGCCATGCGCGAAGCCTCGAAGATAGCCTCACGGCGGTCAACGATCGAGATGGTGCGGGTGCGGGCATTGTCGTCGAGACCGGCCTCCATGTCTGCGATGATCTGTTCGGGCACCTCGTCGCGGGGGTTGTCGCTGGTGAGCACCACACGGTCGCTCAGACGGGCGGCCTCCGAAGCCATGATGGGACGCTTGCCCTTGTCGCGGTTGCCGCCGGCACCCACCACAGTGATGATGCGGCCCGAAGTGCCGAGCACGCCGCGGATGGCGTTGAGCACATTGACCACAGCGTCGGGAGTGTGGGCATAGTCAACCACTCCGGTCACACCGGTGGCCGAGCGGAAAGTCTGGAAGCGGCCGGCCACAGGCACGAGCTTGCTCATTCTTACCAGCACATCCTGCTCGTCCCAGCCCAGAAGGAGCGACGCGCCATAGACGGCGGTGAGGTTGTAGGCGTTGTATTTGCCGGTAAACATCACCTCTACCTCATGACCATTGAGGCTCAGCAATGTGCCGTCGAGGCGGCTTTCGATCACCTTGCCCATAAAGTCGGCCTGCGAGCGGAGGGAGTAGCTGTAGCGACGGGCGGCGGTGTTCTGAATCATCACCTCGCCCACCTTGTCGTCGATGTTGGTGAGGGCGAAAGCTTCGGCGGGGAGAATGTCAAAAAACGACTGTTTGGCCTTGAGATAGTTGTCGAAGGTCTTGTGATAGTCGAGGTGGTCGCGGGTGAGGTTAGAGAAAATGCCGCCGGCAAAGGTCAGTCCGGCAATGCGGTGCTGATGGGCGGCGTGGCTGCTCACCTCCATGGCGGCGTAGGTACAGCCGGCCACTACCATGCGGTGGAGCAATTCGTTGATGGTGAGGGGGTCGGGAGTGGTCTGGTTGGTGGGCACGGCCTCATCGTCGATATAGTTGCACACGGTTGAGAGCAAACCGGCCTTTGCGCCGCCGAGGCGGGCCATCTCATAGATGAGGGTGGCGGTGGTGGTTTTGCCGTTTGTGCCGGTCACACCCACGAGCTTGAGCTTGCGCGAGGGGTTGCCCCACCACTGCGAGGCGAGTTTGCCGAGGGCTATGGCCGAGTTTTCCACACGAATATATGTCACATTGGGTTCTAGACGCTCGGGCAAGGTTTCGCAAACGATGGCTGCGGCTCCGGCGAGGGTCACCAGCGGAATAAACTTATGGGCGTCAACACTCACGCCGCGCACAGCAACGAAAATATCGTTGCGGCTCACCTTACGCGAGTCACACTGGAGCGAGTTGATCGGCTTATCCTCATATCCTATTATCTGTTGGGGCTTGATGGCCGTGAGAAGTTCTGCAAGTGATCTCATAGGTAGTCTATATATTATTGTGTGGATGTTTATTATTCTTTAAGGGTTAGCAATATGCGGGTGCCGGCGGCAAGGAGGGTGCCGGGAGCGGCCGACTGGGCGGCCACATGACCGAGGCCGGTGAAGCTCACGTTATAACCCGCTTTTTCCATGGTGCTGACAGCTTCGCGCAAGCCGAGCCCCACAACGTCGGGCACACCTTTTTCATGGGTGGCGGGAGTGGGGAGAAAACGGGTGCGGTCGTTGCCGGTCACCGCGCGACCGAGCGAGGCCACGTCGTCGCGGTTGTGGGAGGCATAGAACACCGGTTCGCGGTCCTTGTCGCCATGATCGGCGGCTTCGGCGCGATAGTCTGACGAGTTGTTGAGCATACCGCGCGAATAGAGCTTCAGGGCTATATTCTTAACCACCTGGCCGCTTGTCGAGGCGGCGCCAAAGGCGTTCTGCCGGGGGTTGCAGGTAAGCACAATACATGAATATATCGGGTTTTCGGCAGGGAAGAATCCGCAGAAAGTCAGGCGCTTGCGCGAGTCATAGCCGCCGTGGTCAGACACCATGAAGCAGGTGCCTGTCTTGCCGGCTATGCGCACCCTGTCGTCTTTAAGGGCGCGGGCGGTGCCGTGGTCGCCCCACACCACCGCTGTGAGCATCTCCCTGAGCTTGGCGGCATTGGCGGGCGAACATACCTGCTCGCGCACATACTCGATGGGGAGTGTCGAGTCGACCTCCTCGGTAATGAGGCCCGACACGAGACGCGGTTTCACAAACTTACCGTCGTTGGCAATGGCGTTATAGAGGGCGAGGGTATAGAGCGGCGGAATCTCGGAGTTATAGCCGAAACATTGGCGCGAGAGCGAAATTCGCCCCTCGCGGTTGTTTTTCAGCCGTGCGAAATTGGGGGGTACCTCGCCGGCTATGCCGGTGCGGAGGGTGTCGAGAAATCCGGTCTGCTTGATGCGCTCATAAAAGGCGCTCGGATTGTCACCATATTTCTTGGTGATTATCTTGGTCATGCCGATGTTGGAAGAGCGCTCTATCACCTCGCGAATCTTCATCGAGGCCACGCCGTGGGAGTCGGAAATGGCTCTTCCGCCGGCATAGGCATAGCTGGCTCCGGTCGAGATGACTTCATCGAGATTGGAGACAATGCCGTCTTCGAGGGCTATCAGCATCGAGAGGGTCTTGACCACGCTGCCCGGCTCAAAGCGTCTCACCGCGCGGTTCATGCCCTCGATATAGCGGTTGCGCTTTTCATCTTTCTCGAGGTTGGAGATGGCCTTGATGTCGCCGGTCTTGACATCCATCAGCACCGCCACGCCCCACTCCGCGTCGCAATAGGTGAGCACGTTGTTGAGCTCGTTTTCCAATATGTCCTGAATCTTTATGTCGATAGTGGTGCGGAGATTATAGCCGTTTACGGCGGGTTTGTCGGTCCAGTTTACGATACCTTTGGTGAGGGGTATTTTCTTAGCCACTCCGGGCACACCATAGAGCAAAGTGTCGAGCGCTTTCTCCAGACCCGAGATGCCGTGAATCTCCGAGCAGGTCTCATGCTGACCCACCGAGCCTATCGAGCGTCGGGCCATGTCGCCATAGGGGGTTACGCGGCGCATCTTGGTTTCGACGGTGAGACCCGATTTGCCGGGGCGGCGCTTGTGGAAATAGGGGAAGGTCTTGATGCGCTGATAGTCGGCATAGCTGATGTTGGCTATCATGGTGTAATAGCGGGGGCGCTTCTCATAGCTGAGCGGTTTGAGCAGATGGGTGCGCCACTCCGACGCCGTGCGGCGGGGGAAATATTTGGCGAGCGAGTCGCTCAGCGGCTCGATATATCGCTTGAGAGTGTCATCCTTGAATCCCTCGGCACGATAGTCGATGTGGAGGGTGTAGTATCTCAGATTGGTGGCGAGCACAGCGCCGTCACAGGCCAGAATGTCTCCGCGCTCGGGATTGATGACCACCATCTCCGACAGCTCCTTATTGGCTTTTTCATTCCACTTGTCGGCCGAAATCACCGTGTTGTCAACAAGATGATAAACAATGCCGCACACCGGTATCATCATCAGCAGGATGATAACCGAATAGCACAGGAGGATTTTGTTGCGATTTTCTTTTTTCATTGTCTGACCTGAGAAAGAAGCAGATGGTTGGAAAGATGTGAGATAATAATCGGATTAAAGAATTATGGGATAGTTCAGTCGCGGGAGGATATTCTGTAAGGGGGGCGGTCCTGAACCGTGAGTCCCAGGCCGATGGAGTCGACCATTTCCTGCATTCGCGATTCCCTGATTCGGCTCATAAAGGCCGACTTAGCCCTGATGCGCTCGGTCTTCACCACTTCGAGTTCGGTGTTGAGGGCGCGTATCTCCTCCATTTTGGTCTGGGTGTTGTATTTGTTGGTGATATACATCATCACTATCACCACGCCGGTGAATATCACCAGCCAGTTGCGGGCGAAAAAACGGCTCGAAATCAGCTGTCCGTGAAGCAGACGGCTGAAAAATTCAGAGGAAGGTGTTGATTGCTTATGATTTGCCATTGCGGGAGAGATTATTACAGTTTTTCGGCAACACGGAGTTTGGCCGAGCGTGAGCGGGGATTGTTTTCAACCTCTTCCTCGTCGGCCACGATAGGCTTGGAGGTGAGCATACGGAGCGGGGCGATTGTGCGGCCATAGAAGTCGGTCTTGCGCTCCCCTTCCAGATTGCCGGTGCGCATAAAGTTTTTCACCAGACGGTCTTCGAGCGAGTGGTAGGTAATCACGGCGAGACGGCCACCCGGTTTGAGCAGCGCGAGCGCCTGATTGAGCATCGAGGCAAGGGCGTCGAGTTCGCCGTTGACTTCGATTCTCAGCGCCTGGAAGAGTTGGGCCAGCTCTTTTTTCTCACGGGCGGGGTTGATCATGGGGCGGCACACCTCGAGGAGCTGCTCTACGGTGGTCACCGGATTGCCCTCGGCGCGGCGCTTCACTATGGCGGCGGCGAGTCGGCGACCCTGTTTCAGCTCGCCGAGCAGGGTGAAGGCTCTTGCAAGCTCCTCCTCGCTCCACCGGGCGAGCAGGTCGGCAGCCGAGTGGCGGGCGCGACGGTTCATGCGCATGTCGAGGTTGCCGGTCCAGCGAAACGAAAATCCCCTGTCGGGGTCGTCGAAATGATGAAACGACACGCCGAGATCGGCCAGCACGCCGTCGACCGACTCCACGCCGTAGTAGCGCATGAAGTTGGCCATAAACCTGAAGTTAGAATAAACGATGGTAAACCGTTCATCGCGCATGGCTCCGGCCACCGCCTCATCATCCTGATCGAAGCCAAAGAGATGACCCTTCTCGGAGAGATGCTCCACAATGGCACGCGAGTGCCCTCCGCCGCCATAAGTAGCGTCGATATAGATGCCGTCAGGCTTGATGTCGAGGGCTTCGACAGTCTGCGGAAGGAGGGCGGGAACATGATATGCCGGCTGTGTCATGGGTGTTGGGTGAGGTTGCAGAAACGGGGGTTTACCAAGGTTGTTATCCCGGGGGGATTCACAATTTTTTCAGGGTGTAAAGTTAGTGATTTTTTGAATAATGTTTGCAAAATAAAACTGAAAAATTCTCAAAAAGTTATTTCGCCCCTGTTTTTCCCCTTTCAGGGCCTAAAAAGAGCGCCGCCGTCGTTTGCATTTGTAAACGACAGCGGCGCTTCAAAGGGCTTCAACACCCTTCTTTAAGGGGTGGAAATCATTTCTCTCCGGCGGGTCGGAGCATCTCCACGAGGTCGGCCACTCCCTTGGTGGCGGGCTCGGCTATGACCTTCACTCCGGCAGGCACCGGCGCGGGCTTGGGGTCGATGTAATAGACCGGCACCCCGGGGCGCACATAGTTGAGCAACCCGGCGGCGGGATAGACATTGAGGCTCGTGCCTATCACCACAAATATGTCGGCCTCGGCGGCAAGCTCGATCGCCGGCTCGATGTTTGGCACAGCTTCCTGAAAAAACACGATGTGGGGACGCACAGGGTCGCCGTAGGGGTCGGTGGTCTGAGGGGTGGTGTCGAGATTGTCGGGGCCGAGGGTATAGACGCGCTCGGGATGACGGAGCGAGCGCACCTTCATCAGCTCGCCGTGGAGGTGGAGCACATTCTTCGACCCGGCCCTTTCGTGAAGGTCATCCACATTCTGGGTTATGACCCACACGTCATACCATTTTTCAAGCTCAACGAGAGCCTTGTGGGCAGAGTTGGGAGAGGCGTTGACAAGCTCCCGGCGGCGCTTGTTGTAGAACTGATGAACCAGCGAGGGGTTTCTCGCAAAGCCGTCGGCCGAGGCCACATCCATAACGGGATATTGGTCCCACAAACCGCCTGAGTCTCTGAATGTTGCTATGCCGCTCTCGGCGCTCATGCCGGCTCCGGTCGAAATGACAAGTTTCTTTTTCATGGCTAAAATTTCGCTTGAAATTATGATTGAAAAATTTTTATGATAAAAACACGCTTGGGGCGCAACTATCCTCGCGTTGCTGTTGTTGATTAGACAGAGAGCGCAAACGCTCCGACAACAAACCTTCGTCTACTAACTCAAAAACACCCCAAAGCTATGTCAGCCTCACAGTCAAAATCAGCAGCCTTCACCCTCGGCACACTCCTCATGCTCTCCGTTTTCCTTGCGGGATTAAGCAAGCATGAAGCTCCTCAGCGTCAGCTTGAGGCTGAGATTGTGAGCGCGGCCACTGTCGCCGTCGAAGAACCGGCAACTCACTTGGCCGAGCCTTTGACCAGCTCTGACTGCATGATATTGGCGGGAGCACGCTGAGCCTCGAGCTCTTTCTTCATAAAGTCCATATAAGGCGCCACATGATCGAAAAACATGCGGTAGCCCTCACACAGATAGTTCAGGCCGGGCTCTCCGGTCTCGGTTACGGCAAATCTGTTGCGGGGACATTCGCCATAACAAGCCGTGAGACGCGGACATTCCTTACACTTTGTGGGAAGTCCGCTATATTTGTAATCTCCAAAAGCTTTCTGCTTGTCGGAAATCATCATCTCGATCAAGCCTTTGGAGTGGATGTTGCCTAACTTGTGGGAGGGAAACACAAAGTGGTCGCAGCTATACACATCGCCGTTAAATTCCATGGCGGCGGCGTGGCCGCATCGCGGCGCGAGCGAACAGAGGCCCGGCAACACGCCCATCCAGTTGGCGAGGGTGGCGTCGAAGATCTGAACAAACACCTTGCCCACATCCTCCTTGACCCAGAGGTCGAAGACGCGGCAGAGAAACTCGCCCCACTTCTTCGGGGAAACAGTCATGTCGGTTATCTCGCCCCCCGGCTCGTTGACCGAAAGAAGGCGCTTGCCGTCGGTGCGCTCCACAATCGGGGTAAACTGAATGAAGTCACAACCTATCTCCTTAAAGAAGTTATAGAAGTCTTCGGGATATTCGCTGTTGAAGTCGTTGACCACGGCCATGGCGTTCCACTCCACATTGTGTTTCTTGAGCAACTCGATGCCCTTCATCACCTTCACCCATGAGGGCGCGCCACCTTTCATGCGGCGAAATTCGTCGTGAAACTCCTGCGGGCCGTCGATCGACACCCCCACGAGCATTTCATTTTTGGCAAAAAACTCACACCATTCGTCGGTGAGCAGTGTGCCGTTGGTCTGAAAGCAGTTTACTATGCTCCTTCCGCGGGCATATTTGCGCTGAAGTTCGAGAGCCCTTTTATAGAAGCTCAGGGGGCGCAGGGTGGGCTCGCCGCCATGCCATGTGAAAATCACCTCGGGGGTGGTCTGCGCTCCGATATATTGTTTGATAAACTCCTCGAGGGTGGCCTCGCTCATGAGCTGGCGCGGCTCCTCCTTATAGAGCTGCTTTTTGTCAAGATAGTAGCAATATTTGCAACCCATGTTGCATGATGCGCCCACAGGTTTGGGCATGACATACATAGGCGCGGAAAAAGGTTGCTGAGACAGAGACATATAGAGTAGTAATGATTAGAATTAAGGATAAACGAGCTGACGCCCGACTGCGGCTTCTATCCGGCAGCGGGCGTCAGCTGAAAGAGTTAAGTCTGCCTGACGCTTTGATTAAGCTTCGGCGGGAGTTACGTTGATGAAACGACGACCGTTTCTACCCTCGGTAAAGAGCACTACACCATCTATCAGTGCATAGATTGTGTGATCCTTACCCATGCCTACGTTGAGGCCGGGGTGATGAACTGTGCCGCGCTGACGTTTGATGATGCTGCCGGCCTTTGCATACTGGCCACCAAAAATCTTCACGCCCAGACGTTTGCTTTCTGATTCACGGCCGTTCTTAGAACTACCTACACCTTTCTTATGTGCCATTGTTGGTTGTGATTTTTAGGGATTAAGCAACTACTTCTTTAACTAACACTTTGGTGAAATACTGGCGATGGCCGTTTTTGCGACGATAGCCTTTGCGACGTTTTTTCTTGAAAACGATCACTTTGTCACCTTTCACGAGGTTTTCGAGCACCTCGCATACTACTTTGGCGCCGGCCACGGTGGGCTCGCCTACTTTCACACCGCCTTCGGTTTCTGACAGCAATACGCGGTCAAACTCAACGGTGCTACCGTTCTGAGCGTCTTCGCCCAGATAGTGAACATAGAGAAATTTCTCGGGTTCGGCCTTGAACTGCTGACCCTGGATTTCTACAATTGCGTACATTTAAGTTTTAAACTTTTATGGTTATACCGGCAGGCGGCCCGCAAACTCGCTGATTTCAACCAACTTAGCTGCAAAGCTCTTATTCCTTAGCCTACTACGGCCTGATTCGGCGGCAAAATTACGAAATTTCCCCGTTACCCGCAACTTTTTCCAAACCTTTTGATATTTAAAAACATTAAATATATATAATCATCATTTCAACTAACTATGACTTCAGACTCTTCTGCCGTCAAGACGGCCACGCCGCAGCTCTCGCCGGCGCCGTCAAATTACGGCTTATTCGTGACATTTATAGCTATCATAGGTGCATTCTCATCGCTTGTCAATGACATGTATCTCCCCACGATTCCCTCGATGATGAAGGAATTTCACACCACCCCCTCCATGACCCAGATGGGCATTTCGATGGCCATGATCGGCATGGGCCTCGGCTCGGTGGTGTGGGGCTCGGGCAGCGACCGCTACGGCCGAAAACCGGTGTTGATAATCTCGCTGATAATCTTTGTGGTGGCTACGGCGCTGTCGCTCTTTTCGCGCAACATCACTTTCTTTATCGTCTGCCGCCTGTTTCAAGGTCTCGGCGCGGGTGGCGCGATGGTGCTCTCAACCTCTATTCCCGCCGATGTGTATATGGGTCGCCAGCTGGCCAAGCTGATGGCTATCGTGGGCGCTATCAACGGCATCGCTCCCGCCTTCGGCCCGGTGTTGGGCGGCTTTATGGCCGACCGCGTAGGCTGGAAAGGCATTTTTGTGGTGCTCCTCGCTATCGGTATCATAATGACCTTCTGGACAACACGCTATAAGGAGACACTTCCCCCCTCTCGGCGCATTCAGCAGAGCAGCCTCAAGGATTATGTCACCGCCTATCGCGGATTGCTGGCCAACAAGCGCTTCATGCTCTATGTCACTATCAAGGCGGTGGCCATCGGATTGCTCTACGCCTATATCTCCTCGGCACCTTTCCTGATTCAGACCCACTACGGATTCAGCGCCATATCTTTCGGCCTGATATTCGGAGGCAATGCCCTCGCCATGGGCATCGGCTCTTCACTCGCCCTCCGCTTCAAGGTCATGAAACAGGCTATGGTGGTGGGATGTGTAGGCATGTTTGTCTTTGCCGTGGCCGAAGCCGCCGTGATGTGGCATGAAGCTCCGTTTATATATTATGAGCTCTGCGCAGTGCCGATGCTGCTATTTTCGGGCATGATTTTCTCAAGCTCCAACACCCTCTCGATGGAGGTTGGCCGTCAGGACGCCGGCACAGCTTCCGCCATACTGAGCGTAGTGAAATATATCTTTGCCGCCGTTGTGTCGCCTCTCGTAGGCCTGGGCAACATGTTCCACTCCACTGCCATCGCCTTTGTGTCGGTCACATCCATAGCTCTCGTGCTCGCATTTATGGCCTATAGGCTCAAACCCCTCGCCGACATGGTGCGCACCAAATAACCCTCCGCGAATAATCATTTTTCAAAATTTACGATATTTTCCAACCGTCATAAGGTCGTTATTGGATTTTTTATTACATTTGCAGCGATTTTGTGTAATAATTAAAAATATCCAATCAGCCTATGCGTAAATTTTTACTCTTAATTGCGGCTGTCGCAGCCACCGCCGGAACTTCGGCCTACGGAAAGACTTATACAGAACTTCTCCCCAATTTTTCGGGCAACTACATGTCTCCCTCAGGCCGGTATGTCGGCAATCAGTATTACAGCAACATATCGATCTATGATGTCATCAACGGCACACGCATTGATATGGGCGACGATATGCAGGAATATGCTCTCGGCAACGGTAATTGCATTAACGACAACGGCACCGCTGTGGGCAGTATAGCCGATGCCGCCACATTATTTATAAACGGTGAGGCGGTTTTCATCACCGAAGGTACCCCCTATTCCCTCTCCTATGCCAACGGCATCTCAGCCGACGGGTCGATTATAGTGGGATGTGTCACCAATCTCAACAACGCCGAAGGCAACTATGACGAAACCATGCTCGTGCCCTGCTACTGGGAGGTGTCAGCCGACGGCAAGGTGGGCGAAGCCAAAATGCTCCCCTGGCCTGAAAAAGATTTCTCGGGTCGCGCTCCCACCTATGTCAGCGCCATCGTGGTCAATGGCGACGGTTCGCTGATAGCCGGTCAGGTGTATGACTATTCAGGCTCATGCTGCTATCCTATCGTCTATACCCGCAACGATGACAACGAGTGGCAATACACCCTCCCCGCCTATGACCTCATCAATCCCGAGCATCTGGAGTTTCCCGAATATCCCACCACCTCTCCCACTCCTCCCGACTATTTCGACTATATGAGCGAAGAGGAGAAAGCCGCCTACAACGACGCTTATAATGCATGGATTGAATCTATGTATCAGGATCCCTATCCCGAACCCACCGATTACATGTCGGCCCAAAGCATCGCAGCCTATAATAAAGCGGTCGATGAATATAATAAGCTCGCCGAGGATTTCAATGCCAAGTTCGACGCGTTTATGGAGGTGTTTCAGGAAGTTATGGCCGTTTCGCCCCATTTTGTGTGGAACTCCATACGCCTCAGTGCCGATGCCTCAAAATTTATCATCGCCGCTCAGAAAGAGGGTATGACATTCTGGGATCCCTCGGAGTATATTCCTTATATGATAAGCCTCACCGACAGTAAGGTCACAACCTGGGAAGGCACAAATGTGATTCCCACCGTGGTGCTCAACAACGGCAACGTTCTGGCCAACTCACCCCGCACATTCGGTAGCACCGAGCCCCTCAACAGCTATATTCTCCGTGTGGGTGAAAAGACCAAGCAACCGGTCTATAACTTCCTCAAAGCCAACCGCCCCGAGTTTGCAGAATGGATGAACGCCAACCTGCGCCACAACTATGAGACATTCGACCCCGAGACCTATGAATCAGTCATGGTAGAGGATTATCTGTTTGTCGGAATGGTTATCTGCAACCAGGAGATGAACACATGGGTCGGAGTGGTTGAAAGCTACATGTGGGAGGATAATGAAGACCTCGGCGAGTATGCCACCTATGTTCTTTCCGAGCCCTCATCTTCGGTCGAAACCGTCGCAGCTCCTGCCGGCGACATCACCCTCGGAATCTCATCAACGGGCACCCTCTCGATCAACGGCTCTGTTGACTCTGTCGAGATATTTGACCTCTCGGGGCGCCGCGTTTATCAGTCAGGCAAATCAACCGGTGACATCACCACCGGCCTCAGAAACGGCTCCTATATCGTGCGCACCACCACCGGCACCAAAGCCCAATCCCACAAGATAATCTTCTGAACTAACTAACCCCATCCCCTCCCGCAGGTCCAACCGCCCCCACCGGTTGGACCTGCTTTTTAATTAACGTGAGCTATTAAAAATAATCAGACATACTGTAATTTAGTTCTCGGTACCTGACGTTTCGGCCATCAAGCTCACGTTAACTATCTTTAACAATTATTATTTGTTCACTAATTTTTTAGTGTATAATTTTGCATCACTAAAAATTTAGTGAATATGAAAGATTCAAACATTAAACTTACCGAGAAAGAAGAAGAGATAATGTTGCTCATTTGGGAATACGGTCCTTGCAGCGTAAAAACAATAATTGACCATCTGCCTGACCCCAAGCCACACTTCAACACCGTCTCAACCTTTGTGCGCATACTCGAACAAAAAGGCTACGTTGAGCGCAAGGAAAGCAACGGCCGCGGATTTCTTTATTACGCGACACTGCCTAAAAGCAGCTACCGCAAAAAAGCGGTGCATAAACTTATAAGTGATTACTTCGGTTCGAGTTTTTCAATGATCTCAGCTCTCGTTTCCGAAAATGAAATTACTCCAGAGCAACTACGCGAACTGCTCGATATGATTGAAAAGAAATAACAATGGGACAAATTTTTGCTTATTCACTCACCGTTTCGCTGGTATTGACATTTGCCTACAGCGGCTACCTGCTCAATCGCTCCGGTTCAGTCAAACTGAGACGCGCCTTACTGCTTGGGATATACACTCTCGCTCTCGTTGTCACACCGGCACTCCTGAATATCGACTTTACCCCCATTACTGAAAATGCAATTGTAAATGCTGATTATCCCATGCCGGAAGTGCGGATTTCACACGGAGCAAAGTCAATCACCATTTTCGACATTCTCCTTATAATTTATATGGGTGGAGTATCGGTATGCACTATTCTTACCCTTGTGCAACTCTTTCGCATATTCATTCTACTGCGCGGCTCAACTCAACAGAAGATAGAAGGATATACGGCTTACATCCACAACCGGCAAGACATAGGGCCCTTCAGCATCGGAAATATTATGGTCGTTAGCTCTGCTGACATTAAGAATTCAGCTATAATCAGGCATGAGACAGCCCATATTGCTCACCACCATTACATTGACTTGTTTCTCACACAACTGACCTCAATACTCTGCTGGTATTGCCCTACTATCCGGTATATGCGAAAGGAGCTGCAACTCGTTCACGAATTTCAAGCTGATGAGGCTGTGCTCCATAACGGCACGGATGCTCATGCTTATTGCCGGACTCTCATAGAATATGCTGCCCGTCTCAATATTCGGACTCTTGCAAGCAGTCTTAGCCACAATAACCTAAAACAAAGAATCAGGATGATACAAACTCCCCAAACCAAAAGTCGCAGTAGTAAGACACGCGTTCTGCTTCCCGTGGCTGCCGCAATTTTAGCCGCAGTGCTATTATCCGTTCCGACTATCAGCAATGCAATAGGTCAGATATCTCAATCCACCATTCTGCCCGGCGGAATTAACACAAAAGGCAACGAAAATGTTTTTGTAGTTTACGGTCTGAATCTCAATCAAGACAACATTAAAAACGGCAATTTCAAACTCATCTCCGAGTGCGAAACCAAAACCATCAATGCCCGGAATGTTGACGGTGTAATCCTCCCGAATATCGGCGCAATATTTTGTTCTGATAAGAAGGTTCTTAACAGTCTGACCCCGAATATCCGCAAATATATTGTCGATGGAAAAGTAATGTCAGCCAAGGAATACGCCAAGGTTTCCGGGGCAGACCTCTACAAAGTAATTGTCAGCGGCAACTCCATGATAGTCATAACAAAAAACAATAGTGATTTCTTGTATTATAATGCTATGGCCGACGCCATTAAAGCAGAAAACAAATAAAAAGACATTTATTTATGGGAAAAGCAATTGCACTCGGAGCTCTAATGCTCTTAACCGGATGCGCGACTCAGCGCATGCCCTCAGTCATTGACATGCCTTATTGTGATGCAAATACCATGCGACCGGCTGTAGACCTGAGTCAGATCGAACGAACAGACTCAACAACCGAACTGACATTCATGGCAACATATTTCATGGACATATACTCAGAGTTAGGTGATGATATAAATCTAACATCAGGGGATTTCACTGTTCCATTAAAAGAGATTAACAGCATTGGGAATACAGTTATTTCACAAAATAAAGTTCTTATCAAACAAGGTGTTCCCTCTCAGTTCAAAATGATATTCCCCGCCCTGCCTGAAAACATTACGACAGTTGACCTTATCCAAAAGAAAAATGGCAAAATGCCTGTTATGACAGGTGAAATTATCAACCAAATCTGGGGCATAGATCTCACCGGCAAACGGTCACCTGAAGAATTCCCCGCCGAAATCCCCTCTAATCTGCTTAAACATGACCTCTCATCCGGCAATCTTCCCCGAATAGTCAGAAAAGACGGCGTAGTGAAAATCAATGCTCAGGTTGCGGCATGGAGAGACTGGATGAGTAACAATGTGGATTTCTATGTCAACACAATCGACGATACTCAGGAGAAAATCCCGTCGAAATTTGACAAAAATGGACATGTCTCTTTAGAAATTCCGGTAAAAGGTACTGCGTGGATATTTGCCATTACTCCATACAATGTTTGCGCTACATTTTATGCTGATCCCGGCGAGGAAATAAACCTTTATATCATGCCAATAAATCGCTCGGAAACACAGAATTTCACTCGACCCAATTGTTTCACTGATGGCAAATATCGTAACATTGCACCTATGGATGTCAAATGGAATCAGGCAGATCTCTATGCTCCTTCCAACGCCATCCTTATCAACAAGACAAATACCGACGATTACGTTGCTGCGATCATAGAGCTTCATAGCGCTGAACTTGACAGTATAAAGGCCTTTAATTTCGAACCTGACATGGAAAAATTTGCACGTGCACGCATTGATGATAAGCTGATACATCGCACTCTTTGTCCTGATGCATACATTAACGCAATGATGTTTAAAGACGAAGCGAAGCCTGATACAGTGTTGCGCTTTTCTCCCGATCAAATCAAGCAGATTCGCTCAAGCATTGATACCGACAATCCGCTTCTTGAACTCCTTAGTATTGGCAATAGCGGAGACCGAAGCCGTTTCCTTCTTGCAAAAAAACTTATCTTAGACGAATAATCTCCAAGTCCTCACATTTCGGCTGATAGATAATCACCTATCTATCAGCCGATTTTTCATACACAAGGTTGATTCAATAAACTCTGACCGGAATTTTTTATTATTTTTGTCACAGAGAGGTGGTGATTTTCGTCTATATTATGACACAATCAAAATCTAACCCAACCAACTAACCACAACCAATCATGACGAGCGGAGAGTTTAAGAGCATAATCATGCCATGCTATCGCCAAATGTATATGACTGCATTTGCGATTCTCCGCAACCGTGATGATGCCTCCGATCTGACCCAGGACCTCATTTTGTCACTCTGGCAGAAACATGCCTCTCTCCCGCCGCCCGACAATCCTCAGGCTTTCTGCATCAGCATGGCGCGAAATCTTTGCATAGACCGCCTGAGGCGTGACTCAAATAGGTTTTTCGACAATATCGACAGCCTCTACATGATGGCCTCCGACTCCCGGGCCGACTCTGAGGTTTCGCTCCTAACCACCCGCAGGTGCATCTCGGAGATTCTTCTGAAGTTTAAGGAGAAGCACAGGAAGATTCTTATTCTCAGTCTGTTCAGCCAGCTTTCCACCGACGAGATAAGCACCATCACGGGCGAATCAACCGACAATATCCGCGCCATTCTCAGCCGGGGGCGCAAGAAAATCAAAGACTATCTGACCAATGAAACCCAAATATGACATCACCGACATAAGGCGCCTGCTCCAAAGATTCTATGAGGGGGAAACCTCCCGCGAGGAAGAGCAGATTCTTGAGGCGTTTTTCATCGACACCGCCGTCGGGATGCCCGACGACATGGTTGCCGACAAGCAGATGTTTTCGGCTATGAAAGCCCTCCGACCCACTGCGGAGGAGAGCGAATTGCCCTCCGATCTCCTCTCAAAGCTTGACGAAATAGTAGCCTCACCCGCCCCTCCGAAAAGGCGCAGACTGCCCCTCATCTTAAGATATTCCTCAATCGCGGCCGCCGCTGCCCTGCTCTGGTCCATAGTGAGCCTTGTACCCCGACTTTTAGACAGCAATATCGACATCCCCGCGGCTCACACTGCCGAGGTTGTGAGCGAAAACGACACACTCTCCATAGCCGGGGCCTCTGACCTCCCCGCTGAGTTAGAAGCCGAAGATGGCTTCATCGAGATAACCGACTCCGAGGAGGCCCGCACGATAGCACTCGAGATAGGGCGCCTCCTGGCTCAGAACGCCGACCAATCAAACGAAGCCATCTCGCAGTTAGGCTCAGCGATCAACAACTATAAAGAAATCACCAAATCCGTATTACAATGAGACATATAAAACTATTATTGTGGATGATAATGAGTCTGTGCGCAATATCCTGCAGCGGACAGCGCACCTTTTCCGAAGTTTCATCCCTCAAGGGAGTCATCTCGGTTTATGTCGGCAAGACGATGCTCAACATCGCCGGAGAGACGCTTGACACCAAAGCCGGTCAGTCGGCTATCGACATTTCAAAGCTCGTCAAGCAGCTCACCTCCATCGAGCTGATACAGTGTGAGAACCCGAGCGTGGGCAAAAAAGTTGAGAAGATGTGCGAAAACATCCTGTCGAAATATCCGTTTGAAATCATCACCGAAGTGTCGAGCGATGATCAGAATGTCACCATCTCGGGCGTGTTTAAGAAAAACAGCAAATACCTCGATATGATCTTGATTGCAGTGAAAAACAACGACGCCCCGATGTATGTGCTCCTCAAAGGAAACATCTCGGTCGATACCCTCAACAAAGCCCTCATTAACAACAAATAACCCTTCCCCCACTACCCCATGAAACAAATCACCGTTATTATCCTCCTCCTCCTGACAACCCTTTTCGCTCAGGCCCTCACCCCAAAAGGGTTAATCAACAAATATAAAAAGATGCCCGACGCCGTCATTCAGGAAGTTAACAAAAAAAATCTCAAAAACATGATGGACTCCACCGCGACCGACGCTGACATAGAAGCCTGGCGAACCATCAATAAGATGACCGCCGTAGTGCTTCCCTTGGACGATGAACAGCTCGAAACCCTCTCAACAGATCTCAACGACATTAAAGACTACTCCCTCTCGATGTCGTTCGACATGTCAGACGGCTCCGAAAAGCCCAAGCCGGCCAACCTCATCCAATCAGTGTTCTCGATGTTCTCAACCGACTCAATGACCCTCACCATCTTCAGCAAAAACAGTTCCGCCGACAACTACCTCCTCAACCCCATTATGATAACCAACGTGTTTGACCTCACCTTCATTATCTGTATCGACGGCAAACTCCGCCCCGACAACGCCCAAGACCTCATCGAAGTCTCCCACTCCGAAACCATCACCTCCCTCTAATCCCCTCCCCCTAAAAGTCCCCTCCCGACTTTCAGGGAGGGGCCAAAATTACGCTAATACACAGATTATGGCAGAAGCAAAGAAACGGTGCCCGTGGTGCGGAGACTCCCCTCTCTATGTGAAATATCATGACGAGGAGTGGGGTCGGCTCGTTACCGACGAGCACACGCTGTTTGAATTTCTCACCCTTGAAAGTGCCCAGGCCGGCCTGACCTGGATCACGATACTCAAAAAACGGGAGGGCTATCGTCAGGCCTTCCACAACTTCGATGTCGGGAAAGTCGCCGCCATGACCGACGACGATGTGACAAGACTCATGAAATTTGACGGCATCGTAAAAAACCGCCTCAAAATCAAGAGCGCCATCTCGAATGCCCGCCATTTCATTGAGATTCAGCAAGAATTCGGCAGCTTCTTCAACTACCTGAGATCATTCTTCGGCGACAGCCTCCCCATTGTCAACTATCCGGAAACGCTTGATGACCTGCCCGTCACATCCCCCATATCCGACGCAATAGCCAAAGACATGAAGCGCCGCGGATTTAAATTCTTCGGCTCCACCATCTGCTACGCCTTCCTCCAGGCCCCCGGCCTTATCAACGACCACCTCACCACCTGCCCCTCCAAATTCCCTAAATAACCAATTAAAACTTATCTCCCCCTTGTTGACCACAAAAAAAAGCCCGCCTCAGCGAGCTAAAGTGGAGCTGGAGGGAC
>CAYLMR010000016.1:0-30526 GCA_964384885.1 uncultured Bacteroides sp.
GGAATCCAAAAAATTGTAGGGACATCGCTTTGCGATGTATTATTGATTATCAATGCGTTAACTAAACATGCCAAAGGCATGTCCCTACAATTTTTGGGTTTTGACACAGGCTTCAGAATAGGGATTCAATTAATGTTTCGAGCGGATGAGCACATCGTCGATCATGCCATATTCCTTGGCTTCATCAGCGGTCATCCAGTAGTCGCGGTCGGAATCTTTCCACACCTTTTCAAAAGGCTGACCCGAGTGGTCGGCGATGATGGTATAGAGTTCCTTTTTGAGCTTCTGAATTTCGCGGGCGGTGATTTCGATGTCGCTGGCCTGACCCTGTGCGCCACCCATAGGCTGGTGGATCATCACTCTTGAGTGACGGAGGGCAAAACGCTTGCCTTTGGTGCCCGACACGAGGAGCACTGCAGCCATCGAAGCGGCCATGCCGGTGCAGATGGTCGACACATCGCTTGAGATATATTGCATTGTGTCATAGATGCCGAGGCCGGCATAAACCGATCCGCCGGGCGAGTTGATATAGATGCTCACATCCTTGCCGGGAGCGGCTGAGTCGAGATAGAGCAGCTGGGCCTGGATAACGTTGGCGGTGTAGTCGTTAACCTCGGTGCCGAGGAAGATGATGCGGTCCATCATCAGACGCGAGAACACATCCATCTGGGCGATGTTGAGCTGACGCTCCTCGATGATAGTGGGGGAAATATAGCTGGCGCTGATACCACTGTTGTTGACAGCGCTTACATATTGGTCGAGTGTGAGGCCGTTGACACCGCAATGGTTAACGGCAAAATTTCTGAAATCGTTGTTCATATTAGTGTAATGGGCGCGGCAATTGAGCCGCAGTTGTTATTCTTTTATAAGTCAAAGTTACGAAAAAATCTGCTATCAGGCAAAAAAATCCGTAGGGTTACAGAAAAAATATTGAAAAAATGTGCATTAATCAAGAGAGCGGTCATGGATAGTCATGGCCGCTCTCTGCGATATGGGGATTTAATACAAAGGGGAAGATCAGTCTTCCTGTTTTGTAATCATTTCTTTAAACTCGTCGAGTGAGAGGGGCTTGTCTTCAACGGTAACTTTTTCGCGGATGGCGTTAAAGAGTTTCTGGTCGCCGACCTGCTCTACGATGCGGGGACGCCATTCCTTGTCGCCGAGGATTCTCTTGGCAAAACCGGTCACGGTTTCCATGTCGAGGTTGGTCATGCCATACTGGGCGAGCTGACGGGCAGCCATGCCTTTGGCAAATTCGAGAAGATCCTCTTCCTTGATTTCAATGCCGGCATTCTGAGAGATTTTCTCCTTGATGAGCTGCCATTTGAGATCTTCCTTCATGTTGTTGTAGGTCTCGTCGATGTTGCTCTCGTTGAGGTCGGCGTTGCGGGTGATAAGCCAGCGCTTGAGCATTTCGTCGGGGAGCTCCATGTTGCCGTATTTATCGAGGAGCACCTTGCGGGCATCGTTGCGGAACACCATTTCGCTGTTGCCGCTGAGTTCGCCGGCGATCATGTTCTTAACCTCGTTGCGATATTCTTCCTCAGAGTGGAGACGGTCTTTGCCGAACACGTTGTCATAGAAGTCCTGGTTGAGTTCGGCCACGCGCACAACGATGATCTCAGAGATGGTCATCACGAAGTCGCAGTTGGTTTCCTCAACTCTGTCCTTGTCGATCTGGAGCATTGAGGCGAGCTCGGTAGCATTGCCGCCGGTGGCAACCCAGGGGTTGAAGACAACCTTGTCGTCAACATGCTTGCCGATAAACTTCTCGGCTTCCTCCTTGTTGGTGAAGAACTGCGGGCCGAGAATGCCTGAGATAACCTGAATGGCATCGTCACCTTCCTTAACGGAGCCGTCGGCGTTGAGCTGCTGGATGGGACCTTTGACGAGGGCGTCGGGCTCAACGGTGTCGCCGGGCTGCTGAGAGCCGAAGCGTTTGCGGAAGGCCTGATCCTGCTCGTTGATCATCTCGTCGGTGACGTTGATCGAATAGTAGGGGATGGTGATATCCTTGTTGAGGTCGATGTCGAGCTCGGGAGCGAGAGCGATGAGATATTCAAACTTGAACTCCTCGCCGTTGTTTAGGTCAACGTTCTTGAGGTCATAGACTTCAACGGGCATGGGCTCGCCGAGCACATTGATTTTGTTTTCGCGTATATAGTCGGTGACTCCTTTGAAGACAACATCGTTGATGACGTCGCTGGTTACCTGACGGCCGAAACGACGGCGAAGGTCTACAATGTTAACATGACCTTTGCGGAAGCCGGGAATCTGGTGGGTGCGACCGATTTTTTTAAGTTCTTCATCAACTTTTGCCTTATAGTCGTCGGGGGTGATTTCTACTGTGATTTTAGCTGTTACAGCGTCTGACTTTTGAAGGGTTACGTTCATAGTCTGGTTGTGGATAAAAAGATGGTATCGTTGAATTTTATTGGCAGAGGAATTTGAAATAAGCAACCTGTCGGCGACAGGCCGCGTCTTTCAAGTTGCAAAAGTAATATTTTTTTGTCAATAAATGCAACGGTTGTGAAAAAATCCGCCCGAAAACAGGGTTGACAATCCATCGATAAGTGTTTCGGGCGGATAAAATACTATAAGTCTAAACTATTAAGGTGTCAAAGCAGCTCAACCGAGCGGCGGATAAACTGCGAGAGGTTTTCGCCGGTGAGCAGACCGTTGGCAAGGAGAGCCAGGTCGATAGTCTGTTTCACCAGAGGGTGAGAGTCTCCGAACCCGGCGATTACCTTGGCGCGCTCGTCGCGCTTGGCCGAGATTTCAGCTTCGAGGGTTGAAACCTCTTTCTGATTTTCGTCAGAGAGCTTGTTGTTGCCGGCGGCGTCGCGGATAGCTTTGATTTTGTCGTTGCACGAAGCGATTTCGGTGTTAAACGACTCTATGGAGGGGAGAAGTATCGACTTGACATCCTCGCGGATTTTCTCCATCACAGGAGCGCCGGTGTTAACAATCATATTATAGGTGTCGGGCATTTCGCTGTAGAATGACATGGCGGGCTGGAGGGCGGCCATATCCTTCATACGGCGCATATACTCGTTCTGAGTGAGAACAACGGGGTTGGCATCAGGTTTGAGTTTCTCAAACGAAACCACAAAATCAGCTTTCTCAACCTTGGGGGTCTGGCCTCTGAAGAGGTCTGACAAGGCGTCGCGCTCCTCGGGGGTGAGGTCGTCGGCATTGGTGCTTCCGCTGTCAATGAGGTTTGATGCGGTTGAGGCGTCGACCCTCACAAAACGGGATTTCTCGATGGTCGACTCAAGCAGACCGATGTAGTGGGAATCGAGCTGGCCGTCAAACACAAGCACACTCAATCCGTGGTCAACGGCATCTTTAATATATGTGTGCTGGGCAACGGGGTCGGTAGTGTAGATATACACCACGTTGCCCTCCTTGTCGGTCTGGGTGCCTTTGATAAGTTCGCGATATTCATCGAGGGTGTAATATTTGCCGAAGGTGTCTTTGAAGAGGGCAAACTTCTTGGCCGACTCACAGAACTTCTGGTCGGTGAGCATACCATATTCAATGAAGATCTTGATGTCGTCCCATTTCTTCTCGAAGTCCTCGCGGTTGGTCTTGAAGATTTCTTCGAGACGGGCAGAAACCTTCTTGGTGATGTAGCCTGAGATTTTCTTAACGGCTGAATCGCTCTGCAGATACGAACGGCTGACGTTAAGAGGAATGTCGGGCGAATCGATCACGCCCTGAAGCAACATCATAAACTCGGGCACAACGCCTTCAACCGAGTCGGTCACATAGACCTGATTGCAATAGAGCTGAATACGGTCTTTGCGCACCTCGAGATTGTTTTTGATCTTGGGGAAGAAAAGCACACCTGTGAGAGTGAAGGGATAATCAACATTGAGGTGAATCCAGAACAAGGGATCTTCCTGTCCGGGATAGAGCTCATGGTAGAAGGTCATATAGTCGCTGTCGGTGAGATCAGCGGGCTTGCGGGTCCAGAGGGGTTCGGTGCTGTTGATGACATTGTCTTTGTCGGTGTCGACCATAGCGCCGTCTTTCCATTCCTTAACCTTGCCTGAAATTACGGGCACAGGGAGGAAACGGCAATATTTCTTAAGCAGGAGGTCGATTTCGTTCTGCTCGAGGAATTTCTTGTTTTCGTCGTCGATATAGAGAATAACGTCGGTGCCGCGGGTAGTCTTGTCGCATGAGTCGATGCTGAACACAGGGCTGCCGTCACACTCCCATTTCACAGGCTCAGCGCCCTCCTTATATGAAAGAGATCTGATCTCCACTTTTTTGGCAACCATAAAGGCGCTGTAGAAACCGAGACCGAAATGACCGATAATAGTGTTGGCGGTGTCTTTATATTTCGCCAAAAATTCTTCTGCTCCGGAGAATGCTATCTGATTGATGTATTTGTCGATGTCTTCGGCGGTCATGCCGATGCCGTGATCGCTCACGGTAAGGGTACCGGCCTCCTTGTCGACAGTGACGGTTACATTCATATCGCCCAGCTCTCCTTTATATTCGCCAAACGATGAGAGAGTCTTTAGCTTGCGGGTGGCGTCGACTGCGTTGCTCACCAGCTCGCGAAGAAAAATCTCATGATCGGAATAGAGAAATTTTTTGATTACCGGAAAAATGTTGTCGGTTGTAACACCAATGGTGCCTTGTCGGGGTGTTGTCATAATATATATAAGTTTATAAGTTTTAGGATTAACAGTGGCCGGCGGTAAATTTTCGCCGACCTTATATATAACAAATGAGCAAAAAAAATGCCACACGCGAGGTGTGACATTTTTTCAGTTGACAACTGACATATAGTCGGTTTTATGACTCTGATTGAGCGGGAGCGTCTGATTGAGTGTCAGTTTCTGCCACGGAGGGCTGAGAGGGTGACATGACAATCTTTTTCTCATCCTTATCGAAGGTAACCTCAACACGGCTGCCTTCGGGGAGTGAGCCTGAGATTATCAGCTCGGCAAGCTCATCTTCGAGATATTTCTGAATGGCTCGTTTGAGGGGACGTGCGCCAAACTGAGCGTCATAACCTCTCTCAGCGATGAAATCTTTAGCCTCGTCGGAAATCGAGAGGGTGTAGCCGAGCGATTCCATGCGGCGGTAGAAACCGGCAAGCTCGATGTCGATGATCTTGAAGATCGCTTCGCGGTCGAGCGAGTCAAACATTATGATGTCGTCGATACGGTTGAGGAACTCGGGCGAGAAAGCTTTGTTGAGGGCTTTTTGGAGCACCTCGTGGGTGTATTCCTTGTCGACGGCACGGGTGTTGAAACCAACGCCGCTTCCGAAGTCCTTGAGCTGACGTGTGCCGATATTCGAGGTCATTATAATAATGGTGTTCTTGAAGTCGATGCGACGACCCAGAGAGTCGGTCAAACGGCCTTCATCCATGACCTGAAGCAGGAGGTTGAACACATCGGGGTGAGCCTTCTCGATCTCGTCGAGGAGCACTACCGAATAGGGGTGACGACGCACCTTTTCGGTGAGCTGACCGCCCTCCTCATAGCCTACATATCCCGGAGGCGCTCCGACAAGTCTCGATACCGAGAATTTCTCCATATATTCGCTCATGTCGATGCGGATGAGGGTGTCGGCCGAGTCGAAGAGATATTCGGCAAGTTTCTTGGCGAGGTGGGTCTTACCAACACCGGTCGGGCCGAGGAACATAAATGTTCCGATAGGCTTGTTGGGGTCCTTAAGGCCGAGGCGGTTGCGCTGTATAGCCTTGACAATCTTCTCGATGGCGTTGTCCTGACCGATGATTTTGCTCTTGAGGTCGGGAGTCATGTTGCGGAGCTTCTGACCTTCGGCAGTTGCGATGCGATGCACCGGCACTCCCGTCATCATTGCCACAACTTCGGCCACCTGCTCGCGGTCAACGGTCTCGCGATGGGCGTTGATATGCTCCTCCCATCTCATCTTGGCCGAGTCGAGATCGCGTTTGAGCTGCTGCTCCTTGTCGCGGAAAGAGGCTGCTTTTTCAAAGTCCTGATTCTGCGCGGCCTCGACTTTCTTGGCCGAGGTCTCGGCTATCTGCTGCTCAAGCTGTTCAATCTCCTTGGGAGTGTTGACATTCTTGATATGCACTCGTGAGCCGGCTTCGTCGAGGGTGTCGATGGCCTTGTCGGGGAAACAGCGGTCGCTCATGTAGCGCTCGGGGAGCTCCACACATGCCTTAAGGGCTTCCTCGGTGTAGATCACATTGTGGTGGCTCTCATATTTATCCTTGATGTTGTGGAGAATAACGAGAGTCTCATCGGGGGATGTAGGCTCGACAAGCACTTTCTGGAAACGGCGTTCCAGAGCACCGTCTTTTTCGATGTTCTGACGATATTCGTCGAGAGTGGTGGCGCCGATGCACTGTATTTCGCCTCTTGCGAGGGCGGGTTTGAGCATATTGGCGGCATCCATCGAGCCGGAGGTGTTGCCGGCACCTACAATGGTGTGAAGCTCATCGATGAAGAGAATCACATCTTTGTTTTTGGCCAGCTCGTTGAGGATAGATTTGATTCTTTCCTCAAACTGACCGCGGTATTTGGTTCCTGCCACAATCGAGGCCATGTCGAGCGAAATGACCCTCTTGCCGAAAAGCACTCTCGACACCTTGCGCTGAACGATTCTCAGGGCCAGGCCTTCGACGATGGCGCTTTTACCCACGCCCGGCTCGCCGATGAGCACCGGATTGTTTTTCTTGCGGCGCGAAAGAATCTGAGCGAGACGCTCGATTTCAACCTCACGGCCTACCACGGGGTCGAGACGACCCTCTTCGGCGGCGCGTGTCATGTCGACACCGAATTTGTCGAGCACCGGAGTGTCACCGCCGGTGGCGTTGGCACGGCGGCGGTTGGCAGTGTTGTTGCCGGGCTGGGAGGCGCCGGCTCCGGGGTTGTAGTCGGGCTCGTCGTCATCATCGTCGGTCTCGCTGCCAAACGAAGCTTCGGGAGCGGCTGAATCGGTGAGGTGGGGGAGATGGCTTATGAGCGATTTATAGTTCACTCCGGCATCGCGGAATGAGGCGAGGAAGTCCATATTCTGAGTTTCGCTGTTGTGGAAAATAGCGAGGAGGAGGTGCTCAACGTCAACGGCATCGCTCTTGAACATTCGGGCCTCGAGGGCTGAAAGCTTCAGGAGACGATAGCTCATGTCGCTGATTTTGAGGGGAGTGCTACCGTCGGCAGCGGGCATCTGACTGATCTCCTCATTGCTGTTTGAGTAGAGATACTCGTCGAGAGTCTGCTGCAGGCTGTTGGCGGAAGTGCCTGTTGCGGCCTGCTCGATGAGCTTAAACCCTTTGCTTTCGGGATTGCGGATAAGCGACATGAGCAGGTGGGGCGGCTCGACCACCGAGACATTGTGAGAAATAGCCTCGCGCGAGCTGTTGGTCAACACTTCCTGTAATTGTGGTGTGAAATTAATGTTCATCATATATTTATGTAGATCTTTCTTTCAGGATGGTTTTTATTGCGAAAACCCCGGCGGGAGTTTTCTATATTACTAACGGTAATTAGTGCAATAATTGTGCCAAACTTTAAATTCAACATTTTTTATAAAATGATAACAACTAAAAATGCAAAAGTTGCTAAAATTATCGCCCGAAATTTGCAAAAAATTCCTACCTTTGTAGGATAATTGACAAAACAGCCCCCGGTGTGTCACGCTGCTATCAGCCATGTAACGCCGGACAATAATTGAAAAGTCACTTAAAGAATAATAATGATAGAAGAAGATCGAATATTAAAAATCGACATTGAGGAAGAAATGAAGTCGGCCTATATCGACTATTCAATGTCGGTTATTGTGTCGAGAGCCCTTCCTGATGTGCGTGACGGACTCAAGCCGGTTCACCGCAGAGTGTTGTTTGGCATGAACGAGATGGGCAATACCTACAATCACCCCCACAAGAAATCAGCCAACTGTGTGGGTGAGGTTATGGGTAAATATCATCCTCATGGCGACTCGTCGATTTATGGCACAGTGGTTAGACTTGCTCAGGATTGGGCCATGCGCCACGTGTTGGTAGACGGCCACGGTAACTTCGGCTCGGTTGACGGTGACGGCGCTGCCGCCATGCGTTACACCGAGGTTAGGCTCGCCCGTCTCGGCGAGGAGATGCTCACCGATATAGATAAGGAGACAGTTGACTTCCAGCCCAACTATGACAATACCCGTCTGGAGCCGCTAGTTCTCCCTACCCGATTCCCGAATCTTCTTGTCAACGGTGCCAGCGGCATTGCCGTGGGTATGGCCACCAATATTCCTCCCCACAATCTCACCGAATCGATCAACGGAGCTATAGCCCTCATCGACAATCCCGACATTGATGTGGCCGGGCTGATGAAATATGTCACTGCTCCCGACTTCCCCACCGGCGGTATTATCTACGGCTATCAGGGCGTGAAGGATTCTTATGAGACAGGCCGCGGCCGCGTGATTATCCGCGCCAAAGCCGAGATTGAGCAGGAGGCCAATCATGAGAATATCATCGTTACCGAAATTCCCTACAACGTCAACAAGGCTCTCCTTATAGAATATATAGCAGAGCTTGTAAACGACCACAAACTTGAGGGAATCAGCGACATCAACGACGAGAGTAACTATAAGGGTATGCGCATTGTCATCAAGCTCAAGAGCGATGCCAATGCCAATGTGGTGCTCAACAAGCTCTACAAGATGACCCAGATGCAGGCTTCGTTTGCGGTCAACACCGTGGCTCTGGTCAACGGCCGTCCCAAGACCCTCAACCTCAAGGAGATTCTCGAAGCCTTTGTGGCTCACCGCCATGATGTGGTGATCAGACGCACCAAGTTTGAACTCCGCAAGGCTGAGGAGCGCGCCCACATTCTCGAAGGCCTGATACTCGCTTCTCAGAACATTGATGAGGTTATCGCCCTCATCAAGAGCTCGGCCAACCAGGAAGATGCCAGAGCCAAACTCAGCGAGCGCTTTGGCTTCACCGAGCCCCAGACAGCTGCTATCGTGGCCATGCGTCTCGGTCAGCTCACACAGCTCGACCAGTCAAAGCTGCAGCGCGACTATGATGACATAATGGCTGAAATCAAGCGTCTGAGAAATATTCTCGAAGATGACACCGTGTGCCGTCAGCTCATCAAGGACGAGCTCATCGAGATTCGCGACAAGTTTGGCGACGAACGCCGCACCGAAATCGACTATAACGCCGGCGAGTTTAATGCCGAGGACTTCTATGCCGACGATGATATGATCATCACCATCTCACACCTCGGTTACATTAAGCGCACACCCCTTGCAGAGTTCCGCGCCCAGAACCGCGGCGGCGTAGGCTCGAAAGGCAGCAACACCCGCAGCGAGGACTTCATCGAGCATGTCTATACAGCGTCGATGCACTCCTATATGCTCTTCTTCACCCGCAAGGGCCGCTGCTACTGGCTTAAGGTTTATGACCTTCCTGAGGGTGCCAAAAACTCAAAGGGCCGCGCCATTCAGAATCTTCTCAACATCGAGAGCGATGATTGCGTTAACGCCTTTATCAGCGTGAAGGGTCTCGACGATCAGGCCTTTGTCAACAGCCATAACCTGATATTCTGCACCCGCAACGGCATTGTCAAGAAAACACCCCTTGAAGCTTATTCACGTCCCCGCGCCAACGGTGTAAACGCCATCCTTATCCGTGAGGATGACCAGCTCATAGCTGTTGAGCTTACCGACGGCGATTCGGAGATACTCATGGCCAACCGCAACGGTCGCGCCATCCGCTTCCACGAGAGCAAGGTTCGCCCGATGGGTCGCGTGTCGACAGGTGTGAGAGGCATGACTCTCGACGGTCCCGAGGATGAGGTTGTAGGTATGATCTGCATGCCCTCCGACACCACCAACAATGTGCTCGTGGTGAGTGAAAACGGTTATGGCAAGCGCACTCCGCTTGACATCGACGTAGAGCGTCCCGACGGTACAATCGAGCGTGTGGCCGTTTATCGCGTCACTAACCGCGGCGCCAAAGGTGTCAAGACAATCAATATCACCGAAAAGACCGGCGCCCTCGTTGCCATCAAGAGCGTTAACGACAGCGACGACCTCATCATCATCAACAAGAGCGGCATCACTCTCCGCCTCAGAGTTGAGGACATCAAGCGCACTCTTGGCCGAGCCACTCAGGGCGTGAGACTCATCAACCTCGACAAGCGCGGCGATCAGATCGCTTCGGTTTGCTGTGTGGAGACCGACCCCGACGAGGAAGTCGACACCGCAGCCATCGCTCCCCAGACTCAGTCGGTCGACGAAATCGAAATAGATGAAGTAGTCGAAGAGGAGGAAGAGGATGTTGATGTCGAAGCTCCCGATGATGATGTCATTGAGGAAGAATCAAACGAAGAATAACCAACAATAAAAATATTAATCCCCCATAAACTTTAATTCATGAAAAAACTAAGCCTCATCAGCGCAGCATTAATGCTGCTCGGCGGTCTTTCACTTTCAGCTCAGACCGCACTGGTTAAGGAAGTTGAACGCCAGATCAAGGATAATAACCAAGCTGCCGATGGCTTGAAAAAAATCCAGCCCGCGCTCACCAATCCCGAAACAGCTTCGGATGCCAACACATGGGTAATAGCCGGTAAAGCTGCTGTAGGTGTTTATGACCGTATGAAAATTCAGGAAGGTCTGTCGCCTCAGGGTCTCAACAGCGACCAGAAGAAACAGGCCGGTAATGCCCTCAACTCAGCCTTTGAGTATCTCTACAAGGCTCTTCCCCTCGACAGTGTACCTGATGCAAAAGGAAAAGTTCAGGCTAAAAAGTCGAAGGAGATCATCAAACTCCTTAAGGATAACTACGGCTCGCTCCAGCAGTCAGGCATCTGGCTCTATGAAGCTCAGGACTATCCCGCCGCTATTCAGGCCTGGGAATATTATTCAACCCTTCCCCAGCAGCCCTTCATGGCCAACTCGGGTCTCGTGGCTCACCCCGACTCGATCGTTGCCCAGATCATGAACTATGAGGTGCTCGCCATGGTGCTCGACAAACAGAACGAGGCCGCCGTTGCCAAATCACGTCAGGTGCAGAAGATGGGTTACAAGGACATCGACGTTTACCGCTATGGTCTTGCCGCCGCTCAGGAGGCTGCCGACACCGCCGCTATCGTTGAGTTTGCCCAGGCCGGTTATGACCTCTACGGCACTCAGGATATGAGCTTCATCGGTCAGCTCATCAACGTTAACCTTGCTCAAAACAACTACGACAAGTGTGTTGAGCTCCTCAATGCCGCTATCGAGGCCAATGCCGATCCCGCTATCCTCCCCACTCTTTATGACATCCGCGGCACCGTTAACGAAAACCGCGAAATGACCGAGCAGGCTCTCGCCGACTTCAGAAAATCGGTTGAGGTTGATCCCAATTTTGCAAAAGGATGGTATGACGTGGCCCGCATGATCTACAACAAGGCTCTTAAGGATGATGAGGAAGCTGATGAAGCAACCCGTCAGGCCAACGTTTATCCCGCTCTCCGCGAAGCTGCCCAGCTCTTTGAAAAAGCTTATGAGCTCGACGAGGAGAACCTCAACAACATTCCCGGTATCCTCTATCGTCTTTACTACCGCATTGAAGGCGAAGATGGCACCAACACTCAGATTTGGGAAAACCGTCAGTAATCTCTAAGCCCTGACTTAAGGGTTTAAGATATTCCATAAGATATGATTTCAGGCATTTTGCTTTAGCGGCAGTTGCCCGAAATCATATCTTTTTTTATTAACGTTAATATATCATATAAAATGAAACTTGAGAAATATCTTACAGGCGTGATATTGGTTGCAGCAGCTTTTTTATCAGGTTGTTGCGGAGTGTGTAATATCAGTAACTCTGATTCTCCAATCCCTCTTTCAGGCAAAACTTCGACACTGACATTTACCCCTGGAAATGGTTATAATGGGATAGAACTCAGTACCGGAATAAATGTGAAATACAGTGTTGCCCCGGTATGTAATGTGAGCGTGACCTTGCCTGAGGAATATGCCTCAAAGCTTGTGGTAAAGGTTGAAAAAGGCACCCTTGTCATGAAGGTGAAGGGAGGCGTGAGCCTTGGAGCGACTGACAAAATTACCGCCACGGTGTCAGGACCGATGCCCAATGAAATTGAAGTCTCTACGGCAGCCGGTTTCTATCTTGAGCACGGAGACGTCGCCGCTGAACGTCCGGTAAGCATTGAGGCCGGGTCGGCAGCAAAAGTCGAGATAGGCACGATGGTGTGCGGCAATATTGAAATTGATTCATCGTCGGCAGCCGTTGTTAACTTCAATTCTCTGAGTTGCGGCAATCTCGATGTTGAAGCAAGTTCAGCCTCTGAGATAAGTCTGGATAATATTTCAGCTACCCGAGTGGAAATCGACTGCTCAAGCGCCTCAAACGTCTATGCCGCCGGCAAATGTAATAGCGTGGACATAGAGGCAAGCTCGGCCGGCCGTGTCAATGCGTCATCGCTCAGAGCCAATGAGGGAAAGGCTGAGGCCTCGTCGGGCGCTACAATAAAGTGTAACGTCATCAAACTCAACAAAGAGACTTCATCGGGAGGGTCGGTTGAAAACAATTGATCGGCGGTATTGAATAAAAATCATGAAAAAAATTACCGCCGGCTGTCACCTTTCAAGTCTGAGATGAGTCATAATAATGAGACGTCTCAAAATCTGTAATTAATCAACATCCGACCAAAATAATTTTTATCATGACTGAAATTATTGTTCCCATTTTTATCTGCTGCATCCTCCCGATAGCCATTGTTCTTATCGTCTTTCTTTCGAAAATGAATAGGGATAACAAGAGGGCGCAGTTTCTCATCAAGGCTATCGAATCAAATCCTGACCTCGATGTCGACAAGCTTGCCGAGTCACTGCAGACCCCGGTGAGGTCGGCGAGTGAGCTGCTCAATCTGCGCCTGCTGCGCGGGCTGATATTCGGCCTGTGTGGAGTGATTCTCCTGATTATCGGCACATGTTCTTATTGCGACGAATATAGAATGACCGATGATGCTTTAGCGCCGCTGTTGCTTGGCGGAATATCGTTTGCAGTAGGTCTGAGCTACCTGATTGTTTACTGCGTTACAAGAAAACAGATTATTGATTCATCCGAAGATAAGGAATGAATCGTCGGCAGTTTATCTCCGAAGTAAAGGGCACCCAAAAAGCGTTCAGGCGTTTTCTGGTTGCCCTTTGCTGCGGGAATACGCAGCTTGCCGATGATATTGCCCAGGAATCTTATCTGAAAGCTTATCTTGGGTGTGAAAGCGTTTCAGATGCCGGCAAGTTTAAGGCGTGGCTGTTTAAGATAGGTTATAACACATTTCTTGACTCCGGACGTCGCAGGCCTGTGCAGACTACCGATTATGGCGAGGCTGCCGAGGTTGCTTCAAGTCTGTCGAGCGACGGCTCATTTAAATATCAGGAGCTTTACAGAGCGCTCGATCTGCTGTCAGAGAAAGAGAGAATGTCAATCCTGCTGTTTTATATGGAGGGCTATGCCATAAAGGAGATTTCAGAAATCACCGGAGCTTCGCCCGACTCGGTGAAACAATATCTGTCGCGCGGAAGGTATCACCTGCGCAGTTTGTTAACCCACAATCCTACTACATGACTATGGAAGATGAAAAAATAAGAGAGCTTTTCAGCGGCTTCAACCCCTCTCTCACGCCCGATGAGGAGTTTATTGACCGTCTGGAGCGAAACATCAATGCCGTTGAGAGTGTGAAGCGGTAGATGGAGGAACAGCGCCGGAGAAACAGGATTGCCGTGGCTGTGGCCGCTGTTGCGGGTTTTATCACCGGAGTGGCACTCACGTTGCTGCTCCCTGAGATAGGGGAGTTGACCGGGCATGTGAGCTTCAGTTTGCCGATGTTTGAGGGAGATAGTGTGACGGTCGATTTCAGGATATTGAGCTGGCTTCTGACAGCCGTTGTGAGCGGAATAATCGGTTATAACGCCTATGAGCTCACATTATTGAAGCTCACCGCCGGCCGAAAAACCGGTATTTCAGAATAGTGTCGGATCGGGCACGAGTCGGAACGAGAGCCGATGGTAGGGTGACGGCCCGTGTTGGGCTATCGCGCTGCGATGAGCCGCGGTGGGGTAGCCCTTGTTGATGTTCCAGTCATATTGGGGGTATTGGGCATGAAGCTCCGACATCAATTGGTCTCGGTGGGTTTTGGCTAGAATGGAGGCTGCGGCAATGTTGCCGAATCGTCCGTCGCCTTTCACATAGGTGGTGTAGGGAATTGAGCCGTAGGGTTTGAACTTGTTTCCGTCGACAATCACAGCCTCCGGTCGGAGAGTGAGCAAGTCGAGGGCGCGGTGCATGGCGAGAATCGAGGCGTTGAGAATATTGATGCGGTCAATCTCTTCATTGCTCACAAACGCCACGGCCCATGCCAAAGCTTCGCGCTCAATGATTGGGCGGAGCTTTTCGCGGCGTTTTTCGGTGAGTTTTTTTGAGTCGTTGAGCCACTCATGCGAGAAGTCGGGTGGTAGAATGACTGCGGCGGCACATACAGGCCCCGCAAGACAACCTCTGCCGGCTTCATCACATCCGGCTTCGATAACATCGGGATTGGCGCAGTAGGGGAGCTGGGTGATCATCCGCTTACTCAATGAAGCCGTAACCGAGACCCTGACGGTTGACGATGTTGCGGCCATATACGCCGACTTTCTTTCTCAGACGGGAAATGTTGGTGTCGACAGCGCGTTCGCTGACCGAGGTATCGTCGGCGTCCCAAGCTTCGTTGCGGATAGTGTTGCGGTCGAAAAATTGATTGCGGTGGCGCAAAAAGAGAGCGAGAATGAGAAATTCGGTGCGCGAAAGATTGATGGGTTGCTCGTCGATAGTCACGGTGCCGAGACCGAGGTCGATCACGAGGTTTTCATAGCGCATGCGGTTGCTCATGCGGCGCTTTGACATCATCTTACGGCGGCGTAACACCGACTTGACTCTCGCCACGAGCTCGCGTGTGGAGAAAGGTTTGGGAATGTAGTCGTCGGCACCTGCATCAAGACCGTTCACAATGTCATCCTCGCTTGCCTTCTGAGAGAGGAAGATGAAGGGCACATTGTAGGTGTCGGGATTGCGCCTCATGCGCGAGGCGAGCTGAAATCCGTTCATTTCCTCATTCGACATCAGGTCGATCAACACCAGAGAATAGTTGCCCGGCAACATGCTGAGCGCATCTGTGCCGTTATGACAAATATCCATAGTGTAGCCCTCACTTGTGAACTTATATTGCAGAAGTTCACAAGACATGAGGTCTTCATCTACTAAGAGAAGTGAATCATTTTCTGAAGTACCGCTCATCGTTAAATTAAAGCGAGTTGGTGATGAATAGGAAATGAAGAATGTTTAAGTATAAACACAACTATGTCAGCAAGTTGCTATTTTGACAAAGAGGAGGGAGTGTTGTGCGGTCAAAATTTCTATACAAAATTATAAAAATTTTGAGAATATAGGTAACCGTAGAATTTTCTGTTTTTGAAATGTAACAGAAATTTATCGTTCTTCTAACATTCAGGCATCTACGGTCATTAACAGCAGCAACCGCCACGGTGAGTGACGGTTGCCTGAAAAATTGCTTAAAGCGGGCTGTTAAGCCTTGACTGCGCTTTTTGAGATTTCTTTGACGGCGTCAACAACATTTATGATGTAATCACCGGTCTTTTCAAGATCGCTGATGAGGTCCATGTAATAGATACCGGCCTGATATTCATATTGCTTGTTGTTGATGCTCTCGATGTTGGCATTGCGCACGAGGTTGCGGTAGTTGTTAATCTCGCGCTCGGCGTTATAGCCGGCGATAATCTCATGAGTGTCGATATGGTCGAGATTGTTGAGCAGGGCAACCATGCGGCTCATAGATTTCTCAACGAGGGCAAACATTGAGTCTAAGCTGGCATAGATCTCGGGGGTGAACTTGGCGGCGCTCTGCTGCTTGCGCAACATTATCTTGCCGGCACCCACACAGCAGTCGGCAATGCTTTCAACCTCGCTCACGATTTTGAGCAGAGAGGCGATGCGCAGCTTACCGGCGTTAGAGAGGCGACCCTCGGCGCAGCGGTTGAGATAGTGGGCGATTTCAAGCTCCATGCGGTCGGAAATCTCCTCATATTTTTCGAGGCGCGAGTAGAGGCGTGAGAAGTCGTCGCTGCCCTCCTTGGTGTGGAGAAGTTCCTGAGCCATCGGCAACATTCTGCCTACTCGCTCGGCAAAGACATGAAGCTCTTTCTCGGCCTGGGTGATATTGAGCTCGGAGGCCGCAAGGAGACCGCCGCGGATAAACTTGAGATTGAATTCCTCTTCGCCTTTAGATTTGGCGGGTATGATCCATTCAACGATTTTGACATAGAGCTTGGTGAACCATATCATTATCGAGACATTGATGATCTTGTAGATGGTATAGAACACCGATAGACCAATCGAGGCGCTGACTTGCATTGTCATTACCTGAGAGAGAATGGCCGACAGGCGGGCGTGGAGGGGATGGCTTTCGGGGAGAGCTTTATTGAAGAGGTTGTTGTAGATCTCGGGGTCGGTAATCTGGAGATTGTTGACAAATTTATATAAGGAGTCAGGGTCGCCTACACCGGTCGAGATACAAATATCCTGAATCAGTTTGGTGAAGGGGGTGAAGAGAGCCAGACACCATATCATGCCCAGGATGTTGAACAGCAGGTGGCCCATAGCCGTGCGCTTTGCGGCGATATTTCCGCTCAGAGAGGCGAGGATAGGGGTGATGGTGGTACCGATAGCCGAGCCGAGCACGATGGCGCAGGCAAGGTTGAAATCGATCCATCCCTTTGAGAACATGATAAGGCAGATGGCAAATGTGGCAGCCGAGGATTGAATTACCATTGTTACCACACAGCCCACGGCCACGAATATCAGTATCGACCTGAAGCCGAGCGAAGCATAATGGCTCAGGAATGCGAACATCTCGGGATTGTTCTGGAGATCAGGTACATAGTTGCTGATCATGTTGAGGCCGAGGAACAACAGGGCAAAACCTATGATAAATTCACCGATAGACTTGGTGCGGCTCTTTGAAGAAAAAAGCAACGGCACCGCCACGGCCATCAATGGTATGGCAAATGCCGATATATCGACCTTGAATCCGAAAAGTGAAATGATCCATGCGGTGAAGGTAGTGCCGACATTGGCGCCGAAAATCACAGCCATAGATTGCTGGAGGGTCATCAGACCTGCGTTAACAAAGCTTACAACCATCACGATTGAGGCACTCGAGCTTTGAATCAGCGCTGTGATGAAGAAGCCTGTGATAAGACCGGCAAACCTGTTGCGGGTCATGGCTCCGAGAATGTTGCGCAGGCGGTCGCCGGCAGCTTTCTGGAGGCCTTCACTCATCACTTTCATGCCATAGAGGAATAGACCCACCGAGCCTAACAGTCCAAGGAAATCAAGGAAAGTATAGTTCATTTTTTTTAAGAATGAAATTTTGGTTTGAGGGGTGGAAAAGCTCTACCCCATTTTCGGCAAAATTAAGAAAAGTTGAATAAATGTGAAAATATTTAAATGAATATTTCTATCACCCCCTCTAAAAAATCGCACAAAAAAACGTTGACCTCTCTGCCGGAAAAGTCGGTCAGAAAAGGTCAACGCTGATGTTATTCTGCGGGCTTGATTATTCGCCGGGCTCGATAGCGCCGGTGGGGCAAACAGAAGCGCAGGTACCGCAATCAATGCAGGTATCGGGATCGATGTGATAGATATCGCCTTCTGAGATAGCGCCAACGGGACATTCGGGCAGACAGGTGCCACAAGCTACGCATGTATCGGTAATAACGTATGCCATGATAGTAAGTGTTTTAGGGGGATAAATACTAAATGAATTTGGAATGTTTATGCAAATGTAAGACTTTTTTCGGAAACCGATAAAAAATATCAAAAAAGTTTTTCAAAAAATTTAACGGCAGGTCTTGCAACGGTGGCGAGAGCAAAAAAAAACCGGCCCGACAACTGACGGTTGGGTCAATGTCGGGCCGGAAGTTATGACTTAAATGTCGGTGATTTGCTTATCGGGAAAATCAGCGGGTGATGCCGTTAATAGCAAATTTAGCGAACTCGAGGTCGTTGGCAGCCATCTTGGCCATTTCGGGGTTGAGTTTCACAGCCTCACGGAGAGCGGTGGTTACGCCCTGGGCGTTGTTGGTGCGGGCTGAGAGAACGGCCATGAGGTAGTAGGAAGTAGCGTCGGGCTCGGTGATCGAAGCGAGAGTCTTGCGGGCAGCGCTATAGTCTTTCACGATGATCTGGGCGAGAGCGGCGTTGTTGGAGTTAGAGTTGCCGAAATTCTTAACAGCGGCGGCAGCGTTACCCTGCTTGAGGTAGTAAACACCGAGAGCTTCGCCGAGTTCGGGAAGGCCGGCAGCGTTACCGAAGGCACGGTTGGCAGCGGTATAGTCGTTGTTGAGCATTGAGATGAGACCGAGGTTCATCTGAGCTTCGGGGCTCTGGGGGTTGATCTGAGCAGCTTTGGCGAACTGAGCCTGAGCAGCGTTATAGTCGCCGGCCTCATAGAGAGCCATACCGAGGTTGTTGAAAGTGCGGTAGTCGTTGGGGTAGAGCTGAGAAGCTTTCTTATAGATAGCGGTCTTGCGGGCGTTGTCGTTGGTGAGAGTGGCGGCATAGAGAATTTCGTCGACTGAGAGTGCGGCGGGATCGTTGTCGAAGAAGTTGTTGATCTGCTCGTCAGATTTGCCGATCACGTTGACAGAAGCGGTGAGGCGTGAGTAACGGAGCTGGGGGAGGATGGTCTCGGCGAGAGTTTCAAACACATTAGAGAGGTTGTGGATTTCGCGCTCGCGCTCCTCGGGGTCTTTATACATTGAAAGAACGCTGAGGATGAGATCCTTGTCCTGAATGTTTGAAGCCTGAACGAGTTTCTGGAAGCCTTCCCAGTCTTCGGCGGTGAACTGCTTGGTTATTTCACCGAAGTCAGCGATCTGCTCTTTTTTGAGCTTGCCGGTGAGATAGGTGTTGGTGTTTTTCTCACGGTTTTCAGCGAGCTGCTTGTTGAAGTCATAGGGACCGTCGGGCGAAGCATAAGAAGCGATGTTGATGTTTTCGATCACGCGTGAGGTGTCGGCGGCAGCGGCCTTGACGTCGGCGTTGAACGATTCCATCTGGGCAGTTGTGAGCTGATTGTTGCGGATGTTAGCCTGGTTGATGAGGAAGAGAATGTCAGCTGTGTATTTCTCGTTGATGATGCGCTGGAACTTGTCGGGAGCGATGGCGGGATTAACTGTGCCGGCATCGGCGAGATAGGCGGTAGCGATGATGCCGTTGGCCACCTTGACGCGGGGGAGCACATATTGTTTCTTACCCTGCTGAACGTTGAAATCGAGATAGAGCTCTGATTTCTGCATCTCGGGGTTGTAGTTGAAGTTGACGGGGATAGTGAAAACACCGCCGTTGGAGTAGCTCACCACGGGAGCATTGCCGCGAACTTTCTCGCCCTGGAATTTAGAGGCGGCTGATGAAGTTTCGCCGGCAGCGTAAACGAGCACGGGGGTAACGGTAACTTCCGCATTCTTCTTGAAGAATTTGGCGGGAACGTTGGCGGTTACTGTAGCGGGAACCTGAGTGCCTACCACTTCGAGGGGGTTGGGATTGGTTGAGAAGTAGTCAGCGGCAAACTGGCTCATTTTCTTGTTACAGCCTGAGAGCAACACGATGCCTGAAGCTGCAATGAGAGCATAGCTAAGATTTCTCTTCATAATTGTTGATGAATATGTAGAAATATAAATAAATAGTCGAACTGTCCTGACCGGGATATGGAGGGCCGGAGACCCTTTATCGCGGCAAGGGTGAAATCCGGTGCAAAGATAAGAAAAAATCGCAATTGTGACGAGTAAAGATGTGATTTTAATAAAAAATATGGAAATACTCTCCGCGCACCCCTTTCGGATGAAATAAATTGTCTAAATTTGCAGAAATTTACTATTCACTATTTTTAGTTTGCATATTAATGAGAAAATGGCGTGTTGAGGACAGCAACGAGCTGTATAACGTAAGCGGCTGGGGGCTGAAATACTTCAGCATCAACGACAAAGGTCATGTGACCGTCACCCCTAAGGAGGGTTCGGCTTCGGTTGACATTAAAGAGGTGCTCGACGAGCTCCAGGTTAGAGATGTCACGGCGCCCGTGTTGCTTCGTTTTCCTGACATACTGGACAACCGTATCGAAAAAATCAGCAACTGCTTTCACACAGCTGCCGAGGAATATGGCTATAAGGCCAACAACTATATTATCTATCCCATCAAGGTCAATCAGATGCGACCCGTGGTGGAGGAGATAGTGAGCCACGGCCGTAAGTTTAACATCGGTCTTGAGGCCGGTTCAAAGCCCGAACTCCATGCCGTTTTAGCCACCGGCATAGCCGATGATTCTCTTATAATATGTAACGGCTATAAAGATGAGAGCTTCATAGAGCTGGCTCTGCTTGCCCAGAAGATGGGCCGCAGGATTTTCCTCGTTGTGGAGAAGCTCAATGAGCTGAAACTTATCGCCGATGTGAGCCGCCGCATAGGCATCGAGCCTAACGTGGGTATAAGAATCAAGCTCGCTTCGAGCGGCTCGGGCAAATGGGAGACTTCGGGTGGCGACCAGAGCAAGTTTGGTCTTAACTCGTCGGAGCTTCTCCAGGCTATCGACATTCTGAAGAAAAACAAGCTTGAAAACAGCCTCAAGCTGATACATTTCCATATCGGGAGTCAGATTACCAAGATTCGCCGTATCAAGACTGCCCTCCGTGAGGCAATGCAGTTTTATGTGCAGCTGTCGAAGATGGGCTTTTCGATTGAGTTTGTAGATATAGGAGGCGGTCTAGGCGTGGATTATGACGGCACCCGCAGCTCCACCTCCGAAAGCTCGATGAACTACAGTATTCAGGAGTATGCCAACGACGCCATCTCTGCTCTGGTGGATGTGTGTGAGAAAAATAATCTCCGTCAGCCCAACATCATAACCGAATGTGGCAGATCGCTTGCCGCCCATCATTCGGTGCTTGTGTTTGAGGTTATCGGCACCACCTCTCAACCGGCCTGGAAAGATAACGAGGAGATTTCGCCCGATGACCATGAGCTTGCCCGCGAGCTTTATGACATTTGGGATAAGCTCAACCAGGCTCGCCTGCTCGAAAGCTGGCATGACGCTCTGCAGATACGCGAGGAAGCTCTCGACCTGTTCAGTCTCGGCATGCTTGATCTGCGCACCCGCGCTCAGGTTGAAAAACTTTTCTGGTCAATAGCCCGCGAGGTTAACGATCTGGTTAGGAATCAGAAACATGTTCCGGAAGAATTTAAGAAAATCACTAAGATGATTCCGGATAAATATTTCTGCAACTTCTCGCTGTTTCAGAGCCTCACAGACTCATGGGCCATCGACCAGGTGTTTCCTATCATGCCAATAAGCCGCCTGGATGAACGCCCCTCGCTTACATGCACAATTCAGGATATAACCTGCGACAGCGACGGCAAAATCTCTAACTTCATCACCAACCACGGCACCTCATCAGCCTTGCCCGTTCACAATGTGAAACCGGGTGAGCCCTATTATCTCGGAGTTTTCCTCGTTGGAGCCTACCAGGAAATCTTAGGTGATATGCACAATCTTTTCGGCGACACCAACGCCGTGCATATCTCGGTTTATAAAGACCACTATGAGATCGACAGGGTAATCGAGGGCGAAACCGTGGCTGATGTGCTCGACTATGTGCAGTATAATCCCAAACGTCTTGCACGCAATGTGGAGATATGGGTAACCGCTTCGATGAAAGCGGGCCGCATCAACCCTGAGGAGGGCAGAGAATTTCTCAGCAATTACCGCAGCGGCCTTTACGGCTACACCTATCTCGAAAACGACTGATCAGACTCATGGCTCAGCGCTATTTCATGCGGCTTGCCTATCGTGGAGCGGAGTTTCACGGTTGGCAACGGCAGCCCAACGACCTGAGCGTGCAGCAGGTGCTTGAGGAAAAGCTCGCTATGGTGTGCGGCCTCAGGCAGCCCGTTGCCGTGACCGGAGCGGGGCGCACCGACGCCGGCGTCAACGCCTCGATGATGGTGGCTCATTTCGATCTCGACACCCCGGTGAAAGATGAGACTCAGCTCGTCAGGGCCCTCAATGCTGTGGTGGGCAAGGATATAGCCGTGAGCCGCATTGTCAAGGTTGCTCCGGATGCCCATGCGCGCTTTGACGCTATCGGCCGCACCTACCATTATTATACCGTTGACGAGAAGAATCCGTTTGTTTACCCTCTCACATGGAAAGCGCCCTCGGGTCTTGACTACGAGAAGATGAACGAGGCGGCGGCATTGCTGCTCGACGTGGATGATTTCACATCATTCGCCAAGCTTCACACCGATGTGAAAACCAACATCTGTAATGTGATGCGCGCCGAATGGATAGAGGTGCCGCAGTCCAACGGACACATATTTATAATAAAGGCTGACCGTTTTCTCCGCAACATGGTGAGGGCAGTGGTTGGCACTCTTGTGGAAGTGGGGCGCGGAAAAATGAGCATAACACAATTCCGGGAGGTCATCGAAGCCCGCAACCGCTGTATGGCCGGAACATCAATGCCCCCCGAAGCATTGTTTCTCCACGAGGTGGAATATCCTTACCCTCTGTGGTAGGGAAAGGTTATTCCTCTACCGGAGGAAACGGAAAGCCGTGACGGTCGATGAAGTCACGGTAGATCTGCGAGAAGTAGGTGTTGGCCTCGCGGGTGTATCTTACATCGGTAAACACCTGGGCGAGAGTCTGCTTGTTGTTTTCGGCCACAAACTTCGCCGAATCCTGACGCGCCTCCTTCTCCGAATAAATATCATTGATTCGCTGAGCATCATAGCCGGAATAGGTTTCCTGATGAATGAAAGCCGAGGGGGGGATACGGCCACAATCCTCACCCTTTTCTTCGGGCCAGCCAACAGTGACGGTAGTAACCGGGATAACCATATCGGGAAGAGAGAGCGCTTCGGCAATCTGCGGAGCATTATAGGTGGTGGTGCCGAGATAGCAGGTGCCAAGACCTGACAGCTCGGCGAGAGTGACAAACTGCTGAGCGAGAATCACGGTGTCGAGCAAAGCCGTTACAAACGACTGGAAGTTGTCGTAGCCCGCCTTGGCATCACGCTCCTCACACCAGCGGCAAAAACGGTGGAAGTCGGCGCAGAAAGTCAATACCACCGGGGCGGTTTTGACCTGGGGCTGATTGAAGTGAGCCGGCGAGAGAGCTTCTTTACCCTTGGGCGATGTGGTGACGATCACACTATAGAGCTGCATGTTTCCGGTTGTCGGCGCATGGGCGGCCGAAGCAAGTAGGCGGTTTATCAACTCGGGAGCGACAGGCTTGTCGGAATAGCGACGCACGGTAGCACGCGTGTCAAAATAAGAGAGTATGTTATTGCCGGTTTCTGACATTTTCTGAAATATTTAAGTTGTGAAAGTTTGCCAAAGTTAGTGATAAAAGTAATTCCATGCAAATCGGTATTGATTTTTGTTTAAAAGGGTGTATAAAAAGTGATTAAGTGTAAAGTGTTAGTGATTAAGTATTTGGAGGTGATTATTGTGGGGGAAATAAAGTTTTGGCGCAAAAATTTGACCATGTGAAAATAAAGTTAGATATTTGCACACTCATTTCTACTTGTCAAAAAACATCAAACCTTATAACCCGTGGACTCACAGACACAACCCAAAATCTATACCTTTGATCAGGCATATGATGCTTCTTTCAAATACTTCAAAGGCGATGATCTCGCCGCCAGAGTGTGGGTGAGCAAGTATGCCCTTAAGGACTCTTTCGGAAATATTTATGAGGAGACACCGGCCGACATGCACCGGCGCATTGCCAAGGAGCTGGCCCGCATAGAGAAAAATTATCCCAATCCTCTCTCGGAGGAGGAAATCTTCTCACTTCTCGACGATTTTAAATATGTGATACCTCAGGGCAGCCCCATGACCGGCATCGGCAATCATTATCAGGTGGCTTCGCTGAGCAACTGTTTTGTTGTAGGTCTCGACGGTCACCCCGACAGCTATGGCGGTATCATAAAGATTGACGAAGAGCAGGTGCAGCTGATGAAGCGCCGCGGGGGAGTGGGTCATGACCTTTCGAGTCTTCGCCCCAAAGGTATGCCGGTTAAAAACAGCGCTCTCACCTCGACCGGTCTCGTACCTTTTATGGAACGCTATTCCAACTCCACACGCGAGGTGGCTCAGGATGGCCGTCGAGGAGCCTTGATGCTCACCGTGAGCATCAAACATCCCGATGCCGAGCGATTTATCGACGCAAAGCTCGAACAGGGCAAGGTGACCGGCGCCAATATCTCCGTCAAAATCGACGACGACTTTATGGAAGCTGCCACCTCGGGCGCTCAATACACTCAGCAATATCCCATCGACAGCTCTGATCCCTCCTTTGTTCAGGAAATCGACGCTTCAAGACTATGGGGCAAGATTGTTCACAACGCCTGGCAGTCAGCAGAGCCGGGAGTGCTGTTCTGGGACACGATCCGACGCGAAAGTATGCCCGACTGCTACGCCGATCTCGGTTTTGAGACAGTGTCAACCAACCCCTGCGGCGAAATACCTCTCTGCCCCTATGACAGCTGCCGCCTGCTGGCCATAAATCTTTACAGCTATGTGAAAAATCCGTTCACTCCCGAAGCTGAATTTGATTTTGAACTTCTCAAAGAGCATACCGCCAAGGCACAAAGGCTGATGGACGATATTATCGACCTCGAGATGGAGAAGATCGACGCCATATTGAAGAAAATCACGGAAGACCCCGAATCGGCGGAGGTCAAGCAAACCGAGCTCAATCTCTGGAAAAAGATTCGCGCCAAAACTTTGCTCGGTCGTCGCACAGGTGTGGGAACAACCGGCGAGGGCGACATGCTGGCAGCTCTCGGCTTGCGTTACGGCACTCCCGAAGCTACCGAAATGTCGGTTAAGGTTCACAAAACTTTAGCTTTGGCCGCCTATGGCTCAAGCGTGAATATGGCCGAGGAGCGCGGCGCCTTCGAGATATATGATGCCGACCGCGAACGCAACAATCCCTATCTCAACCGATTGAGAGAGGCCGACCCGGCACTTGTGGAAAAAATGGAGAAAGTAGGACGCCGCAACATAGCATGTCTCACCATCGCTCCTACCGGCACCACAAGCCTCATGACCCGCACCACTTCGGGCATCGAGCCGGTGTTTATGCCTGTCTACAAGCGCCGCCGCAAGGTCAATGCCAACGATGTGAATGTAAGGGTTGATTTTGTGGATGATTCGGGCGACGCCTTCGAGGAATTTATTGTCTATCATCCCAAATTCCTCACATGGATGGAGACCGCCGGTATCGAGCGCCGCGACGACTTCACCCAGGCCGAGCTCGATGACCTCGTAGCCCGCTCACCCTACTATCGCGCTACCTCGGCCGATGTAGACTGGCTTGAGAAGGTAAAAATGCAGGGAGCTGTTCAGAAATGGGTTGACCACTCGATCTCCGTAACCATCAACCTCCCCAACGATATTGACGAAGCTCTGGTCAACAAACTCTATGTCGAAGCTTGGAAATCGGGCTGCAAGGGTTGCACCGTTTATCGCGACGGATCGCGCGCCGGTGTGCTCGTGGCAGTCGACAACAGCAAGAAGAAAGCGAAGACTCAGCCTGAGAATCCCGGCCCGGTGATAATTCACAAACGCCCCATAGAGCTTGAGGCCGATGTTGTGAGATTTCAGAACAACAAGGAAAAATGGATTGCCTTTGTCGGCCTGGTGGATGGTCGCCCCTATGAGATTTTCACCGGACTCGCCGATGATGAGGATGGTATTTTCTGTCCCAAATCGGTCACAAGAGGCAAAATCATCAAGGCTATCGACGCCAACGGCAACAAGCGCTATGACTTTCAGTTTATCAACAAGCGCGGCTATAAAACCACTATCGAGGGCCTCAGCGACAAGTTTAATCCTGAATACTGGAACTACGCCAAGTTGATAAGCGGTGTGCTCAGATATGGTATGCCTATCGATCAGGTGCTAAAACTCGTGGGTGGTCTGGAGCTCAACAGCCAGTCGATCAACACATGGAAAATGGGCGTTGAGAGAGCGTTGAAAAAATATCTTCCCAACGGCATGAAGGCGAGCGGTCAGAAATGTCCCAACTGCGGCAATGAGACTCTTGTTTATCAGGAGGGTTGTCTGATATGCACATCGTGCGGCACCTCAAAATGCGGCTGATTATCCTATAACCGAAATTTTCACCTCTAATACCATATAAAAGATGAGGATTTGTTTCTCAATCAACTATCATACCAAATGGGGTGAGTCACTCTGCCTCACCCCCGGCGGAAAAGCGTCGGGCGAAAACTACCCGCTGCAACACACCAACGGCGATCATTGGCATGTGACCGTTGAGTCATCGAAACTCTTTATTCCCGGATCGGAATATAAATATTCGGTTGTTGACGCTGAGGGTAATGTGCTCCGCTCGGAATGGCGGTCACACGTCGTGCCCGAATATGATGCCAATCTTGAATTGCTCGAAATATGCGATCACTGGATTGACATGCCCGAGGATAAGTCATTCTACAGCTCACTGTTTACCAACGTGGTCAACCGTCGTGAGAATCCGGTCCCGGCTCCCGGAAAGATAGGCGCGGCCAAACTGGTGATCGAGGCTGAGGCACCGATGGTGGCTCCCGATCAGATTCTTGCCGTGAGCGGCAGCTGTGACGCCCTCGGAAGCTGGAATCCTGAAAAGGCGCTCAGACTCAGCGATGAGAAATTTCCGGTGTGGATCGGTGAAACCGCTTTTGAATCCAACTCTCCCTTTGAATATAAATTTCTCATTCTCGAAAAATCTACAGGCCGGATAGTGGCTTGGGAAAACAGCAACAATCATTATTGTGCTCCGCTGAGAGGCGGCTCAGCCACTACGGCTATGGTATTGGCAGGAAGCAGGCCAAAGTTTGAGATTGCACTGTGGAGAGGAGCCGGAACTGCGGTGCCCGTTTTCTCACTCAGGAGCGAAGATGACTTCGGTTGCGGCGATTTCCTCGACCTGATACCCTTTGCTGACTGGGCTGTATCGACAGGGCAGAAAGTGATTCAGCTTCTGCCTATCAACGACACCACAATGACCGGCACATGGACCGACTCTTATCCCTATAACGCCAACTCCACCTTTGCCCTTCATCCTCTCTATCTCCGCCCGCAGGCTGCAGGACGTCTCAGCAGCAAGGAGCGCATGGACTATTACGAGAATCTGCGCAAGGAATTGCAGCAGCTTCCCGCCGTGGACTATGAACGTGTAACTCAGGCTAAAGATTCCTATATGCGGGAACTGTATGCCGAGATTGCAGAGGAACTCATCTCTTCGCCGGAGTATAATGACTTTGTGACCGCCAACACCAAATGGCTCACTCCCTATGCCGCTTTCTGTGTGTTGCGCAACCGTTACGGCACTCCCGACATGTCGAAATGGGGTGAATATGCCTCCTACAACCCTACCCGCATAGCCGCTTTTGTCGACGCCAACATTGCTGAGATTCAATATATATTCTTCCTGCAATATGAGCTTGACAAGCAGCTCCGCACGGCTGTTGACTATGCCCGCTCAAAAGGGGTGGGACTGAAAGGTGATATACCTATCGGCATTTCACGCACCAGCGTTGACGCATGGCTCAACCCCAAACTCTATAACCTCGACGTATCGGCCGGCGCGCCGCCGGATGACTTCTCTGTATTGGGCCAGAACTGGGGATTCCCCACATATAACTGGGAGGTGATGAGTCAGGACGGATTTGCATGGTGGAAATCTCGTTTCCGCAAGATGGCCGAATATTTCGACGCTTACCGCATTGACCATGTGCTCGGTTTCTTCCGCATTTGGCAGATACCCCTCACTCAGATTCAGGGACTGCTCGGAATCTTCTATCAGGCATTGCCCTTTACCCCCGGCGAACTTGCCGACAGCTATGATTTCCATATTGATGCCGAGCGTCACGCCAAGCCTTATATTGCCGATTGGGTAATCGACGAGATTTTCGGTGAGAAAGCCGACAAGGTCAGGGAATCATTCCTTGACGCTGAGGGAGAGGGTACCTACCGACTCAAACCTCAGTTTGCCACCCAGCGACAGATTGCCGACTATTTCAAAACTCTCCCGGAGGATGAAGGCAACACCCTGGTGTGTGAAGGCCTCATGACCCTCGTGGCTGATCTGCTGTTTATCGAAGACCCCAAAACTCCAGGCACCTATCACCCGAGAATTTCAGCCCGAAACACCTATTCCTACCGAGCCCTCAACGACTATGAGCGCAGCTGCTATGACCGCCTCTATGACGACTTTTTCTATCGCCGCAATGATGCTTTCTGGCGGGAAAAAGCGATGTGGAAACTGCCTCCCATCATTGATGCGACAGGTATGCTGACATGCGCCGAAGACCTCGGCATGATACCCGCCTGCGTGCCTTCGGTGATGAGCGAGCTGCAGATGCTTTCGCTTGAGATTCAACGCATGCCCAAAGACCCGGCGGTAGAGTTTGGCAACACCTTCCTCTATCCCTATCTGTCGGTATGCACCACATCGACCCATGACATGCCCGGCATACGCGCATGGTGGGAAGAGAATCATGAAAAGACTCAGTCTTTCTATAACAACGTGCTTCACGAACCGGGTAAAGCACCCTTTTATGCCGAGCCGTGGATTTGCAGCAAGATTGTATGGGAGCATCTCTTGTCACCCTCAATGTTGTGTATTCTTCCGATTCAGGACTGGCTGTCGATCGACGGCAAACTGCGCAGGGAAGATCCGCGCGACGAGCAAATCAATATCCCCGCCATCTCACGTCACTACTGGCGCTACCGTATGCACCTCACCATCGAGCAGTTGCGTGAGGCCACCGGCTTCAATGCCAATGTGCGCGCCATGATCAAGGAGTCGGGCAGATCATAAAAAAAGTTTGCGAGATTGGCGCAAATGCGCTAAATTTGTACCCGAAAAAAGGAGAGGAGCTGTGTCTCCTCTCCTATATATGTATCAATTAGAACATTAAGAAAGTTGTGATCAATCGAGTATTAATCCGAATGAAGGTGGTGCAGTTGCTCTACAGCTATCTGCTCACCCGCGATGAATTTAAGATAGAACAGGCTCCCGACGCAAATGCCACCGCCGACCGCCGTTTCGCCTATATGCTCTATCTTGACCTGATGCTTCTTGTGCTTGAACTTTCGGGTCAGAGAGTTCAGGATGAGGAGTTGGCCGGAGTGAAACTTTGTGGAGACAACAAATTCCTTAGCCGCAGTGCGTTGGCCCGAGCTCTCGGAGCTACCGAGGAATTACGTCAGGTGATAGTTCGCCGTCAGTCCACAATCGAAAAATTTAACGATGTTCTCCCGGCACTTCTCCACGCCATAGAGAAATCTTCGGTTTATCTCGAGAAATCAGGGGTGCGCCGCAAACTCGATCTTCGCGAGGAAGCCGATTTCTGGGCAATGACTGTCAGCAATGTCATAGCCCGCAATCCGGAATTTGTGGAGGCCGCCCGCTCAATCGACGGATTTACCCTCGCCGGCCTGAATATGGCGGTCGAGATGGCCGTTGCCACAATCCACAGCTATCGCGACAATAAGGAGATGCTTGCCGGAGCGTCGAGAGCTCTCGAGCAGTCGCTCTCCAAAGCCTATGAGCTCTATCACGCGCTGTTGCTTCTCAGCGTCGAGCTGACCGACATGCAGGCTCAGCGACTTGACGCCGCCCGTCACAAATATCTTCCTTCGCCCGAAGACCTCACCCCCAATCTGAGGTTTGTGGAAAATCAGTTTGTGGAGCAGCTGTCGAAAAATCAGCAGCTTGCCGACTATCTCAAGGCAAACCCCATAAGCTGGATTGACGACGACACCACAATGCGCCGTCTGCTTGACGCAATAATCTCAAGCGACATATATATGGAATATATGTCACGCCCCACCACCGACTATAAAACCGACTGCGAGTTCTGGAAAAACATCTACCGCAACGTGATTTTCCCGTCGGATGTTCTTGCCGAGGCAATGGAAGAGAAGTCGGTGTTCTGGAACGATGACCTTGAAATCATGTCGACTTTTGTGCTCAAGACCGTCAAGCAGTTCAGTGCCTCAACCAACGGCGGTGCCGACGTCAAACTTCTCCCTCAATATAAGGATGAGATTGACGAGGCTTTCGGAGCCACACTCTTTGAGAAAGCTGTTGAAAACCGTGAGCTCTACCGCTCATATATCGATCGCTTTATCAATACCAAGCAGTGGGACACCGAGCGACTCGCCTTCATGGACATCGTTATCATGACAACCGCCATAGCCGAGCTTCTCAATTTCCCCGGTATTCCCTTGGCAGTCACCCTCAATGAGTATATCGAAATTGCCAATTCATATTCCACTCCCCGCAGCGGACAGTTTGTCAACGGTGTGCTCTATTCGGTGATCAATTATCTCAAGCAGGAGAAAATTCTCGACAAACCTTTCGGAAAATAATC
>CAYLMR010000017.1:0-30259 GCA_964384885.1 uncultured Bacteroides sp.
AGGACGCAAGATTTTCATTCTTGAAAGAGGAGTTCGATTCTCCTATGGGCTACGTTTAATTCGTAACTTTGTATCCAAATCTGCACCACCTGTGAAGGTAGTGCAGATTTTTTAATAAACTGTTCTCAAATCCTTATCCTAAAGATATGTCAACCGACAATATTTTCACCCTCCCTCCCACCGATTCCCCAAAAGATGATCTACGACTTCTTCTTGAGCAGGAGGCCGAGCGAATCAACAACCCGGCGTTTATCGACCTCGACCCGGTGCAGTTTCCCCGACGCTTCTCAAAGCAGGAGGATATCGAAATTGTGTCATTGCTCTGTGCCGGCATAGCCTGGGGTAAACGGTCGATGATATGTAAGGATTGTGAGAAACTGCTGTCGCTGCTCGAAAATCAGCCGCTCAACTATGTGCTTGAGAAAGGTTATGAGGATCTGTCCGACATGAATATCCACCGCACCTTCTTTGCCAAAAACCTGCGCCACTATCTCCGCGGCCTCAACCTGGTTTATTCACGATATGGGTCGCTCGAAAATTTCGCAGTGGCGTGTGGCGCCGTTAGTTCGCCCTATCCGTCGTGGCATCTTGTCGAGGAGCTCAATAAGGTGCTTGCCGAAGCCAACAACGGAGAGGAGGATAGCCGCTGCCTTCCGCTCAACCTCAAGACCACCGCGCTAAAACGTGTGAACATGGCGCTGAGATGGCTTGTGAGAAACGACGGCATCGTTGATATGGGAGTGTGGAGCGCGATGAAACCCTCTCAACTGTTTATACCCCTTGATGTGCATGTCGGCAACACCGCCCGCGCACTCGGTCTGCTGACCCGCAACGCCAACGACCGTAAAGCCACCGAGGAGCTTACCGAGAGGCTGAGACGCTGGCGTCCCGACGACCCGGTGTGGTTTGACTTCGCTCTGTTTGGCATCGGCGCGCGCCTCTAAAACGGCGCGACAAGGGCGCATAAATAGCGCAACAGGGGGTGAAATATCGGTTTTTAGCCTGATATTTGGGTTATTTCGTTTTTTTTTAGCAACTTTGCAGTCTGTTATGCGGTGAGTTGTCAAGACTTCCGCTCATATCAAAATCCCAACGGTTTAAATCACTAATGGAATTTACTGCAAATCAAATAGCCGAAATGGTTTCGGGCAAGGTGGAAGGCAACGGTGAAGTTGCCATTCGCGAATTTGCCAAAATCGAAGAGGGAAAGCCGGGCGCTATCTCTTTTCTTGCCAATCCGAAATATACTCATTATATCTATACTACCGAATCGTCGGTTGTGCTCGTAAGAAACGACTTTGAGCCTGAAAAGCCTGTCAGCGCCACTCTTATCAGGGTGGAAGATCCTTATGCTACAGTGGCTCATCTGCTCACGCTCGCCCAGTCGATGATGAAACCCAAGCGCAGCGGCATTGAGCAGCCCTGCTTCATAGCCGAGGGTGTCGAGATACCCGAAGATGCCTATATCGGTGCATTCGCCTATATCGGCAAAGGTGCCCGCATAGGCAAGGGCGCGCAGATCTACCCGCAGGTTTATGTAGGCGACGGCGCTTCGGTTGGCGACAACACCACTCTCTATGCCGGGGTGAAAGTCTATCACGGTTGTAAGATAGGCAATAACTGTATTCTTCACTCCGGTGCCGTGATCGGAGCCGACGGTTTTGGTTTCGCCCCCGACGGTGAATACTACACCAAGATTCCTCAGATAGGCATTGTGGAGATTGACGACGATGTGGAAATCGGCGCCAACACAACTATCGACCGTGCCACCATGGGCGCAACCCGTGTGGCAAGGGGAGTGAAACTTGACAATCTCATTCAGATAGGCCACAATGTAGAGATAGGGCGCGCTACCGTTATGGCCGCTCAGGCCGGCATAGCAGGCTCCACCAAAATAGGTCATCACTGCATGATAGGCGGTCAGGTTGGTCTGGCCGGACATATCCGCATGGGCGACCGTGCTGAAATAGCAGCTCAGAGCGGCACTCAGAAAAACATTGCCGACGACGCCCGCCTATTCGGTTCTCCCGCCATGGATCTGCGCGACTATGGCCGTCAGGCAGTGTATATCAAAGGTCTTCCCAATCTCAACGCCAAGGTCAACAAGCTCGAGAAATCGCTCAACGAGCTGATTGCCAAAACATCAGATAAATAAGATAATAATCAACAACAACAATTCGTCATATTACCGTTATAATGAAACAACTCACAATTAAACAGCCTTTTATGGTAGAGGGCAAAGGATTGCACACCGGTGCTCATATCGTTGCCGAATTTAATCCCGCCCCCGAAAATCATGGCTACAAGTTTCAGCGTATCGACCTTGAGCAGCAGCCTGTAATTGATGCTGTGGCCGAAAAAGTGGTTAACACAACAAGAGGCACAGTGATTGCTCAGGGCGACGCATCGGTAAGCACTGTTGAACACGCTCTTGCCGCCCTCTATGCCTCCGGCATCGACAACTGTCTCATTAAGGTCAATGGTCCTGAAATGCCTATCCTCGACGGCTCAGCCGCCGAATATGTCGAGAAGATCAACAACTCGGGCGTTGTGGAACAAAATGCCGACAAAGACTACTATATCGTGAAACAGAAAATCGAGGTGCGCAACGACGAGACCGACGCCTCGATTGTGGTATTGCCCGATGACAGCTTCTCAATCGACGTCAAGATCGACTATGACAGCCCTGTTCTTCCCTCTCAGTATGCCACCCTCGAGCATGTAGAGGATTTCGGCAAGGAGATTTCTTCGAGCCGCACCTTTGTGTTCGTGCGCGAGATAGAGCCCCTTATCAAGAGTAACCTCATTAAAGGCGGTGACCTCGAAAACGCCGTGGTGATCTATGACTCACCCATGGAGCAGGCTGAGCTCGACAACCTCGCCGACCTCATGAGCGTGCCTCACAAGGAGGTGCATGAGTTCGGTTACATTCAGGAAAAGCCCCTCATGGCCTATAACGAGCCGGCCCGTCACAAGCTGATGGATGTAATGGGCGACCTCGCTCTCATCGGCCGTCCACTGCGCGGCAGAGTTATCGCCACCCGTCCCGGCCATACCATCAACACCACCTTTGCCAAGAAAATCCGCAAGGAGCTCAAACGCCAGGAGATTCAGGCACCTCTCTATGACCCCAACAAGGCTCCCGTGATGGACAATAACCGTATCCGTGAGCTTCTTCCCCACCGCTATCCCTTCCAGCTCGTTGACAAAATCATCGAAATGGGCGACAACTATATCGTGGGCGTGAAAAACATCACCGCCAACGAGCCTTTCTTCCCCGGCCACTTCCCCCAGGAGCCCGTTCTTCCCGGCGTGCTTCAGATCGAGGCCATGGCCCAGACCGGCGGCCTGCTGGTGCTCAGCACAGTTGACGATCCCGCAAAATATTCCACATATTTCATGAAGATCGACAATGTGAAATTCCGCCAGAAAGTTGTGCCCGGCGATACACTCATCTTCCATATCTCCTTCCTCACCGAACTTCGTCGCGGATGTGCCGTGATGAAAGGCTACGCATTTGTGGGTGAGAAGATGGTGTCGGAATGTGAATTTATGGCTCAGATCATCAAAAATAAATAATATCCTCATAAGAAAGATTGCTTATCCGTTAATATCAGGTTATGAAACAACCTCTTGCATATATACATCCCGCAGCCAAAGTCGCCCCGAGCGTAGTGATCGACCCCTTTGTGACTATCGATGCCAACGTTGAGATAGGCGAGGGCACGCGCATCGGCAGCAACGTCACCATCATGGACGGCGCCCGCATCGGCAAGAACTGCACCATATTTCCCGGTGCGGTGATCTCGGCAATCCCCCAGGACCTCAAATTCCGGGGCGAGGAGACCACAGCCGAGATCGGCGATAACACCGTCATCAGAGAATGTGTGACCGTTAACCGCGGCACCGCTGCCCGCAACCGCACCACCATCGGCAGCAACTGCCTTATCATGGCTTACAGCCATATTGCCCACGACTGTGAGATCGGCGACAATGTGATTATCGCCAATGCTTCACAGCTTGCCGGCGAGGTGGTGGTTGACAACTACGCTGTGGTAGGTGGCGGAACACTGATTCATCAGTTCTGTCACATCGGCGCTCATGTGATGATTCAGGGCGGAGCCTTGATCAACAAGGATATTCCCCCTTATGTCAAAGCCGCCCGCGAGCCGATTGCCTATACCGGTATCAACTCGGTGGGCTTGCGTCGCCGCGGTTTCAGCAACGAAACCATCCGCGAGATTCAGGAAATCTACCGCATACTCTATCTCTCAGCTCTCAACAACACCGACGCTATCGAAAAAATCGAGGCCACCATGCCCGCAACCAAAGAGCGCGACGACATTGTGATGTTTGTGCGCAACTCAAAGCGCGGCATCATACGCGGCTACGGCAGCAAAATCTCCTGATCAGTTCAGAAAACAACAACAATGACCAATTCCGTCAAAAAGCAACTCATAGATATGCGGGTTGATGAATCACTCGTGATTCACCCGCTCTATACACTGCTCAAGCTCATACCCGCGGGAGGGGAGACACTTCCCGAAATCACCCCGGGCCAGTTTGTGGAAGTGGTGGTGCCTGATGCGCCCCACACATTCCTGCGCCGCCCTATCTCGGTCAACTTTGTGGAGCGTGATTCCAACCGTCTCTGGCTCCTCATACGCCGCGCCGGAGAGGGAACGGCCAAGCTCTGCGACACACCCGCCGGCGCCGTGCTCAACATCATGCTGCCTCTCGGCAATGGATTTACCATTCCTTCCGACCCTCAGTGCAAACCGCTTCTTGTAGGCGGTGGCGTCGGAGTGGCTCCGCTGCTGATGCTCGGCAAGGAGTTGCAGCGCGAAGGCTTTGAGCCGGCATTTCTGCTGGGTGCCCGCTCGCGTGCCGATCTTCTGGAGCTTGACCTCTTCGAGCTATATGGCAAGGTGTATATCACCACCGACGACGGCTCATACGGTCACCACGGTTTCGTGACCCAACACCCCCTCTGGGAGCACTGCGATTACAACATGGTGTATTGCTGCGGTCCCGCTCCGATGATGAAGGGAATTGCCCGCATAGCCTCCTCGCTCGGGGTGGAATGTGAGGTGAGTCTCGAAAATATGATGGCTTGCGGACTCGGAGCCTGCCTCTGCTGTGTTGAAAACACAGTCAAAGGCAACGTGTGTGTCTGCACCGAAGGTCCTGTCTTTAATATAAAACAACTCACATGGCCGATCTAAGTGTAAATATTGGCTCACTGAGCCTTAAGAATCCTGTGCTTACAGCCTCGGGCACTTTCGGCTATGGCCGCGAGTTTGCCGACTTCATAGATCTTTCGCGTCTCGGAGGATATATTATAAAAGGCACAACCCTCAATCCCCGCGAAGGCAACCCCTATCCCCGCATGGCCGAAACCCCTTCGGGTATGCTCAATGCCGTGGGACTGCAGAACAAGGGTGTGGATTATTTCGTGGAGCACATCTATCCAGAAATCAAGCACTATGACTCACGATTGATCGTGAATGTGTCAGGAGCATCGCCCGACGATTACGCCGAGGTGTGCCGCCGTCTTAACCCTCTCGACGGCGTGGCCGCTGTTGAAATCAACATCTCCTGCCCCAACGTCAAGCAGGGGGGCATGGCTTTCGGAACCACCTGTGAGGGAGCCGCCGCCGTGACCCGCGCGGTGAGAAAAGCTTTCAGCCGCACCGTCATTGTGAAGCTTTCGCCCAATGTCACCGATATAACCGAGATTGCCCGCGCTGCAGAAGCCGAAGGAGCCGACGCCGTTTCGCTCATCAACACCCTGATGGGCATGGCGATCGACGTTGAGAAAAGACGCCCCTGCCTTTCGACCGTCACCGGAGGATTGTCAGGACCTGCCGTGCGCCCCGTGGCTGTGAGAATGGTGTGGCAGACAGCCAAAGCCGTCAAGATTCCCGTGGTTGGTCTCGGAGGCATAATGAACGGTCGCGACGCGCTCGAATTTATCCTTGCCGGCGCCACCGCCATTGAGGTTGGCACCGCCAATTTCATCGACCCCGCCGTGACAGTCAAGATTGTTGACGAAATCAACGACTATTGCACCCGCCACGGCATCGACAAGATAACCGATCTCATCGGCGCCATCAATCAGTAATCATTCTATCCATCAACATAAAAGCTCCCGAATTTCCCTGCCATGTATAACATTCTGACTGACTTTTCGCTCAGAGGCCACAACACTTTCGGCCTCGACGCGGTGGCATCGGAATTTGCAGAATATACCGATGAGCGAGATCTCCCCTCATTGTGGGGTGAGCTCGAAGACTTGCAGTTACCTGTGTTTCACATCGGAGAGGGGAGCAACATACTTTTCACCGGGAGAGTGGAGGGGGTTGTTGTGAGCAGCAACATTCTCGACATGGAGATGATTCCCTCAGGCGGGGGAATCATAAGCCTCACCGCCGGCGCCGGCATCAAGCTCGATAATCTTATTGAGCGCTGTTGTGATGCCGGGCTATGGGGATTGGAAAACCTTTCGCTCATTCCGGGCACTGTAGGCGCTTCGGTGGTTCAGAACGTTGGCGCCTACGGACGCGACGCTTCCGACTCGGTAGTGAGTGTAAGAGCTTTTGACACTCTGACCAAACGGTTTGTCACCCTCAGCCCCGATGATTGTCAATTCGGTTACCGCACCTCGATGTTCAAGCAGCCGGCCAATAAGGGAAGATATGTTGTGGTCAACGTGACCTATCGCCTCAGCTCGATTCCCGAGCCCCATCTCGAATATGGCAATCTTGACGCGCTGCTAAAGGACAGGCGCGAGTTCAACCCGGTTGATGTGAGAAACGCCGTGATTGATGTGAGGCGCGCCAAACTGCCCGACCCGGCAGAAACGGGTAGCGCCGGAAGCTATTTCACCAATCCGGTCGTGAGTCGCGAGGAGTTTGACGAGATGCTGAGAAAATCGCAGGCTCTGTGGGGCCCGGATATTAAGGTGCCTCACTGGGAGACTGACAACGGAGTGAAGATTTCAGCCGCCTGGATGCTTGACCGTCTCGGGTGGAAAGGCAGAAAAATCGGAGGAGCCATGGTGTGGCCCTCTCAGCCTCTTGTGATCGTAAATGCCGACGGCAATGCTACCGCCGACGACATCATTTCGCTCGAACGAGCTATCGTGGCCGATGTTGAGACCCGGCTCGGAATCACTCTCAGACCGGAGGTGGAAAAAATACCCCGGGTGCAGGCCTAAGCCTGAGCACAACTATTTTTGCTAATAAGAAAATCAGAAAAATCAGAAATGAGTACATTCATAATAGAAGGAGGACATCAGCTTCATGGCTCTATCACGCCTCAGGGTGCTAAAAACGAAGCGCTCCAGGTTATCAGCGCCACGCTTCTCACCTCTGAAAAGGTCACAATCAGCAATGTTCCCGAAATTCTTGATGTTCACAATCTGATTATTCTGCTTGAGGGGATGGGTGTGAAAGTAGAGCATCCCGAAAGGGGAGTCTACACCTTCCAGGCCGACAACCTCAACACCCACTATCTTTCGTCGGTGGAGTTTGTGGAACGCTGTTCCAAGCTCCGCGGCTCGGTGCTGGTTGTAGGCCCGCTGCTCACACGCATAGGCTATGCCTATTTTGCCAAGCCGGGCGGCGACAAGATAGGACGCCGCAAAATCGACACCCACATGGCAGGTCTCATGGCCCTCGGCGCCTCGATGACTTATGACCCCAAGCGCAAGGCTTATCTGCTGACAGCTCCCGAAGGTGGATTGAAAGGTAACTACATGCTGCTTGACGAAGCCTCTGTTACCGGCACAGCCAATATCATCATGGCGGCAACGATGGCCAACGGCGTGACAACAATCTATAATGCCGCCTGCGACCCCTATGTGCAGCAACTTTGCCGCATGCTCGTGTCGATGGGTGTTGAAATCGAGGGCCTCAGCTCAAACCTCCTTAAAATTCACGGCTGCAACAAAATTGGCGGCACGAGCCACCGCATTCAGCCCGACATGATCGAAGTCGGCTCATTTATCGGCATGGCTGCCATAACCCGCAGCTCCCTTACCATTAAAGATGTGGCTTATGACGAGCTGGGCATAATACCTGATTCGTTCCGTCGCCTCGGCATCAAGCTTGAGCGCAGAGGTGATGACATCTTCGTGCCCGAGCAGGAAATCTATGAGATTGATTCCTATCTCGACGGCTCGATTCTCACAATTGCCGACGCCCCGTGGCCCGGTCTCACCCCCGACCTCCTGAGCGTGATGCTCGTTGTTGCCACCCAGTGTCGCGGCTCGGTGCTGATTCATCAGAAAATGTTTGAGAGCCGACTCTTTTTCGTTGACAACCTCATTGACATGGGAGCGCAGATAATGCTCTGCGATCCCCACCGCGCCATGGTGATAGGCCTCGACCACCGTTTCGCGCTGAGAGCCAACAACATGCTCTCGCCCGACATACGCGCCGGCATCGCCATGCTCCTTGCTGCCATGTCGGCCAAAGGAGTGAGCCGTATAGGCAATATCAACCAGATAGACCGCGGATACGAGAACATCGACACACGACTTAATGCTATCGGCGCACATATTACGCGAGAGGATTAAACTTTTTTGAGCCCCGGGCGTTAATAAGGTATAATACTAATTCACACTTATTAATGCCAAAGCTATGAAAAAACTCCTTACAGGCGCACTTATTGCTCTCGCAGCTTCATTCGCAATGCCTCAGCAGACAGAAGCATGTTCACGCGTGCTCTACACCGGATCTGATTCAACCCTCATGATAGTAGGTCGTTCGCTCGACTGGAAGACTCCAATCCCCACCAATATCTATATCTACCCCCGAGGCATGGAAAAACGCAGCCACAGCCTCGAAGGTGCCATCACCTGGAAGTCTCGCTATGGCGCAGTTTATGCCGTGAGCTATGACGGCGGCGTAACCGAGGGCATGAATGAAAAAGGCCTCGTGGTCAACGGTCTGTTCTGTAAGGGAACAATATATGTCAATCCTTCAACCGAGGGCCGTCCTCCCATGTCGCTCGCCATGTTCGTGCCCTGGATGCTCGACAACTATGCCACAACCCCCGAACTTGTCGAAGCCCTCAGAAAACAGGATTTCACAATCTCGGGCGCCACTTTCGACGGCGGCACAGTTTCAGCCCTTCACTGGGGTATCACCGACGCCGAGGGCAGAAGTGCCATTCTCGAGTTTAATGACGGAAATGTCGTGGTCTATGAAGGTGACCGTATTCCCATGCTGACCAACGACCCTCAATATCCTCAGATGCAAGCCATCAACAACTATTGGCTTTCGGTGGGAGGCGTCAATTTCCTTCCCGGCGGAGTGAGAAGCACCGACCGCTTTGTGAGAGGTTATTTCTTTGACGGACACGTTGACAAAACTGCCGACCCCGACCTCGCCCTCTCGATTGTGAGAAGCATCATGAACAACGTTTCAGTGCCCTATCAGTACACTCCCGAAGGAGAACCCAATGTATCGTCGACACAATGGCGCTCATACAGCTGCATCAAGTCGTTGCGCTACTATTTCGATATGGCTAATCAGTTAGGTACATATTACGTGGATCTCAACGAGGTTGATCTTCGTCCCGGCCAGTCGGTTCTCAAACTTACAACATCGAAAGCAGGTGATTATGTGGGTGATGTAACCCGCAAGATGGAGAAAACCGCTCCTTTCACCCCGATGTATTGATCCGCTCATAACTCCTCACCCCTCTTTAACGGTTAGGGTCACATTTTCCCGACTTCATTGTCGCGGAAAATGTGACTTTTTTATGTAACTTTGCGGAGCAATAGCAAACTCCAGTTCAGATATCATTGAAATAATGAGAAAAATATTGTTTTCAGCCATCTGTATGCTGTGTCTGACCGGCAGCCAGGTCTGGGCCGCAAAAGTGAATACCGAAAAAACGATAACAGTCAATGGCAATGAGCGAAAATATATTTTATACGTTCCCGACAATGTCAGGGCGAATACTCCTCTTGTGATTAGTTTGCATGGGGCTTCGGGTCATGATACCGACCGAACTCCATTCCGTACATCTGTAGCTGATAAGGAGGGCTGCATAGTGGTTTATCCACAGGGCAACGACCAGTTTTTTCCGGTGTTTGGCGGTTATATACCCGGTTGGAATGCCTCAGGAGAAATAAATGAAGATACGGAGTTTTTTAAGGAAATTATCAAAACTGTCGATGAAGAGTATAATATAGATCATGACCGAATATATTGCTGCGGTTTTTCCAACGGAGGTATGATGACTTATGCCAATACAAGTGCCGCTGCGGATATTTTCGCCGCCTTCGCATCTATCAGCGGATTCCAGCTTAACGAATTTCATCATCATACAGTAGGAGAGCGCCCCGTGCCGTTCCTCCACATTCACGGCAAGAGCGATGACTTTGTTAAATATTCATGTATGCCGGTGATCCGCGACGGTATGATTGCCCGAAACGGTTGCAACCCCATTCCTGAGAAAACTGATATTCCGGGCAGATTCACTAAAAGCGTATATGGCGCCGGAGAAGGAGGATTCCCATATGTCTATTACGAAATTGACGGTATGGGGCACAATGATTTCACCGACAAGACTGAAGAAGGCAACTCAGCTCAGACAATGTGGAACTTCATGAGTCAATACACCCTTAAGGATCCATGCGACAAGACACTCAAATGGAGACTTAACATTGATGCCGACGGTTTTGACCCCAGACTCCATAATTGGAAAGTTTCCAATGGCGGCAAGATTTTCGCCTACGGAATCCCCAAAAAGGCTAACAATGCTGACAACAATGTCTATCCCTCGCTCCAATTTAATAAAGGAAACTATAAGCTGATTTTTGAATCTGAGGGTGTCGAAGGAAACAAAATTCAAATCCGCATAGCTTCATTGAATGAGGGAGGTGTGCTTCTGAATATGATTGGAGAAGTAGGCAAACCGGTTCAGATGCCATTCTCAGTTTATGAGTATGGTGAATATAAAATCACCATCGTAAAAGATGACGCAACCGATAAGTTTACATATCTTGCAATTCATTCCACTGAAACACCGGCTGAGGCAATCAACGCCGAAGACACAGACCTGAATCCTGACGAAATTGAGGAGGAAGAGAGTGGAACACTTGTGGAGATTCCACAGGATCAAGGTAGCCAATATGACGACTTCCAACGCACAAAAATGGAAGCGGGAGATGAATATACCACTTATACTGCTACCGGCGATCTTCAGATTGCCATAAAGATTATGGATATTGATGTGAAAGATTGCGACTATGTGATGATTAGATTCGCTCAACCCGTAGAGGGAGGCTGGCACGCTGCCTTTTGGAGCGGTATAAGCACTATCGAAATTCCCGCCGGTACCACCGACTTCAAATTTGAACTTGAGCCCTCAATGATTCAGACCGGAATTCTGCCTCAACTTTGCCTGATGACAATGTGGGGAGCTCCCAAACCCCTTGTAGCAAAAGTTAAAGGAATTTATAAACACTCTACCGTTGAAGTCCCGACAGGTGTGGAAACCTTGAAGACGAATGAAACCAAAGGTAAAGACAGATATTTCACACCCTCAGGCCTTCCTTTGGATTCACCTGTCAAAGGAATTAATATTCTCAGACAAGCCGATGGTAGTGTCAAAAAAATAATTGTAAAATAAAATCGATATATTTAAGATGAAAAAGTTATTCTTATTATTAGGCGGCGCGCTATTGCTCGCGTCATGCAATGGAACCACAGCCACTTCCGATAATCATGCAAAAGGTGAACCCGCAACAGACTCTATCTCAACTCCCGATTTAAATCGTATGTGGGTGATCGAGAATGTGGTGCTTAATGATTCGGTGTATTGTCGCCCTTCTGAAATACAACCCGAGAGGAACTATTATTTTACCTTTGCTGAAGATGGTTCTTTTGGTATCAACACAAATTGTAATACTATCGGAGGTCAATACCTGCAAAAGGGTGATTCCATTAGTTTTACCAATATAAGCATCACCGAGATGGCTTGCGACAACATGACGATGGAGGAATTACTGTCTCAGATATTGCCACAAATTAATATTGTGGATGCAGAAATGGATTCTGTAATCCGATTGAACACCGACTCATCGGCTTATATTGTCTTAAAGAAATCTCCATATAAAAATAAAGATACGGAGTCTGCCACCGAAGGTATAGAAATCTCCTATCAATAAAAACCTACTCCTCCTGATTCTCAAAAATAGAGAGAAGGGAAGGTGATATGGAAAAAATTGCTTAACTTTGCGGCGCTGTTGCCGATGGGCGCAGCGAGCTAAAATATTTTTAGGGGTGCGAGAGTTTAGCTCCTCGGAGCTGACTCGAGCTGAGATCATACCCTTATAACCTGATCCGGGTAATACCGGCGTAGTGAAAAAAATTATGAAGAAGCAATCGCTTTATTTAACGATTGCGGCGGCATGTGTTTGTATGTCCGCCCGATCGGAGACTCTTGAGAGAGTCGACAGTGTGGAACTCAATGCCTCGCTCCTTAAGGAGAGAGATATGGAATTGCCCGAAGTGCAGGTGATGAGCAACCGCGCCACTGCCAACACCCCTGTGGCCTACAGCAACATCTCGCGCAAGGCAATCGAAAAGGTCAACGACGGCAGAGATATTCCTTTTCTCCTCTCGATGGTTCCCTCGATGGTGTTTACCAGCGACGCCGGTGCCGGCATCGGTTATACTTCGATGAGAGTGAGAGGCACCGACCCATCGCGAATAAATGTCACCATCAACGGTGTGCCTCAGAACGATGCCGAAAGCCACAGAGTCTATTGGGTTAATATGCCCGACCTCGCTTCGTCGCTGAGAGATGTGCAGATTCAGCGCGGAGCCGGCACGAGCACCAATGGAGCGGGAGCTTTCGGCGCTACAATCAGTATGCTCACCGATATGCCCGATGAAGAATCCTACGGCGAACTGTCGGGTTGCTACGGCGCTTATAACACCCACAAGCTGTCGCTGAGGGCAGGCTCCGGATTGCTCGGCAATCACTGGAATGTTGATGCCCGCGTGAGCAACATCGGCTCAGACGGATATATCGACCGCGCTTCATCGAAACTCTGGAGCTATATGGGCCAGATTGCCTACCGCAACGGAGGCACCTCGCTGAGACTGCTGAGCTTCGGAGGCAAGGAGCAGACTTATATGGCATGGGATTACGCCTCAAAAGAGGAGATGGAAAAATATGGCCGTAGATATAACCCCTGCGGCAAATATACTGCCTCGAACGGCGAGACAGCCTATTATCCCGACCAGAAGGATTATTACACTCAGTATAATTTTCAGCTTCATTTCGGGCAGCGCCTCAACGACTACTGGCGCCTGAGCGCAGTGGCTCACTATACCCGTGGCCTCGGTTACTACCGCCAATATAAAACCGGTCGCACACTCAAGGAATATGGTCTGCAGCCCTATGAAACCGCCGAGGGGGAAACCGTGAAGAAAAGCGACTTGATAAGGCTTAAGCACGACAACAATCATTTTGTGGGTGGAGTGGTCAACACCACCTATCTTAAGGATAATGTAAACATTCACCTCGGGGCAGCCGCCAACAACTATCGCGGTCATCATTTCGGCGAGGTTGAGTGGGTGAGAAACTATATCGGCGATCTTGACCCCCTGCAGCGCTATTACAGCAACAACAGCGAGAAGTTTGACTTTAACATCTTCGGTCGTCTGAACTATACTTTCTTCAGCGGCTTTGTGGCTTTCGCCGACCTGCAATACCGTCACATAGACTATAAACTCAACGGCCTCAACTCCGATTATGACTATAACGTGGGGGGAATGCAGCCGCTCGACTATCACCTCGATTATAACTTCTTCAATCCCAAGGCGGGTGTGAACTATACTTTCGGCAACCACAGGGTTTTCGGCTCGGTGAGCGTGGCCCACAAGGAGCCCACCCGCAACAACTTTACCGACGGCGACCCCAACCATCTGCCCCAAAGCGAGAGAATGACCGACTATGAGCTCGGTTACTCGTTTGCAAAGCGGATTTTTGCGGCATCGGTCAATCTCTACTACATGGATTATAAGGATCAGCTTGTGGCAACCGGTCAGCTGTCTGACACAGGCAATCCGCTGAGCATTAACGTGCCCCGCAGCTATCGTGCCGGCATCGAGCTCCAGGCCGAGCTCAAGCCGCTCGAATGGTTTGACTGGCAGATCAACGCCACCTTTTCGCGCAACCGCATTAAGGATTTCACCGAATATATCTATGAGGATGGCTGGACCAATCCTATAAGCCTCTACATAGGCTCGACACCGATAGCGTTTTCGCCCGACGTGATTCTCAATAATTCGTTTAACTTCACTGTCGGCAACTTTGACGCGTCGCTTCAGAGCCATTTTGTAAGCAAGCAATATCTCAGCAACAGCCACAGCAGTGAGGAGATGCTCGACGCCTATTTCGTGAGCGACCTCTTTATGGGCTACACCTTCAAATCAATCGCCGGACTAGAAAGCCTCAGAGTGGGCATGACCGTCAACAATATCTTCAATGAGCGCTATGAGAGCAACGGCTATTCAGGCGCCGGCTATACCGTCAACGAGAAGGGTGAGAAGGTAATCTACCGCTATGCCGGCTATGCCGCCCAGGCTCCTATCAACATGATGTTTACCACATCAATAAAATTCTGATAACACGATGTCGTTTGATAACATTCTCGAGATAGCCGGTTTTCTTATCGGACTGATATATCTTTATTGGGAGTATCATGCCAACCCCAAAATGTGGATTGCGGGGTTGGTAATGCCGATGATTTCGATGTGGGTGTATTATTCCAAAGGCCTTTATGCCGACTTCGCCATGAATATCTATTATCTGGTGATCGCTGTTTACGGCTATCTGGCGTGGACCTTCAATTTCAACCGCAAGAAGAAAGAGAATCTTCCGATCAGACATATCTCGCCGGCAACCCTTATGGCAACCACGGGAGTATTCATGATGATTTATGCCGCTCTGGTAGCTTGGCTGATCTACGGCACCGACAGCACAGTGCCCTATTATGACGGCTTTACCACAGCTCTGAGCATTGTGGCGACATGGATGCTTGCCCGCAAATATATCGAGCAGTGGATAGCGTGGATAATGGTCGACTCGGTGTGTGTAGGTCTCTATATCTATAAAGGAATTTATTTCTATGCCGCCCTCTATCTGATCTACACGGTGATAGCCGTGTTCGGATATTTCAAGTGGCGCAAAATGATGAAAGAATCTTCGGGAGGTATCAACTCAGGTTTGGCAGATTAGGGGGTATTTGCTAACTTTGCACCCTGATTTGAAATGAAACCTACAAGTAACATCCTCAAATATATCACGGTGTTTGCGCTGGCGATCATGCAGGCGTGTTTATGCGCATATTCCGAAAATGCTCAACCGATTGACTCGCTTGAGATTATGAGCCGGCCGGAAGTTGAGCGCCGGAGCACCAAAGGATGGGTTGATAGCCTTATCCACAGCGGATTCCACATCAATTCGCCCACAATTCCCTATCCCAGGTTCGCGAGATTTTGTGTTAACGTCTATAACTGGGGTGACCGAGTTTTCAACACCTACGACGACGATTATGTTATCTCGACAGGCAAGAACTGGAAGTTTATGGTCTATGACGAGATGTGGATGAGAACCTATGTGGCTCATTTCAGCGACAACTCGTTGCTTCACATCACCTCCAATCTCTATGATGACTTCGGCCTGAAGCTCTGTTTTATGGCCGTGAACATCAGTTATACCTGGAACGTAAATTCTCTCATCGGCCAGAAGACCGACCGTAAGTTATTTGACTTTAATTTCACCTGCTCGAAATTCGCGATGGGCTATTCCTCGCGATCAACTGCGGGCAACAGTACCATCCGCCGCTTCGGAAACTATAAATATGGCAATCATCTCGATGTGAAATTCGATGACATCAAGGTTGATGACACGAGGTTTGACATATTCTATTTTTTCAACAACAGGCATTATTCGCATGCGGCGGCCTATTGCTTCTCGAAATATCAGCTCAAAAGCGCCGGCAGCTGGATTCTCGGTTTCAGCTATGCCCGAGAAAATCTTTCGCTCGATTTCTCCTCGCTTCCCGAGTCGATGCTCGAATCGCTCCCCACGGGTCAGCAAAGTTTCTATTTCCGCAACAAAGACTATAATGTGCTTTTCGGATGTGCCTACAACAAGGTTTTCGTGCCTAAGAAATGGTTGCTCAACGTCACCCTTCTGCCAAGCATCGGCTATAAACATTCATCGGTGCTGAAAGCACGCTCGATTCGCGACATGCTTGCCACAAACATTGAGGGTAGAGCCGCGTTGGTCTATAACACCGATCTGCTTTTTGCCTCGCTTCAGGGTCAATTTTTCGGATTTCTCAATTTCGGTAAAGACTATACATTTTTCAACAACACAGCCCAGCTGAATTTCACTGTGGGTGTGAGATTCTGAGCCACAACGCATAAGCTAAGACAGGGCGGATGTTTCACGCGTGGAACACTTTTTAAAAGCCGTCAGCGCGCAAAGTTTCCCAAAACGAAAATTTAGTATATTATATATTAACATTTTAACTATTCCGAGAGGTGCGCAAAGTTGTCCAAAACTGAAATTATTTTCGATATTGAATGTTAAAATATTTGCACGGTCTGAATGTTTGACTTATCTTTGCACACGTTTTCGACGAGCCCTAAACTCACGCCGAAAACAAACGTCAATCAAACCAACATCATCAAAACATTCCCCCACCTGATCCATGATACAAACGGTAGTGAAACGTGATGGCCGCATCGTTGGCTATAACGAAGAGAAAATCAAAGCTGCAATCCGCAAGGCCATGCTCGCCACCGAACTCGGCGAAGATGAGAGCCTTCTCGGCCGTATTTCCGACCGTATCTCAGCCCGCGGACAGGAGCAGATGACCGTGGAGCAGATTCAGGATATGGTGGAATTTGAGCTGATGAAGTCGCCCCGCAAGGAGGTGGCAAAACGTTATATCGCCTACCGCGATCAGCGCAGCATTGCCCGCCGTGCCAAGACCCGCGACATTTTTCTCGAGATTATCGAGGCCAAGAGCAATGACATAACCCGCGAAAACGCAAACATGAATACCGACTCTCCCGCCGGTATGATGATGAAGTTTGCCAGCGAGACCACCAAGCCTTTTGTTGACGACTACCTTCTCTCACCCGAGGCGCGCGAAGCTACCCGCAACGGCTATATTCACATCCACGACAAGGACTATTACCCCACAAAGAGCCTCACCTGCGTGCAGCATCCGTTAGACCGAATCCTCAAATATGGTTTCACCGCAGGTCATGGCGAAAGCCGCCCCGCCAAGCGCATCGAGACAGCTTCGATAATCAGCTGTATTTCGCTTGAAACCGCTCAAAATGAGATGCACGGCGGTCAGGCCATTCCCGCTTTTGACTTCTATCTCGCTCCGTTTGTGAGGGAATCTTTTATCGAGGAGATCAAGAAGATCGAAAGCTATGAGCAAAAAGATTTCCCACACCTCTATAATGTGGAAATCGACGATTATATCAAGAAACCGCTCGATGGCCTTAAGGGGGACGAGAGAATCAAACAACATGCCATCAATCTCACCGTAGGGAGAGTTCATCAGGCTATGGAGGCTTTTATCCATAACATGAATACCATCCACTCGCGCGGCGGCAATCAGGTTGTTTTCAGCTCGATAAACTATGGCACAGACACCTCGGCCGAGGGCCGCTGCATTATCCGTGAGCTCCTCAACTCCACCTATGAGGGTGTAGGAGGAGGCGCCACAGCAATCTTCCCCATTCAGATATGGAAGAAAAAGAGGGGAGTGAGCTACCTGCCCGAAGACCGCAACTATGACCTCTACTGTCTGGCATGTAAAGTAACCGCTCGCCGCTTCTTCCCCAACTTCGTAAATCTCGACGCAACCTTCAACCAACATGAGAAATGGCGCGAGGATGACCCCCTGAGATATAATTATGAGGTGGCCACAATGGGTTGCCGCACACGCGTGTTTGAAAACCGTTTCGGCGAAAAAACTTCAATCGGTCGCGGTAATCTCAGCTTCACAACCATCAACATCGTGAGGCTGGCAATCGAACAGATGGCTGTGAAAGATGAAAACGAGCGTATCGAAAGATTCTTCAAACGCCTCGACGAAGTGCTTGAAATTACCGCACGTCAGCTCTGCGACCGTTTTGATTTCCAGAAAACAGCCCTCTCCAAGCAGTTCCCCCTGCTGATGTCGCGTCTCTGGAACGGAGCCGAAAGCCTGTCGCCCAACGAAACCATCGAGCCGGTGATCAATCAGGGCACTCTCGGCATCGGTTTTATCGGCCTTGCGGAATGTCTGGTGGCCCTCACCGGCAAACATCATGGAGAATCGGAGAAATCGCAGGCATTGGGTCTGCGCATAGTTTCACACATGCGTTCGCGCGCCAACGAATTTTCAGAGCGCTACAACCACAACTTCTCGGTGCTCGCCACTCCCGCCGAGGGTTTGTCGGGCAAATTTACCTCAGCCGACCGCAAGACATTCGGCGAAATACCCGGCATTACCGACAAGCAATATTACACCAACTCCAACCATGTGCCGGTCTACTATCACTGCTCGCCGGCTCACAAGGCTAAAATCGAAGCCCCCTATCATGAGCTGACCCGCGGCGGCCATATCTTCTATGTGGAAATCGACGGCGATGCCACCCACAACCCTCTCGCAATCGCGCAGATTGTCGACCTCATGGATAAGCACAACATCGGCTATTGCTCGGTGAACCACAACCGAAACCGCTGCATGGAGTGCGGATATGAAGATGCTACTGCCGACCTCGAAGCTTGTCCCAAATGCGGAAGCAGCCATATTGACCGCCTGCAGCGCATCACCGGCTATCTCGTCGGCACAACCGACCGTTGGAACAGCGCCAAGCTCGCCGAGCTCCGCGACCGCGTGGTGCATAAATAATACGCTGCGACACCGCTCATGCTGAGAGTGCTCGACATAGTTGAAGCCACCACCGTGGATGGCCCGGGATTCCGCAACGCAATCTATTTTGCCGGTTGCAACCACCATTGTGACGGCTGCCATAATCCGCAGTCGTGGGATATGGAGGGTGGCAAGGAGATGGAACTGTCCGAGCTGGCGGAGCTGCTCATTGACCGCGGCCTCGATGTCACTTTCACCGGCGGAGACCCCGTGATGCAAGGGCCTGAGCTCATCACTCTTGCCTCCCGGCTCAGGGAAGCGGGGCTGACCATATGGCTCTACACCGGATATGAATATCAACAGCTCATGGATATGCCCTCCATGAGCCGGTTGCTGGATTATGTCGAGGTAGTTGTTGACGGTCGCTTCGCGAAGGAGCTTCGCGACGAGTCGCTGCTGTTTCGCGGGTCATCCAATCAGCGGTTGGTTGATGTGGCGCTGACCCGACTCACCGGCAAAGTGACCGAATGGAAGTCACCGTTTTGAAGTCATATAATCTATAAACTCCCGCTCTTCATCGGTTAGATGACCGGTGCCGTGACCTAAAGGGGTTTCGTTGCAACTTTCGATAGCCTCATAGAGCGGCTTTACCTTTAAAGAGCCCTCTACCCATTCGTCATAAGGATCTGAGCCGGCAACGAGACCGCCCCCTGCAAATATCACAGCCTTGCCCGGTTCCTTACCGGAGCCGGGATAGAGGTTGGCGCAACGCAAGGTGACATAGGTTTCAAGGTCATTCTCTTTGAAAAAGCCTATCCAACCGGAATAACATCCGCGGGTGTGGCTCTCAGATTTGGCGATCATCTCGAGAGCCTTATCTTTGGGATAACCGGCCACGGCGGGGGTGGGGTTGAGCATATTGAGCAGGGAAGTCGGGCGACACTCTCCAGTAGCGGAATAGAGGTCCATGATATGCTCCACGGCTCCGCTTGTGAGGGTTGCGGGGGTCTCGACTTTTTTTGCCTCAAGCTTACATTCGCTGAACACCTCCTCGATATAGCGGCTCACATAATTGTGCTCCTCGGTGTTTTTGGTTGACCACGCTTCGTCGGCTTCATCTCCGGCCTTGCGGGTGCCGGCAAGCGACATTGAGCTGAAAGTGTTGGTCTGATCGTCATAGCTCAATAGCAGTTCGGGAGTAGCCACAATCCAGAGACCGGTTTCCTGAGTGAAAAACAGGGCGCGCATACAGTTGCCCATGTTGCGGAAATAGGTCTCTGCAATCTCGGAGGGCTTGCCGGTGTAGGGGGTGGTAATGACTCTCGACAACACAATCTTACGCACTGATTTAGGCATTAGGCGGGTGAGCGATCTCACTCGGGCGTGATAGACCGAATAGCTTGTCTCCTCGGGCGAGATCATCGCCTCGGAGGGTGCGAACGGCTTTTTGTCGGCGGGGAGAGCATTAACCTCATTTTCATCATACTGAGGACGAATCACCATCACGACGGGAGCCGTAACCAATCCCTCGTGAATCACAAAAAGCTCTTTTTCCGACCGCCTGAGCTCAATCAGGTCATAGCGGTTGTTGCCGTCCTCAGGCTCCGAAGCCATAAAGGTAGCGGTGGTGTCACCGGGGCGCATATAAAGCACAAAAGGGAGATTGAGGTCAAGACATCTCGCCACGGCGCTATGCTGTTGCGGGGTGAAAAGAGGAGAGCTGTTTTGAGTGGACTGCTGTGTCATTAGAGTTACCTGAAAATCCGACAAAATTTGTTTAGACAAGCTGTGTCATTCAAACGGGCACGGCGATCAGTTCAAAGGGGAGCGCCTGGGTGATCTTCACCTTGGCAACTTCGCCACGCTTGAAAGGTTTTGTTTTTTCGATAAGCACTTCGGGGTCAACCTCGGGAGAATCCCACTCGGTACGCCCCACAAAGTAGTCTTCATCCTCGCGGTCGATCACCACTTCAAGCTCCTTGCCCACCTTTTCGAGCTGATGCTGCAGCGAGATTTCTTCCTGCAGGGCCATCAGCTTGTCAAGGCGTTGCTGTTTCACCTCCTGAGGTATGGAGTCGGGGAAGTTTTTGGCGGCAAAGGTATCATCTTCCTCGCAATAGGCAAAGGCGCCCATGCGCTCAAACTTCTGCTCCCTTACAAAGTCGAGCAGTTCCTCAAACTCCTTTTCCCCCTCGCCGGGAAATCCCACCATCAGGGTGGTGCGGATGTGTAGGCCCGGCACACGGCGGCGCATCTCGGCCAGGAGCTCACGTGTCTGCTCAGCCGTGATGTGGCGGCGCATATTGTCGAGCACTTTGTCGGAAATATGCTGGAGCGCAATGTCGAGATATTTGCACACATTGTCTCGACGGGCCATGACATCGAGCACATCGAGGGGGAAATCGGCGGGATAGGCATAATGAAGCCTTATCCATTCCACTCCCTCTATGTCGGCCAGGCGGTCGATAAGCTCGGCGAGCGCCGATTTGCCATAGAGATCGGTGCCGTAATGGCTGAGATCCTGAGCAATGACATTAAATTCCCTCACGCCGCGCTTCACGAGGTCTCTCACCTCGTTTTCAATCTCTTCGATGGAGCGCGAATGATAGCGGCCGGTGATAAGCGGAATGGCGCAGAAAGCGCAAAATCTGTTGCACCCCTCGGCTATCTTGAGATAGGCGTGATGGCGGGGAGTGGTGATGATGCGGTCATAGCTCATCATGGCCGGACGGTCTTTCACCAGTTGGTCGACTATCTCCGGCCAGTCATGTTTACCATGCCAGCTGTCAACCTCCGGAATCATGTCGGGCAGCTCCTTGCGATAGCGTTCCGAAAGGCAACCCATGCAGATGAGTCGACCAATCTTGCCCGAGGTGCGGAGACTTCCCCATTCGAGCAGGGTGTTGATCGACTCCTCTTTGGCGTCGGAGATAAAGCCGCAGGTGTTGACGATTACGATTCTGTTGCGCGGATCGCGGCACTTCTTTTCAAGCTGTTCGGGCGAAGCGTCAAACATCACTTCGCAACCGGAGTCATGGAGACATTTAAGAAGTCGCTCGGAGTCAACAAGATTTTTTGAGCATCCGAGCGACACTATGTTTACTGTGAGCATATTGTCAGAGTCCGAAAAGTGATTTCACAAATTCCTCCTTGCGGAACACCTGAAGGTCGTCGATCTTCTCACCGAGACCGATATATTTTACAGGAATCTGGAATTGGTCGCTGATGCCGATCACCACTCCACCCTTGGCTGTGCCGTCGAGTTTGGTAATGGCGAGTTCGTTGACCTTGGTAGCGGCGGTAAACTGGCGCGCCTGCTCAAAAGCATTCTGACCTGTCGAACCGTCGAGCACCAGCAGCACGCTGTGGGGAGCGCCCGGCACCACCTTATCCATCACCTTATGGATTTTTGAAAGCTCGTTCATCAGGCCAACCTGATTGTGGAGTCGGCCCGCGGTGTCGATTATCACCACGTCACAGTTGTTGGCCACGGCGCTCTGGAGAGTGTCGAAAGCCACGGCGGCAGGGTCGCTTCCCTGTTTCTGCTTCACAATATCCACGCCGGCGCGGTCGGCCCACACATCGAGCTGCTCGATAGCGGCAGCGCGGAAAGTATCTGCGGCGCCGAGGAGCACCTTATATCCGGCGCGTTTATAGTGGGCGGCAATCTTGCCAATAGTGGTGGTCTTGCCGGCGCCATTCACGCCCACCACCATAATTACATGGGGGTGATGTCCCTCGGGAATCTTGAAATCATCGTCTGAGTCACCCGTCGACGAGGCATTGTTTTCAACAAGCATGTCGGTTATTTCCTCACACAACATCTTGTTGAGCTCGGCAGTGGTGACATATTTGTCGCGGGCGGCACGCTCTTTTATTCGGTCGATAATCTTGAGCGTGGTGTCGACGCCTACATCACTCGTCACAAACACCTCCTCAAGATTGTCGAGAAAGTCGTCATCGATAGTGCTTTTGCCAGCTACGGCACGCGTAATCTTTTGGAAAACACTCTGCTTGGTGCGTTCCAAACCCGAATCGAGAGTCTCCTTTTTTTCTTTGGAGAAAAGTTTTGAGAAAAAGCCCATTTGCAAATTAGATGATTAATAACATGCAAAGTTAGCGATTTTCCGCCACATCTCCCCGCTCTCCCCCTCATATTTTTTCCAAATCCTCAAAAACCCACTCACTTATTGCTTGATATGGAACAAAATAGGATTACTTATTGATTGAGAATGTCAGCGGAATAAAGTGAGCCTAAGAGATCGGCAAGAGAATTAATAGCAGGGAGTCCGGTGCCTAAGAATAGTATTGATCCGTCAGGTTTTAGAAGGATATAGGTGGGAAATGCTGATATTTCCAAAGTGTTTTTTAAGCCATCCTCTTTGCCGAACGGCTCGAACACTTCCATTCCTTCGAGATCATTTTCCTTAAGCAGTTTGCGGGCATTGTCGAAGTTGTCGGGCGAATCAACACAAACACCGAGGAGACATAACCTGTTGGAAAACAGCTTCAGCAGCTTGCTTATATGGGGCATACCGGCCAGACAGGGGTTGCACCATGTTCCCCAAAAGTCAATAAGAAGAAGTTTTCCATCTTTTTTAGCTTTCGACAAGTAAGGAGAAAGGATATTGAGCTGTGCCTCTGTCAGCGCAAAGGTGGGTAAGGATGTGACATTTACCGGCGTTACTATAAGACTGTCATGTCGGGCAGTTATTCCGTCAAGTCGATAGTATGTCTCAGGTCCGGTCTGAACTATATCTCCAAAAGTTTTGACTTCTTTATATGGTCGTCCGTTGACAACCTTAGGCCGATATTTTCCGGCTTCACTGCCAAATTCGTTTTTTGCCAATATGGTATGTGAAGGAGAATCCTTGTCATACCAAAGATATTCATTAATCAAAAGGTTGCAACTGTCGCCTAATGTGGATTCATAGACATTCGCAACGCTTATTTCGATGTTAAAGTCATTGAGAAATAACTCCTCCGGATAGGAGAAGGTAGCATTACCGCATGTACGTGCCCACACGTCGAAGTCCTTGTTATCAACTCGGTGGCTTCCTACTTTCCAAGAAGGAATAGGTCCTAATTCTTTACCACGCGCGCGTCTCATATATGTCATTGCCGAGTCGATTGGCACTACTATCGAGACGTCATCCGTAAGATTGAGAGAGTTAAGGCGCCTGAGAAAATCATAATGTACCGAATCATTCTCTATCGAAAATTTACATACAAATTTTCCCTGAAAATTTATATAGGCGCTATCAAGTAGGGTAGTGTCAGCAGGATTATAAAATCCCTTTTTTAATCTCCCGAAATAAGCCTTAGAATACTGTGAGTAGGCGTCAATTTTTCTAATGGGTATCATTACTGGAGATTGAGCCATTACCTGAATTAACAATGAGATACAGGTAAGGATAATTGGCGAAAGAAGTCTTGGATTCATGATTATGGTTGATAATATGTTTTGAGTGAAAGGGGGGTAATTGCAAAACGGGGGGATTAGCGGTGGGTGAGGTCGAGGTGGTAGCGGAGGCGGAGCATGATGTAGCGGCCGATGGTGTTGCTCCATTGCTCAGTACGGCCGGAGGGTGACACAAAATATGACACCGCTTTAATCTGGTGGAGGAGATCATAACCATCGAGCGAGAAAGAGAGCTTTTTGTTGAGGGTCCAGGAGGCGGAGATGTTCCAGAGATATTCCTCAGAGTTCATTACAGGGTCGGTATAACCGCTGTGACACCTCACCGTAAAGGTGGTTGAGAGTCTGACTCTCTTAGGCAGTGAAAATCTGCCGTTTAACCCTAACAGATAATCTGCCGCGCTAAAGGTGTCGAAATCCTCACCGTTATACCTGCTGAAGTGACCCGAGGCAGTGATGCCGATGTCGTGGCCGGAGCCGAAACCAACACTTAGCCCTGCGGAGGGTTCGAGAGATTTTGTGTAGGTATAGGTGGTTGCCGGGCGGAAGATTTCTTCGGTTGAAGAGGTGGTGGTGGCTATCATGCGGGCGCTGCGATAGGAGGTAGCGCCGATACCGGCTTTATAAGTGAGGCTTTTAAACGGTTTGTGTTCCCACTTGCATATATCTCCGCTGCCGTTATAACGGAGTGTCGTTGACCTCTCGCCGTCAACATTATAGTAGGAGATGGTCCTCACACCCGTGAGTGGGTCATAGAGCGAGCCTGTCACAATGCTCCGGGTGGTGAAACCATAGGAAAAAGAGATGTCGTGACGCTGATTGCGGTATTTACGCTTTGTAAAGGTAAAGGAGGCATCGGCGGTATGATTGTAACCGTAGCGAAGGTTGGGATTGCCGCGACGTATGTTGAGAGGGTCGGTAGTGTTGTAGACATCAATGAGATTGATCATCGAAAACAGTCTCGGCGAGGATTTCCAGCCTATGGAGGAGAAATAATCATAGGTTCTATTCCGGGTATCGACGGCATAGTTGAGCCGGGCGTTGACCTCGGGCACCACAAGTCGGCGCACGGCAATGGTATCGTAGCCGATCATCGAGTAGTTGAGCCGACGGTTAAGGACACGCAGCTTGGGATTGATGAAGAAATATATGAAACCTTTGGCGCCCGGCTTGTCAAGGCTGCGCTCACCGGCTGAATATCTGGCAGTGAAGTTGACAGTGTGGGCGTCTTCACTATATTTCTGCCTATGGCTGTTGGCCGGGTCAATCACATCGTCGAGCATCCCGAGGGGAGGAATCTGAGCGAACGACAAGCCGCCGAGAGCGAGGCTGTCGAGCTCGTTGAGCAGGTATCTCAAGTTGGAGTTGCGCTCGTCGGTGAGAGAGTAGTTATAGTCCAATCCCAAGGTAGCGCTGCCGCCTATGTTAATGGTATAGCCGGCTGAGAGATTGAGCGCGCCGTTATTGTTGGGGCCGGTCTTGGTATAGGCATATTCCCTGCGGGCAGGCACGGAGTTGGCGCCATAGTTAATGGCAAAATCATTAAAATTGTTTGACCTTGAATGATTATAGCTGCCCGAGGCGTTGACCCTCAGATTGTGTCGGATGTCATTGAGGTCGGGGAGGCGGAGAGTGAGTGACGAGGAGAGGGAACCTCGGAGATTGCGGGAATTGCGCTTGGTTTGGCTCAGCTGGCGGTTGATGAGCAGAGAGCATAGCTTCTCCTCGTTGCCGGAATAGAGAGCCTCAATCTCCTCGGCGGTAACCCTGCCGGGATCCTCCTCAAAAGTCGCGCCGGTGAAATTGCCGTTGTTGGTGGAATTGCTGACGTTGAAAGAGGGAGTGAGGGTAAACATTACGCTTTTCTTCTGCCCGGTGAAGGTATGATTGGTTGAGAACTCAAAGAAGCGTGACCTGGAGAGGTTGTAATGAGTCTCATAGGTGTCGCCCGAGGGGAGATAGTTGATTGTCTCGCTGCCGGTGCGATCGGTGTTATTTGACGACTTGGCCGACGCCGAGCCTATGACCTTTTTCTTTCGGTCGGGGGAGTTGTATTGATAGGATAACCCGCCCGAGAGGTATCGGCTCTCAGCGGTTTTGGTCCGCTCGATATTCCATGAATCATATTGATCGGGATTGCCCGACTCGCCGAGATTGTTGATATTGAGATAGGCCGACAGGGCGAGGGTCTTGGTAAAGCCGAGCAGGAAGGCGCGGGCAAGGTAGCGGTCGGAGGTGCCATAGCCGGCGTCGATATTGACCCATTTGCCGATGGAGTATTCTTTTTTGAGGTTAACATCCATCACCAGCGGCTTATCCTTGCTGTCGCTGTAGCCGAGAAATTCGGTCATATCGTCGGCCTGCTCATAAACCTTGATTTTGTTGACGGTATAGGCTCCGAGGTTTTCAAGAAGCGTTTTGGGAGAGCCGTCAAAGAGCTTTCTTCCTTCAAGCTGGAGGCTTTCGATCTTGCGGCCATAGTGAAAAATCTCTCCCGCACGGTTGATGGTCACGCCGTCGAGCTTACGGATAAGGTCGTCGAGCATCGAGCCCTCCGGCAACAGAAAAGCATCGGCATTATAGATAATCGTGTCACCTTTATAGTACATCCTGATTTTGGTGGCCGTGACAGTCACTTCATCAAGCTGGCGGGGCATACGCATCAGGCCTATCTCACCCAAAGAAACTATATAACCTACCTTGAGGTCACTTTTAGTGATTTTGACCGGAACCATCCTCGGCATATAGCCCTCGGCATTGATATAGAAGTTATATTCGGCTGCCTTCTCGGGCAGATCGATTTCCATGCCCTTGCGGGAAATCAGTTCGCCGGCTGTAGAAATTTTCATCTCCACCCCCTCGGCCACTACGGTCGAGTCGCCCGGAAGAAACACAAGCACCTCGGGATGAGCAACGTTGAGACGGGTAACGGAGTCGACGGGCTCAACGAAACACATAATGTCGGCCTTTACTCCCGCAGGAACAAAGACACAACAGATTATAAAAATCAACAGGGCAGTGATACGCATGGGCGGCAAGGGGATAATGATTTGGCTTATTGTGTGCAAAGATAACCATTCTCAGTTTATAAACCTAAAAAAATATCGACACAATCGTTGAGATTATGCCGATATTTTTAATTTAATAGGGGGGGGGTAGTTAAAACCTTTTATTTTGAGCAGATGCCGCGGATTAACCGGTATAATTCGCCGACCCACAAAACAAACGATGTAGAGGAGATAATGATTATCCAGTCAACGAGACTTATCGGCTCGACATTGAAGAAATCGCCGCCGAAGGTTACAATGAGTATCTGACCCACAAAAATTATCGTGGCTATGAGGATAAAGCCGCCGCAGTCTTTGAAATGGAAAGCTGAACGGCCTGTCTCAAAGGCGCGGGCGTTAAACATGTTCCAGAACTGGAGGAACACAAAGGCGGTGAAGAACACCGAAAGCTCATAGCCGGTCAGGCCGGTGTTGCCCTCCATAGCTACCTTGCCTATCTGAGTGAGCGAGGTGATGTGGGTATGCTCGAGATAGTAGAGGAATGCGAGCAGAATCACAAACAATATGCCGCCGGTGCCGAAAATAGATTCCCACATCGGGCGGGTGATGATGAACGCCCGGCGCGAGCGGGGCTTGTCTTTCATCACGGCCGACGAGGGGGGAAGCGAGGCGAGGGCCATTGCCGCAAAAGTGTCCATGATGAGATTGACCCACAGCATCTGAGTGACGGTGAGAGGGGATTGCAGGCCCATAAACGAGCCGCAGAGCACTATCAGACATGCCACCACATTGACAGTCATCTGAAAGAGAATAAACCTCTGGATATTCTGATAGAGCGACCGACCCCACATCACCGCCCGGCCGATAGAGGCGAATGAATTGTCGATGATGGTGATGTCGGAGGCTTCTTTGGCAACCGAAGTGCCGTCGCCCATCGACAATCCCACATGGGCGGTCTTGAGGGCCGGGGCGTCGTTGGTGCCGTCGCCGGTCACGGCCACCACCTCATTGTTGGCCTGCAGAGCCTCGACGAGTCGCTTCTTGTCCATAGGCCGCGCGCGGGCTATGATCTTGAAATCTGCCACGCGCTCGCGCAGCTCAGTGTCGCTGAGGGCTGCAAACTCGGTGCCTGTGATGATGTTGCGCTCGGTGTCGGTGGCGTCGTTCCAGAGACCGATCTGCCGCCCTATCTCTTTGGCGGTGCCGGGAGTGTCGCCGGTCACTATCTTGATTTGTATTCCGGCGTCGGTAACCTCCTTAACAGCGTCGGGCACATCGGGGCGCACAGGGTCGGAGATGGCCACAATGCCGAGAAACACAAGTTTTTTGGCCACAACTTTGCCGTCGGCAATGGTAACATCATCGTCGGCAAGCTCCTGATAAGCAAAACCGAGAGTGCGCATTGCCTGATTTTGATATTCGAGGAGCTGAGCGTCAATCTCCTGTTTTGTCACTCCGGCAGTGTCGCTACACATCGCGAAGATTATCTCGGGAGCACCTTTAACATAAAGAATCCTCTTGCCTGTGGCTGATTTTACGACCGTAGCCATATATTTGCGTTCGGTTGAGAAGGGTAGTTCCTCAACGCGAACGGCGCCCTGACGGAGCTTGCTGTAATCCACACCACGCTCCCTGAGCCATAACAGCAGCGCGCCTTCGGTGGGATTACCGAGCACCGAGAGCTTATCGCCAGAGGTGTCGAGCAGGGCGGTTGAATTGACCGCTATGCCTTCATATAGAACCTCGTCGGAGGGGTTGCCGAAAAAGTCGGCATGGCTCACCTGCATACGGTTTTGGGTGAGGGTGCCGGTCTTGTCGGTGCATATCACGGTCGAAGCGCCCATAGTCTCGCAGGCATGCATCTTGCGCACGAGGTTGTTGGTCTTGAGCATACGGCGCATGGAGTAGGCCAATGAGAGGGTGAGAGCCATTGGCAGACCCTCGGGTACGGCCACCACAATGAGGGTCACGGCAATCATGAGTGTCTGGAGCAGGTAGGCGAGAATCGAAATCCAGTCAAAATGGGTCTCGCCGGCAAAATACATGATGATGCGGGCCAGAATAATGGCGATGGCAAAACCATAGGAGATTTTGGTAATGAGGGCTCCGAGGCGGTCGAGCTGCTCGTTGAGAGGGGTCTTCACACTGTCGTCGATCTGAGCCGCCTTAAAGACATTGCCGTTTTCGGTTTTGTCGCCGACGGCTGTGACTTCCATCACGCCGTGCCCCTCCATCACCTTAGTGCCCCTCATGGCATGATCGGAGGGGAAAGTGGCGTCGGGATCAAACTGTGAGGGGTCGACCGATTTATGGCAGATGGGCTCGCCGGTGAGGGTCGATTCGTCGATATTGAGCGACACCGCTTCGAGCAACCGGCCGTCGGCGGGAATCTCCTCGCCGGTGTTGAGAATCACTATATCGCCTACAACAACATCTTTTTTGGGAATCTGCGTGGCGTTGCCGTTGCGTATCACCTGCACCGGCTCGTCATCATTCACCTGGTTGAGAACCGTAAACTCCCTGTCGGCTTTGAGCTCAAAGATGAAGGCGAGGCCTGTAGCCAGCAGAATGGCGATGAAGATGCCTACCGGCTCGAAAAACACTGCCGGACCGTTGCCGAGCCCCCAATATTCATAACAGGAGATGCCTACCGAGAGGGCTCCCGCTATAAGGAGAATTATGATGAGCGGATCCTTGAATTTGTCGAGGAAAAGCCGCCACAGCGACACTTTCTCGGCCGGAGTGAGTATGTTGACCCCGTTGGTTTTACGACTCTCTAAAACTTCAACATCGGTAAGACCGACATAAGGTTTTGATTGTGACATACTTGGATTAAATCTTAATGACTGCGGTTGTGAGGAGAAGAAACGTTTATAAATAACGTGGCACAAGCGTGACATATTGCGGCCC
>CAYLMR010000018.1:0-29757 GCA_964384885.1 uncultured Bacteroides sp.
GTTCGACATTATCATCGTAATGTTCGAAAGCTGAGCCAGTATTGTATGGCGGATCAATATAAATACATTTAACTTGTCCTGCAAAGTCTTGTTCGAGGGCACGAAGTGCGAGAAGATTATCTCCGTGAATGAGCATATTGCCCGGCCACGGCTTGCCGTTAGGAAGAGTACCTATTTCTACCCCCCCCCCAGCTAAACTTCTGATTTTCAATAAGTAAGCGCGGTTCGATAGTAAGAGGCTCATCGTCCTTGCCAATCCACGTCAATTCCAATTTATTTATTCTGTTCTGTGCCATTGATTTTTTGTTTCAAAGTGAGAGTTTTATTGATGTTGTAAAGCTGTGTCATTATCGAATTAAGATAGGAAGACACTAATTGTGCATCAGAAACACCATATATAATATTATTATAGTCAATTGTAAAAATGTCTCTATATGTTTCATTATTAAAGTCGTAAGTTACCTTACAAGTAAATGTATGTGACTTGAAAAATTCTTCATTATTCTTCCATTCACTTATAGATATTTCTTCTCCTTTGAACTGATAAGTTCCATTCTTACAAAATTCATTATGAAAAGAAGATAGTTGGATACCTGGTATGAGAAAAATTTCCCATATCTTTTGTCCATTAGGCTCCATGAAAAAAGGGTTAGTCGAATTAATGGTCTCAAATGACTCTTTTACTTTCTGAATGGAAATTTGGTTAGTAAAATCATTTTCAATAGAAATTCTTATATTTGTAGCGGTAGAATGACCAACATTACGACATCTAAGAAATGCATGTGAATTTCCGTTGTTAATGATATCTAATGCTATAAACGGACGATTAGATTCTTTAGTAGTCATAAGAGTTCTCCATGCTACATATAACATAATGAACGCAGCAAACCCACTTAAATATTGTCCCCAAAATATAGTCCATTCAGAAGGTGTTTTCCATGAATCAAAAGGCGCTTTATAACAAGAAAGAAGATTTACAAAAATTGGGAATGTAAAAAATATAATAAGACACAATACTATGAATATTTTTGATTTTAGGAATTTCATACTATCTTCCAATGAAAGGTTATTAATTTAGATTGCTCGATCTTTTGTGCGAGCATGTCATTTTTTCTTTTTGGGGAGGATCTTCTTTTCATCGGCTTTTAGTCGGCGTTCCACTTTCTTGACATCTTCGGCGGGTGGCAGAGCTTCCGGACGAATACCACGATCGAGTAACATGCCTCTAACAGCTGAGTTGTTATCGATATGCTCACGCTCAATATTTACTTGTCCCCGAAGGTCTTTTTGCTGCACATTGACAGAGGTCATTTCAGCGGCGAAGTCTTTAGCTTTTATTGCCAAAGTAGAAAGAAAGTCAGCAAGAGGGCGCTTTTCGGGAGCACCAACGCGTCGTTTCATCATCGATGTGCTTAGACCGAAGAGCGCTTGGTCGCCCTTAGCTCGGATAACAGCAAAACCTTTGTTGTCAACCCCACGCTCATAAAGCACACCAGAAAGATGATGCTCAGTGTCAGCTAATTTTGCTCTGGCCTGTACGCGTTCGTAATCAAGAAGTCGCTGATGCACAAGCTCTGCGCGGCGTGTTTGAACGGCAAAATAGTTTTGAGCAAAGGCAATTTCCGGTTTCCTGGGATCGCCATTTTGCGCTACAAGGTAGCATGCATAGCGAGTAAGTGTCACGTCATCTATCTGTCTTTGAGCACCTTTTGCAAGATTTATCATTTTCCCGACGTCGGCAAAATGATCCGAGATATTTTCGCCGGCATTTTCGCATGATTCTTTCGCTCTAATAAGCACATCCTTGAATCAAACTGTTAGGTAGGGAGGTTAGGGGTGGGGGTTGAGGAGCCAGGCAAGGCGTTGGGGGGTGAAACTCTGTTCACAGGTTTGGCGGTGATTCCAATCTTCCTCTATGTCGAGCCGCGCGCCCTCTCCGTCGATTGCTTCCAGTTGATTGAAAAAAGTTTGGATGGCACTTAAATTACGATTCCGGTCATTACCTCCTGCAACTGAATAAATCCTTGTTGCGGTATAATTTTCAGGCGCAATTTTTGGCGTATTACATGCCACAGGCATAGCTCCGGCGAAATAACCGGGATAGGCAGTGAGCATATTCCACACTCCATAACCTCCCATCGAACCTCCAAGAATATAACATTGAGCATTTCCGGAGATGTTATATTTATCTGACAAAGCTTTCAGGGCAGCTATCAGCTCATCATTCCACTGATGGCCTTCGGGTGCCTGAGGTGCGAGGATTCGAGCATGATAACCGGCTGTTCTAAGAAAGTCAGATATATCAGAAACGGCTTGTGATTGCAATTGAGCAACATTATCATTGCCTTGCCCACTACCTCCATGAAGATATATCACAATAATCTCCGGTTTCAAAGTGTCGGGGTTGATCACCGCCATACGGTAATTAAGGTCCACACCTGCAAAGTTTTCATTTTCGTAAGAAAAATCATTCTTGATTTGAGCATTGGCTGTCAACGAGGCTGACACCATCATTACGAAAGCAAAAATAGCCCACCTGAGTGTTTTGTTATTCAATCCGGTCATAAATTATCAGAAGACTTTAAACTTGCTTGTTACAAAGGTATATAAAAAACTCGATTTTTTTGTACCTTTGTAGCTTAAAAATTGGATTTATGAAGCCCGAAACTACCGACTCAATAGCGCGTCTGCGCGAAGCCCTGGCCAACCGTGTGGTAATGCTCGACGGTGCTATGGGCACTATGATTCAGGCTCTTGATATAGATGAGAGCGATTGGGGGAATGGTTGCAACCTCACCAACCTGTCAGTAAGCCTGAAAGGTTGCAATGACCTGCTCAGCCTTTCCCAGCCCGGGAAGATTGCCGGTATCCACCGCCAATATCTCGAGGCGGGAGCCGACATTATAGAAACTAATTCGTTTAACGCCAATGCTATATCGCTGGCCGATTATGGAGTGGCGCACATGGTTGACGAGATAAACTTTGCCGCCGCCAAGCTGGCCCGCGAAGCTGCCGACAGCTTTATGGCCTCGACGGGGAGACCTTGTTGGGTGGCCGGTAGTGTCGGTCCGACAGGAAAGTCGCTCTCGATGGCCGCCGGGCTCGACGGATCTTCGCCATTGGTGTCGTTTGGTGTGCTCGAACAAGCCTACTATGAGCAGATGAGCGCGCTGGCGCGAGGGGGAGTTGACTTGTTTCTGATAGAAACGGTGTTTGACGCCCTCAATGCCAAGGCTGCCATCCACGCAGCAAAGAGAGTGGAGCGCGAGGCGGGCAGGGAGATTCCGATAATGATTTCGGTGACTCTCACCGAGAGCGGGCGCACACTCGCGGGTCAGACCCTCAGGGCGTTTGTCAACACTATCGCTCATGCCAAACCATTGTCGGTGGGTCTTAATTGCGGTTTCGGCGCCGAGGGCATGAAGCCGTTTATCAAGATGTTGAGCGACGTGTCATGTGCCGTGAGCCTCTACCCCAACGCCGGCTTGCCCGACGCTTTGGGGCAATATCGCGAGACTCCCGAGCTTATGGCCGCCAACACCGAGGCGATGTTGCGCGAGGGAGAGGTGAATATTCTCGGCGGATGTTGCGGCACCACTCCGGCCCATATAGCCGCGATGGCTGAAATGGTCTCACACTATAAGCCGAGGGTGATTCCGCCCAAACGGCCGGGAATGAGGCTCGCCGGTCTCGAACCTCTCGAGCTGCTGCCCGAGTCTCCTTTCCTTAAGGTGGGCGAGCGGCTCAATGTAGCCGGGTCGCGCAAATTTCTGCGTCTTATCAAGGAGAAAAACCATGATGAGGCGGTAGAGATAGCTGTGTCGCAGATCTCGGCAGGAGCGGGAGTGCTTGATGTCAATATGGATGACGCTATGCTTGACGCACGGGCTGAGATGACCTCATTTCTGCGTCGCCTCTCCTCCGAGCCTGAGGCCGCGAGGGTGCCCGTGATGATCGATTCGTCAGACTTTGCCGTTGTGACCGACGCTCTCGAGACTGTGCAGGGCAAACCTATAGTCAACTCCATCAGTCTCAAAGAGGGGGAGGAACATTTCCTCTCTCAGGCTCGCCACATAGCCTCGATGGGAGCCGCTATGGTGGTGATGGCATTTGACGAAAAGGGTCAGGCCGACACGTTTGAGCGCCGCATCGAGGTGTGTGGCCGCGCCTACCGGTTGCTGACAGAGGAGGCGGAAATAGACCCCGAGGATATTATCTTCGACCCCAATGTACTGGCGATTGCCACCGGCATTGATGCCCACCGCAATTATGCCCTCGATTTTCTCAGGGCGATAGAGTGGATCAAGGCCAATCTTCCCGGCGCAAAGGTGAGCGGGGGATTGAGCAACCTGTCGTTTTCGTTTCGCGGCAACAACGAGGTGAGAGAAGCCATGCACACCGTTTTTCTTCATCATGCAATCGAGAGGGGAATGGATATGGCGATAGTAAACCCCTCTCCACGCACTCCTAATGACAAGCTCGACCCCGAGTTGCGCGAGGCTGTTGAGGATGTGATTTTTAACCGCTCTGATTCTGCCACCGACCGCCTCATAGAGCTCGCCGCCGGGATAGCCCAACGCGCTCAGGCTGCCAAAGCCTCGGCCAAAGGCGGCGCAAAGATTGAGGAAACGAAAGAGGCCGATCCGCTTTCTCACCTCAGTGAAATGGTAGTCAAGGGGCATACCTCGGGTATAGATGAGGCGGTAGATGCCGCAGTGGCTGTGACCGGAAGCCCGTTGGGAGTAATCGACGGCCCACTGATGCAGGGCATGAATGTAGTGGGCGAGCTTTTCGGCCGGGGAGAGATGTTTCTGCCTCAGGTAGTGAAAAGCGCGCGCACCATGAGCCTTGCCGTGGCCAGGCTTACCCCTCTTATCGAGGCTGAGCGCGCCGGAAATGCTACCGGCTCGGCGGGTAAAATGCTGATAGCAACAGTTAAAGGCGATGTGCATGACATAGGCAAGAACATCGTGGCGGTGATAATGCGCTGCAATGGGTTTGAGGTGATCGACCTCGGCGTTATGGTGCCACCCGAGGAGATAGTTGATAGGGCGGTGGCAGAAAATGTTGACCTCATAGGTCTCAGCGGACTTATCACTCCCTCGCTCCATGAGATGTGTGTTGTGGCTGAGATGATGGAAGCCCGCGGCCTCAAACTGCCGCTCATGATAGGAGGAGCAACCGCCTCGCCCCTTCACACAGCCGTGAAGATTGCGCCCTGTTATAGCGGTCCCGTGGTCTATACCCGCGACGCGGCGGCCCTCCCGGGAGTGGCCCGCGAATGGGTTGACCCGACCCGTCGCGAAGAACTCTTCGCTTCTCTCAAAGATCAGCAACGTGAGATGAGAGAGGAATATGAAGCTACCCGCGATTTGCTGCCACTGGCTGAGGCACGCCGTCTCAAACCGGTGTTTGATTACGCTCCCGTTGCCCCTCAAAAATCAGGAGTGACCGAGCTTGAGATACCTGTTGATAAAGAGCTTACTGAGCTGATAAACCGCAAGGCGTTTTATGCCGCATGGCAGTTGCCCCCTTCGGTGTCGGAAAGCTCCGATGACCCTTCGGCGGCTCAGGCGCGTCAGTTAAACAAAGATGCAGCCGAAATGCTCGCCTATTTGGAGGCAAAAGGTTACACTCTCAGAGCCAAGGTGGTTATTCTGTCCGCCCGGAGCGAGGGTGACGATATAGTGGTTGGCGACGGAAGCGTGAGGATTGCAACCTTGCGCCAGCAGACACCGGCCGTGGCCGGCGCACCCGCCGAGCGGCTTGCTTTGGCCGACTTTGTTTCGCCCGATGAGGGGGATTTTGTCGGATTTTTTGCCGTGACTATCGGCCCGGAGCTTCAGCGCGAGATTGACCTTGCTGCCGACGATCCCTATAAAAGTCTGCTGTTGCAGAGTCTCGCCGACCGGCTCGTCGAGGCGGCCACCGAGCTTACCCACCGCAAGGTGAGGGGAGAGATATGGGGCTATGACCTTTCGGCTCCCGACGCCCATTCGCGCAACGAAAACGGCGAGGGGCATGGCATACGTCCGGCGTTCGGCTATCCCTCGCTGCCTGACCAAAGCATAGTGTTTGAGGCAGACAAGGTGCTCAACTATAAGTCGATGGGAATAACCGTCACCGAGACCGGCGCACTCTCACCGTCGGCCACCACCACGGGGCTGCTGTTAGCTCATCCGCGGGCAAGATATTTTTCGGTCGGTCGCACGGGCGATGACCAGAAAACCGACTATGCGCGCCGCCGCGGCGTAGACCGTGATTCGCTCAGGGGTTTTCTTCCCTGACAGGTTTGAGCCTTAGAATCATAACGGAGCGTCCTCGGTCGCAGCTCTTTTTTGACTGACGCCACACTACCTCTGTGGTGTGCTTACCCTCCGACTTTTCGAGCCAGCTCTCCATGTCGTCTTCACACACTATGAGCCATCCCTCCTCAGCCTCGGGGGAGTAGAGGCGTATTTGGTCGTCGAGGTAGAAGTTGGCGGTGTAGTAGCGCAACATCGGGTCGTTGATATATTCATAAACAGGCTCGTCCTCGGTGTTGAGCTGCTCAATCTGCCGTGCTATGTCGATGTCGCTCTTGGGGTTGAGTATCAGCGGTAGGATTCCCCCGGCCACGGCGCAGAGAATCAATGGTGTTGCCACGACCGAGACAATCGCTTTGAGAGTGGCTTCTCTCCGGCGCAGTTTCATAATCGCCGTCACCAAGGCTGCGACAACGACCACTCCGCTCACCACCACGATTATTCCGCCGTTGAGAATAGGCGAGGCAACCATGGCGAGGCCGACAGCTATGCCGGCAAAGAGAATGATGCGCATATACACCCCCGCATAAAGCTTGCCCCTTCGGGTGGAGGTGATGAGACTGTCGAGCCACACCGTGATGAGATAGGCCACCATGGGATAGACCGGCAGGAGGTAGACGCTGCGTTTGCTGGTGGGAATGCAATAGAACAGAAACACGGTCAGGGCGCATACGCCGGCATAGACTCTCGAGGGGTGGAGGCTGAGATGCCGGTCAAGACCTGATTTCATTTCTTTGACCGATGTGCGCCGCCATTTCACCGCCCACAGAGCGAGTATGCAACCCACGGTTACGGGCAGCAATCCCACAGCCATGGTCATGAAGTTATACCACACCCCGTTTTCGTGAGAGCCGTAGCCCATCGAGCCTGTCATGCGGTTGACATTTTCCTCGATGATGAGGTCGAGAAACTCGTCGCCCCCCTGCATGGCCGCTTTCCAATACCACAGGGCGGGAAGTATCAGAGAGGCGATTCCGGCGAGGAAGAGCCTCCATGTGATGCGCCACCATTTCCTCAGCCCGCAGGCGAGAACGTAATAAATCCATGCACACATGAGGGGAAGCACCATTCCTACCGGCCCTTTGGTCAGCACCGCTATGCTCATGAGCGGTATAGCTATCCAGGGCAACCCCTTGGCCCCGCGCTGCATGTAGCTGTAGAGATTTATCATGGCTCCGACCATTGCGGCGGTGAGCACCATATCCACCCTGCAGGCCATGCCGGCGCGCCACACCTCGACAAAGCCCATCGTCATGATTGCCGCACAGGCGGCGAGGCCGGGCCGTTGCTGCTCTCCTCTGCGCACAAAGCCATAGAGCGCCATCACCATCGCTATTACCGCTATTGCCGACGGAAGCCGTGAGGTGTATTCGGTGACATGGCCGCCGAGAACCGACGACACCACCGCTATGCACCATGCGAAAAAGGGGGGCTTATAGGGAATATCGGCGCCGAAGCTCACCGGCAATGTCCAGTCGCCGCTGGCAAGCATCGTGACGGCCACGATAGCCTCGCGCGGCTCGCCTTTGGTGTTGAACAGCGAGAGCCCTAACCACGGCAGGAAAGTGAAGGCGGCGAGGAGAAAGACACAGAGGGCGGTATGGTTCTTAACAAAAGATTTCATCAGTTGTGGAGGATAGGCAGGGGGTTATAAAAACAAAAGTGTCGCGACATACATGATGAGTCGGCGACACTTTTTGTGTGGGGTAGAGATTCCGTTTCAGGCCCGTGGGCTCGCAACGGAGTCAGATTATTCTTCGTATTTTTTTACGATAACGGTGGCATTGTGACCTCCGAAGCCGAAGGCATTGCTGAGGGCGGCTCTTACGGGACGCTCCTGAGCTTTGTTGAAGGTGAAGTTGAGGCTGTAGTCAATGTTTTCGTCATCATCGCCCTCCTCGTGGTTGATGGTGGGAGGAATGATGTCGTTTTTCACAGCGAGAATGCTGAACATAGCTTCGAGCGCGCCGGTAGCACCGAGCAGGTGACCGGTCATTGACTTGGTGGATGACAGGTTGAGCTTGTAGGCATCCTCGCCGAAGAGCTCAACGATAGCCTTAACCTCACTCACGTCACCAACGGGGGTTGAAGTGCCGTGAACATTGATATAGTCAATGTCGGCGGTGGTGAGACCGGCATCTTCAAGGGCCATCTTCATCGACAGGATTGCACCGAGACCTTCGGGGTGGGTAGCGGTGATGTGGTAGGCATCAGCCGACATACCTCCGCCGACAACTTCGGCATAGATCTTGGCGCCGCGGGCTTTGGCGTGTTCGAGCTCTTCGAGCACGAGAATAGCCGAGCCTTCGCCGATCACAAAACCGTCACGGCTCTTGCTGAAAGGACGTGAGGCGGTTTCGGGGCTGTCGTTACGGGTCGACAGAGCGTGCATCGAGTTGAAGCCTCCCACACCTGCGGGATAGATGGCGGCTTCGGCACCACCGGTTACAAAAGCGTCGGCTTTGCCGAGGCGTATGTAGTTGAAGGCGTCGATAATGGCATTGTTACTTGAAGCACAAGCCGACACAACACCATAGTTGGGACCGTGATAACCATATTCCATCGACACATGACCCGACGCGATGTCGGCGATCATTTTGGGGATGAAGAAAGGATTATATTTGGGACCGTTTTCCTGGTTGAGGGCATAATAGCCGGCTTCTTCCTCAAAGGTGTGGAGACCGCCGATGCCGGCAGCTACGATCACACCTACGCGATCACGGTTAAGATTGGGTGCTTCTTCAATACCTGAATCGGCAACAGCCTGACGAGCCGCTACAAGGGCATACTGTGCGTAAAGGTCGAGCTGACGCAACTTCTTGCGGTCAATGTGCTCAGCCGCATTAAATCCCTTCACCTCGCAGGCGAACTGGGTTTTAAATTTCGAGGCGTCGAAATGGGTGATGGGTCCGGCACCGCTTTTACCGGCCACTGCGGCAGTCCAAGTCGACTCCACATCAAGGCCGAGCGGAGTGATGGCGCCGAGGCCGGTCACTACTACTCTCTTTAATTCCATTTGAGACAATGGTGATAGGGGATTAGTTATACAAATATACTATGAATTGGGCGACCATCCCCAAAAGAGGGGATGGCTCGCTTAGTTCATAGATGATAGGAAGGTTGTTGCGGAGTGCGCTCCCAACAATCGTGTGAATATCAGGATAGTTATACTATCTTCTGACGAATTACTGCTTGGCAGCGGTGTCGGCTTCGATGAAGCTGATGGCGTCGCCTACAGTCTTGATGCTTTCAGCCTTATCGTCAGGAATAGAGATGCCGAATTCTTTTTCAAATTCCATGATCAGCTCTACGGTGTCGAGAGAATCAGCACCAAGGTCGGTTGTGAAACCGGCAGCGGGGGTTACTTCGTTGGGATCTACGCCGAGTTTCTCAACGATTATATTCTTCACGCGATTTTCAATTTCCTGTGACATAATTTTCTGATTTTATAGTTTGTGTTACTTTTGTTGCAGTTTTTTTGCGGTGCAAAGATAGCGAAAATTATTTCAGCCACGAAAATTTTTCGGCATTAATTAGAAAAAATGTTCTATAATCGGGGTGAAATCCCCGGTTTTGGGGATGTTTGCATGTGTGTGTTAATAAATGTAAACATAGCAACTCCCTCCCTGATTGTATTGTTTTTCTATTGAGGAGGCTTTCGGGCCACCTTAATAATATTGATTAAATCATAGAAATCCCATGAATAAGAAACTTTTTTTTGCAGCGCCACTCTTAGGTGCTTCTTTCGCTATAGCTGCCGGGCTGTCATCGTGCAGCAATGATTCGGCATTGGCCTTAGGTTCGGCTTCGATTAAGTCGATCGAGATAGGCACATCGCTCAAAACCTCAGAAAAGGCTTATAGCTTTGTGGAGGATAAAGACAGCTGTTATCTCACCAAGTCGGTATCGGTGGAATGGCCTGTTAAGGTCGGGGCCGCAAATCTCACCCCGCTTCAGGATTCGATTCTCGCGATAGCTTTCGACAAGCCTTCTACCGAAGTTATCGACGACGCCATCACTTCCTATCTTGATGATTACAGCACGGTGGCTGAAAGCGCTACTTCGATCAATCCCGCTCAGGTGCCGTTGTCGACCCGCGCCTATACCATGAAGGTGAGCGTAAAGACTCTTGAAACCACTCCGCTCTATCTCTCCACCCAGATTGTTTCGAGCTCATATCTCGGAGGCGCCCACCCCAACACTGCCATACGTCCCATGACCATCGCGCTCGATTCGGCCAAGGTCATCACGGTCGACAATCTGTTTAAGCCCTCGGCTCTTGAGCATGTCAGGGAGCTGGTTAAGGAAAACCTCGGCCGCCAGCTCAATGTGTCGGGCGACAGGCTCACCGACGCCGGCCTGTTTACCAACGATATACCTCTTTCGCAGTCGGTCTATATAATCAATTCGACGATTGTGTTCCACTACGGTCAATATGAGATAGCACCTTATTCGATGGGAATGTTCGACGTGGATGTCTACCCCTTCACCGTGCGCGACTGGCTCACCCCGTTAGGTCAGTCATTGTTCCCCGGTCAGCTCGACTGACGCTGTTCCCGGCATAAGATTTTTTCGGCATTCTTCCCCGCCGACAGGGGAGGGATGCCGAAAATCTGTATGGGGAGTATGAAAATATTTAGCCGAGGTTTTGATTTTAAGGGTAAGAATGAGTAATTTTGCCGTAAAATGTCGTTTCTCCCCGACATAATGTCAAGAAATCATCGGAGTGACCAACTCCCCAATCATAACTGCTGAGATAATTATATGGGCCGTATTAATCTTCAGGGTATGGGCGTAGCTCTCATAACCCCTTTTAAATCTGATAGATCTATTGACTTCGACGCTTTGGCGCGGTTGCTTGAATATCAGATTAAAAACGGCATAGACTATCTTGTGGTGCTCGGCACCACGGCTGAGACACCGACGCTCACTCCCGAAGAGCGCCGGCAGATACGTGAGTTTGTTGCCGACCGCGTGGGCGGTCGTCTCCCGCTGGTGCTTGGCATGGGAGGCAACTCCACCGATATGGTGGTGAATGAGCTAAAAACCACCGACCTGAGCAAGTATAGCGCTATCCTGTCGGTGGTGCCCTACTACAACAAGCCGTCACAGGAGGGAATCTATCAGCACTATCGCGCCATTGTCGAGGCTTCGCCCCTCCCCGTTATATTATATAATGTGCCGGGCCGCACAGGTGTAAACATGACAGCCGAGACAACCCTGCGCCTCTCCAACGAGTTTCCCAACATCGTGGGCGTGAAAGAAGCGTCGGGCAACATCACGCAGATGGACGACATCATCAAGCGCAAGCGTGATGATTTTATGGTTATCTCGGGCGATGACGGCATTACCTTCCCCCTCATCACTCTCGGAGCCGTGGGTGTGATAAGCGTGATCGGCAACGCCTTCCCCAAGGAATTTTCTCGCATGGTGAGACTCGCCCTCGAGGGTGACTACGACCGCGCACGCGCCATTCACCACAAATTCACCGAGATGTTCTCGCTGCTGTTTGTCGACGGCAATCCCGCCGGAGTGAAATGCGCCCTCAACGCCATGGGCTTTATTGAGAATGTGCTCCGCCTGCCCCTCGTGCCCACCCGCCTCACCACCGACGAAAAGATCCGCACCGTCCTCAAAGCCCTCGGCTAACCCGCCCCCGGCTCCTCTCCGCTTGCTTCCGCTTATTTCTGCTTGCTTCCGCTCATTTCATTCGCGGCACGAACGGCACCGAGGGAAAAATGGGTGGAAAGGGGGTAAATATTTGGTGGAAAGAAAAAAAAATCTTAACTTTGCAAACGGTTTTACAGCGTGTCATCGGAAAGCGACTGAGAATGATGCACTTAGACGTGATATGAGGCCGATTAGGCAGCCGTAACAACCATATACTATACCACCCAACTCTACAAGAATAACCTCTTAGACGACAAAAGCCATGTCAAAGATTTGTCAGATCACAGGCAAAAAAGCTATCGTGGGTAACAACGTTTCCCACTCAAAGCGCCGCACCAAACGCAAATTCAATGTCAATCTCTTCAACAAAAAATTCTTCTGGGTTGAGGAGCAGGCTTGGATCACGCTCACCATTTCGGCCGCCGGTCTTCGCACCATCAACAAAAAAGGACTCAACGCAGCTATTGAAGATGCAGCTCGCGCCGGTTATCTCACCGAAATCAAATACCTCGATTTTTAACGATTTTCAATCTTAAAATAAAATGGCTAAGAAAGCTAAAGGCAACCGAGTACAGGTAATCCTCGAATGCACCGAACATAAGGCAAGCGGAATGCCCGGTACTTCCCGCTACATCACTACCAAAAACCGCAAGAACACCACAGAACGCCTTGAGTTGAAGAAATATAATCCTATCCTCAAGAAGGTGACTGTTCACAAAGAGATCAAATAAACCTATCCCTTTCTAACATTCTATTCAGCTCTAAGATATGGCAAAGAAAACCGTTGCATCGCTTCAGAAAGGCGAAGGCCGCACATATTCAAAAGTTATCAAAGTTGTTAAGTCGCCTAAAACAGGTGCTTACACCTTCCAGGAGCAGATGGTGCCTAACGACGCCGTTAAAGACGCTCTTAAATAATAGCCTATATAGTTTGGCCGACGTCTCGATTTGAGCCGAAGCTGTAATTATAGATTTTAATCAAGCCGGAAACATCAGATAAATGTGATGTTTCCGGCTTGATTGACTTCGCCCCATAGCCCGCATGGTCTAAACCATAGGGCGGAGTGTGGCGAATTTGACACCTTATTGCCGCTTTTAGCGGGATAATGATTAACTTTGCAACGTGAAAAACGATACAGTGTCGCAATTATCATCAAAGCTGCCCGTGGCCAAGAGGGCGCTTCTGATTATCAATCCCATTTCGGGCACAGCCGGCAAAGAGGGGCTGCCCGACATGGTGAGAGACTATCTGCCTGAATATAAGATTGAAGTGTGCTATACCGAGGGGCGCGGCGACGCAACCCGGTTGGCGAGAATGGCCGTTGACAGCGGTATCCACACCGTGATAGCTGCCGGCGGCGACGGCACGGTCAACGAGATTGCAAGAGCCCTGCGCGACACCCGCGTGGTGATGGGCATAATACCCTGCGGCTCGGGCAACGGTCTGGCCCGCCACCTTAACATCGACATGGATGTTGAGAGCGCGCTTAAGGTGATAAGAAGCAACCATATCGAAGCCTGTGACTACGGCACTGTGAACGGCCGCCCCTTTTTCTGCACTTTCGGAGTGGGGTTTGACGCGGCGGTGAGCAACAGTTTTGCCAAAAGTTCGCGTCGCGGGCGTCTCACCTATGTGCGCGAAACAATTCTCGAATACACCCGCTACCGCCCTCAGAACTATGTAATAACCCGCGGAGATACCGGCGAGGTTATTACCGACAAGGCTTTTCTCGTGGCGGTGTGCAACGCCTCCCAATATGGCAACAATGCCTATATAGCGCCCAACGCCACCATGACCGACGGGCTGCTCGACATCACGATTGTTCATTCGGGTAATCCGATTTCAACCGCGCTCGTGGGCGTTGACCTGCTCACCGGCTACATTGACCGCAACAACATGATCGACACTCTCAAGGTGCCCGCCGTGACAATAGAGCGCCGCGAACCGGGACCTGTGCATCTCGACGGCGAGCCTATGGATATGGGCAGCCACCTCGACATAGTGTGTCATCCGGGAGGCATCAACCTCTACACCCCTGTGAAACAGGAGGATTTCAAGCCGCTCATCACTCCCGTGAGAGCGTTTATGAGAGACATTCATTATGCCTTTCTCCATATTTTCAGACACAGTATATAAAAACATCTACCAATAATAATACTATCCACTTCATATCATGGCACTTCAATGCGGAATCGTAGGACTCCCCAACGTGGGAAAGTCCACTCTGTTTAACTGTTTGTCGAACGCTAAGGCTCAATCGGCCAACTTCCCCTTTTGCACTATCGAGCCTAATGTCGGTGTGATCACCGTGCCCGATGAGCGACTCAACAAGCTTGTGGAGATGTGTAATCCCCGCTCAGTGGTGCCCGCCACCGTAGAGATAGTAGATATAGCCGGTCTTGTGAAAGGCGCCAGCAAGGGTGAGGGCCTCGGCAACAAATTCCTCGCCAATATCCGCGAGACCGACGCCATAATTCATGTGCTGAGATGTTTTGACGACGACAACATCACCCATGTCGACGGCTCGGTTGACCCCGTGCGCGACAAGGAGATAATTGATGCCGAGCTGCTGCTCAAGGACCTCGAGACCGTTGACAGCCGCATCAACAAAACTCAGAAACAGGCTCAGACCGGCGGCGACAAGGTTGCCAAGATGCAATATGAGGTACTGGCCCGCATCAAGGAGGCTCTCGAAAAAGGTCTCCCCGCCCGCTCGGTAGAGCATGACACCGTAGATGAGCAGAAGTTTGCCCGCGAGCTTTTCCTGCTCACCTCCAAGCCGGTGCTCTATGTCTGCAATGTCGATGAAGCTTCGGCCGTAAACGGCAACAAATATGTCGATGCTGTGAGGGAGGCCATCGCCGACGAGGGCGCCGGAATGTTGATAGTGGCAGCCGCCACCGAGGCCGACATCGCCGAGCTCGACACCTATGAGGAGCGTCAGGAGTTTCTGGCCGAGATGGGCCTTGAGGAGAGCGGCGTGAGCCGTCTCATCCGCGCTGCCTACAACCTGCTCGACCTCCAGACATTCTTCACCGCCGGAGCCGACGAGGTGAGGGCATGGACCTTTATGCGCGGCAGCAAGGCTCCCAAATGCGCCGGTATAATCCACACCGATTTCGAGAAAGGATTTATCCGCGCCGAGGTTATCAAATATCCTGACTTTGTGGAGCTTGGCAGCGAGGCGGCAGTGAGAAACGCCGGTAAGATGAGCATTGAGGGCAAGGAGTATGTCGTGGCCGACGGCGACATCATGCACTTCCTTTTCAACGTTTAAGAGAGTTAAGCCCCGAAACACCGACTTTTTTTGTAATTTTGTATCTTTAATCAACACATTTTTAAGATTATGGAATCACAGCGTAAAGTGAGAGTGAGATTTGCCCCGTCACCCACAGGGCCTCTGCATATAGGCGGCGTGCGCACCGCTCTGTTTAACTATCTGTTTGCCCGTCAGAATGGCGGCGACATGATTCTGCGCATCGAAGACACCGACTCCCAGCGCTTTGTGCCGGGTGCCGAAGACTATATCAACGAATCTCTCGCCTGGCTCGGCATCAAGATCGACGAAGGCGTGAGGGAAGGGGGCAACTATGGTCCCTACAAGCAGAGCGAGCGCCGCGACATCTATCGCGAGCATGTAAAAATGCTGCTCGACAACGGCAAAGCCTATATTGCCTTTGATACCCCCGCCGAGCTCGAAGAGGCCCGCAACAACCACCCCAATTTCCAGTATGACGCGTCGACCCGCATGTCGATGCGCAATTCGCTCACCCTGGGCGAGGAGGAAACAGCCCGTCTGATTGCCGACGGCGAGAAATATGTGGTGAGATTTAAGGTTGAGCCGGGCCGCGACGTAGAGGTCAACGACCTGCTGCGCGGCAAGGTGGTGATCAACTCCAATGTGCTCGACGACAAGGTGCTTTATAAGAGCGCCGACGACCTGCCCACCTACCACCTCGCCAATATCGTCGATGACCACCTGATGGAGGTGTCACATGTGATTCGCGGCGAGGAGTGGCTCCCTTCAGCCCCCTTGCATGTGCTTCTCTATGAGGCTTTCGGCTGGAGCGACACCATGCCCTCGTTTGTTCACCTGCCCCTGCTGCTCAAACCCGACGGCAAAGGCAAGCTCTCCAAGCGCGACGGTGACCGTCTGGGCTTCCCCGTGTTCCCCCTCGAATGGCACGACCCCAAGAGCGGCGAAACCTCACGCGGCTATCGCGAGAGCGGCTACCTGCCCGAAGCTGTTGTCAACTTCCTTGCCCTCCTCGGCTGGAATCCCGGCGACGACAGCGAGATTATGTCAATGGATGAGCTTATTGAGAAATTCTCGTTTGACAGATGCTCGCGCTCGGGTGCCAAATTCGACTACGAAAAAGGCAAGTGGTTTAACCACAAATATCTTCAGGAGCTCGCCCCTGAGCGTCTCACCTCTCTGTTTAAGAAAGAAATGGAGCTTCACGGCGTTAATCCCGCTGATTTCTCCGACGAATATATCACCCGCGCAATCGCTATGGTGAAAGACCGCGTGAACTTTGTGAGCGAGCTTTGGGATGTGGCCGGATTCTTTTTCCGTGACCCCGAAAGCTACGACCCCAAAGCTGTCAAGAAACGCTGGAGCGAGAATATGCCCGCTATCATGGGCGAGCTCATCGAGGTTATCAAGCCTCTCGACGACTTCTCGGCTGCTGCTGCCGAGCCTATAGTGCTCGGATGGATTGCCGACAAGGGTTATCACCTCGGCAATGTGATGAATGCGTTTCGTCTCTGCGTGGTGGGTGAGTGCAAAGGCCCCCACATGTTTGACATCACCGAGCTGATGGGCAAGGAAGCTACCATTGCCCGCATCGAGAAAGGCATTGCCAACATCAAGCCTGCTGAATAAAGTGAACCCTCTCTATAACACCGGCATAGCGCTCTATTCGCTTGGAGTGAAAACTGCGGCCGCCTTCGGCCACCGCAAGGCTATGCTCATGACCGCCGGCCAACACTCCACCTTCAGCCTGGTAGGGCAGTGGGTGGAGAGCCTCGGCGGGAAGCGCCCCGTGTGGTTTCACGCTGCCTCGTTGGGAGAGTTCGAGCAGGGGCGCCCGGTCATCGAGCGTCTGCGCCGCGACTATCCCGACATTCCGGTTGTGTTGAGTTTCTTCTCCCCCTCGGGCTATGAGGTGAGAAAAAACTATCAGGGGGCTGATCTGGTGGTCTATCTGCCGTTTGACACCCCCGCCAATGCGTGCAGGTTTGTTGACATGCTCAATCCGCTTGCCGCCGTGTTTGTGAAATATGAGTTCTGGGGCAACTATCTGTCAGCCCTGAGCAGGAAAGGTGTGCCGGTATTTCTGATAAGCGCTATCTTTCATCCTCAGCAGCCCTTTTTCAAGAAATGGGGCGGCATGTTCAGGAAGATGCTCGGGTCATATAACACATTTTTTGTGCAGAACGAGCAGTCGGCTTCTCTGCTCCAGTCGGCCGGTGTTGACAAGGAGCGTATCGTGGTCTCGGGCGACACAAGGTTTGACCGCGTGACCGACAATCTCAAGTCGGCGCCCAAGGTTGAGGCTGTGGAGCGCTGGGTGGCTGAACACCCTGAGAAATTCACCTTCATAGCCGGATCGAGCTGGGAGCCTGACGAAGATATTTATGCCGGCTGGGTGGCGCGTCATCCCGAAGTTAGAGTAATCATAGCCCCTCATGAGTTTAACGAAGCGCGCCTCGCGGCTCTTGAACAGAAATTCGGCCCGAGCGTGGAGAGATTCAGCTCGGTGTCGCGGTTTAATGAAATCAAGCCTGACACAAGGGTGCTGATTATCGACTGCTTCGGCCTGCTCGCCACACTCTACCGCTACGGGTCATTGGCCTATGTGGGCGGAGGTTTCGGGGCCGGTATCCATTCGGTTGCCGAGGCTGCCGTCTATAATCTGCCCGTGGTGTTTGGCCCGCGCTACAAGAAGTTTAAGGAAGCCTGCGACCTCATTGCCGAGGGTGGAGGCTTCTCGGTCGACACCGTGGACTCATTCGATGAGCTGGCTGACAAATTCTATACCGACGATGAGGCTCGCCGCAAAGCGGGAGCCAAGGCCGGCGGATATATCGCCGCAAACCTCGGCGCAACCGACAAGGTGATCGAACATCTCTCACGCTATCTATGACCGTAGCAGAGACCCTGAGATATATCGTTGAGCGTCTGTCGCCAGCTGTCGCCTCTCCGGGTGAAGCACGGGTGATGGCCGGCATGATTATGGAAAGTCTGAAAGGCTATTCGGCTACCGACTTGATAATCAAAGCCGATTCGCCTGTCAGCGACTATATCATGACCAAGGTCAATGAGGCGGTTGAGAGATTGCTGCGCCATGAGCCGATACAATATATCACCGGCTACACAACTTTCTACGGCCTGAAGCTCGCCGTCAACAGCAGTGTGCTCATTCCGCGCCAGGAGACTACCGAGCTGGTCGAAATGATAATCGGGGAGTGGAGCGACAAAACTGACCTCAGGGTGGCAGACCTGTGTGCCGGGAGCGGCTGCATAGCTCTCGCTCTTGCCCGAAACCTCCCTTTCTCAAAGGTCACCGCCGTTGAGCTAAGCGATGCCGCTATCGAGGTGGCCCGCGAAAATGCGCGCGCCCTTAAATGTAACATCCGCATCGTCAAGGCCGACGTGCTCAAGATGCCGCCTCCCTTCACCCCTCAATATGACATAATAGTCAGCAATCCCCCCTATGTGCTTGAGCGCGAGCGCTCTGAGATGGAGGCCAATGTGCTTGACTATGAGCCTGAAATGGCGCTGTTTGTGCCCGACGATGACCCTCTGCGCTTCTATAAGGCAATCAACCGCTATGCCGCCGCGGCGCTTAGACCGGGAGGAAAGATTTACTATGAGCTTAATCCTCTCGAAGCAGATAAGCTTGCCGACCTTATGCGGAATGAGGGATGGGAAGATGTGGAGATAACCCTCGACATTTCGCGCCGCAAGAGATTTATCAGCGCAAGGCGTTCGGCCGATAAGAAATAACCGTGAGAACTTATGAGTGGAAACTTTCGCCGCAAAACTATAACGGTCGAAGCCGCCACCGAGAGGCTGGAGACTCTTTGCGCCCGCTCGGAGCAGTGCAGCTATGAGCTGACGGTTAAGATGAAACGCTGGGGTCTGAGTGGCGCTCAGATAGAGGCTGTGATCGAAGGCCTCACTCAGCGGGGCTATCTCGACGATCAGCGGTTTGCCAACGCTTTTGTGTCAGATAAATACCGGTTCAGCTCATGGGGCCGCCGCAAGATTATGGCCGCGTTGGCTGCCAAACGCATTCCCTCGGCCATGGTGCGCGAGGCTCTCGGCGAAATCGATCCCGATATCTATACCGGGCGGCTTGATAACGCCCTCAGGGTGAAAAACAGAAGTCTGCCCGACGATATGGAGCCGCTGATGAAGCGCCGCAAGCTCTATCAGTTTGCACTTGCGAGGGGCTATGAGAGCGCCGAGGTCTCAAAGGCGATAAGAAGATTGACCGACTCACCGACTGAGGAATGGGCCGACTGAGCGACATGTTGCGGCTGGGAGCGAGAGGGCTCCTTTCGGTGGTGTGGCCCGAGAGATGCGGCGTGTGTGGCCGCAGGCTCACCCGCGAGGAGCGTCTGCTCTGTCTCGGATGTGAGATAGATCTTCCCCGCACCAATATTCATCTCGACGATTTTTCGGAGATTCACAAGCGGTTGGGCCATAAGGTGATAGTTGAGCGCGCCGCCTCCTATTTCTATTATGTTCCGGGAGGAGGATATGCCGCTCTGATCCATGAAGCCAAATATCACAACCGCCCCTCCACCGGGCGCCTGTTGGCGCGGGGTTTTGCCGCTGAGCTCAAGCCCGCAAGTTTTTTTGACGGCATAGACGCAATTGCGCCGGTGCCCCTCCATTATTCAAAATTGCTCAAAAGGGGTTACAACCAGTCGCGCTATATAGCTTTGGGGCTCAGCGACGAGACCGGCATTGAGGTTGTGGATATTCTCAGATGCCGCAAGGCTCATGCCACTCAGACCCGCAAATCTGCTTTGGAGCGTTGGCGCAACGTCAAGGATACATACAGCTCGCGTTCATGTCAGGGATTGCAACACATTCTTGTGGTCGACGATGTGATAACCACCGGGTCGACACTTGCGGCATGTTGCGAAGCGATCGCCGCGACCAATCCCGGCGTGAAAATCAGTGTCCTCACCCTTGGCCTCGCCGGCGTCAGCTAACCGCCACCCCTCCGCGGCTATTTGCCCCAGCGGGAGAGCTGGGTTTGGGCGAGGCGTTGCTCGGCGGGGTTGTCGGCAGGATTCCAGAAGCGGGTGGAGCCGTTGAGCTTATCGGGGAGGAATTGCTGACGCACAAAGTGGCCCGGATAGTCATGGGCATATTTATAGTCGGCGCCATAGCCCATTTTCTTCATCAGCGAGGTGGGGGCGTTGCGCAGATGGAGCGGCACGGGGAGGTCGCCCGATTTCCTCACCTCGGCGAGGGCGGCATCAATAGCCAGATAAGCCGAATTGCTTTTGGGAGAGGTGGCGAGATAGATGGCACATTCGCTCAGCGGAATGCGCCCCTCGGGCCAGCCTATCTTGCGGAGTATGTCGAAGGTGGCGTTGGCGAGGAGGAGAGCATTAGGGTTGGCGAGGCCAATATCCTCGGCGGCGAGAATCACCAGGCGGCGGGCGATAAACTCAGGGTCTTCACCTCCTTCAACCATTCGTGCCAGCCAGTAGACGGCGGCGTCGGGGTCGCTGCCCCGTATGCTTTTGATAAAGGCCGAGATGATGTCATAGTGCATTTCGCCGTTTTTGTCATAGGCGGCCGGATTTTCCTGAAGGCGGTCGGTCACCACTGCGTCGTTGATTACAATCTCCTCGTCGGGAGCGGTGGATTGTTCGAGCAGATCGAGTATGTTGAGCAACTTGCGGGCGTCTCCGCCGGCAAATCTGAAGAGCGCGGTGGTCGATTCGACCGTCACCTTGCGCTTGGAGAGCAGGGGGTCGTCGGTAATGGCGCGGTTGAGCAGGGTGAGCAGGTCGGCCTCTTCGAGCGGGCGGAGAGTGTAGACCTGCGCGCGTGAGAGCAACGGCCTTATGACCTCAAAAGAGGGATTTTCGGTAGTGGCGCCTATAAGGGTGACGATGCCTTTCTCAACGGCGCCCAAGAGTGAATCCTGCTGCGACTTGTTAAAGCGGTGGATTTCGTCGATGAAGAGCACCGGACGCGAGCCGGTGCCGAACATGCTGCCCGCCTCGGCTTTGCATCGGTCGAGCACCTCGCGCACTTCCTTCACTCCCGAGGTCACGGCCGAGAGGGTGAAAAAGGGAGCCTTGACGGTGTTGGCGATGATGCGCGCCAGAGTGGTTTTGCCCACACCCGGAGGGCCCCAGAGTATGAACGATGACACACGCCCGGAGTCGATCATGCGGCGCACTATCGATTCGGGCCCTACAAGGTGGCTCTGCCCCACATATTCGTCGAGTGTGCGGGGTCTCATTCTTTCGGCAAGCGGTTGATTCATAGCGATAGATGTTAAGTTTTCAGACTATAGGTGTGTGTCACGCGGAGGGATTTAATATTCAAAATCGGAAGCTGTCACGCTGACGGCTCCCGATTTTGAGTTAGGTTTTTATAATCAGTTTTTAAGAGTCGGATTATTTGTTGAGTTTCTCGATTACACTCTTAACTGATTCGTTGGTGGGATCAAACACGAGGTATTTCTCGAGATAATCCACGGCCTTTGTCTTGTCAACGTCAACATAGTAGATGCCGAGCAGATAGTAGGCAGCCTTGTAGCTGGCGAAGTTTTTCTCTTTGTTGGCGGGATCGGCGTCAAAGATTTCGATCATCTTCTCGTAGGCATTGGCCATTTCTTCGGTGGGCTTGTTGTTGTTGGCCGAGAGGAGGAGCTGACCTTTGGTGCGGTAGAGAGCGGCGTTGTCGGGCACTTTCTCGATAGCCTGGTCGATATATTTCAGACCTTCAACGGCGGCAGCTGTGCGCTCTTCTGAGCCTTCGGGCAACTGGCGGGCGTAGTTGTCATAGCGGCGGGCCATGTTGAAGATGTCGTTGACCGAACCGTTGCCGGCGTCGAGATACTGCTTCATCACGTTGACGGCTTCCTCACCCTGACCTGCGCGGTCGAGAGCGGCTGAGAGAGAGGGGAGAAGGTCAGCTTTGTCGGGGTTGGCGGCTACGGCCTGGCGATAGATCTCAACAGCCTCGTCGTTCTTGCCCTGGTCCATCAGAGCGTCGGCAAAGAGGATATAGTCGTTGGGAATCTTCTCGATTTTCTGGTCGGCGAAGAGACGACGGCCGGCTTCCTCGGCAGCTGCATAGTTTTTCTGAGCGTTGTGGTTGAGCATGAGCAGACGGAACATATAGGCGTTCTCGGGGTCTACGCTGAGCACCTTGTTGGCGATAGCAAGGCTCTCGTCATATCTTTCGGCTGAGTGGAGAAGACCGGCAAAGCGCTGTTCGTCGTTCTGGAAGTGGTTGGGGTTCTCCATATATTTCTCATACTGGAGACATGCCGAGCCAAACTGCTTGTTGTCGTAGTATTTTTCGGCAAGTTCGCGCTGGGCGAGGGCTGAGTTGGGCTCAAGAGAGTTGAGCTCAACGAGCTTCTCGATGGCATACTGGGGATTAACGTGGAAATAGGCTGAGGCATATTTCACATAGGCTTCGCGGTTAACGTTGCCTTTGTCAGCGTCCATCGAGATAGCCATGTTATATTTACCTGCGGCTTCACCGGGGTTCTGGTTCACGGCCATGTCACCCTGAAGGATATAGGCGGCAGCTTCCTTGTTTTTGGAATCTTTCATTGCCTTGGCGATATACTTGTCGATATCGTCCTTGTAGAGGGTGGGATCGACATTGAAATAAGCGCGGGCAACATTGGCTACGGTCTCGGTGTCTTTTTTGTTGAGCTTCATAGCCTGGTTGAAGTAGTCTTCGGCGGTTTTCTTGTCACCCTCCTTGAGAGCAACCTGGCCGAGGCCGATGAGGTTGTTGGGATAGGTGGGGTTGACCTGAGAGCCTTCGGTGAAATATTGTTTTGCGGCGCTGATATTGCCTTCTTTAAAGGCGATCTGGCCGAGATAGTAGTCGCTCACGGCCTTGTCGGTCGAGGGATCGTTGAGAGTTTTTTCGAGAATTGTTTTTGCTACGTCAAAACGGTCGGCGTTGTAGTTGTCAACACCGTCGTGATAGCCCTGAGCGGAGATTGTTGAGAATCCGCCGATCACGAGGGCAGCCAGCAGAGATGCTAATGATTTCTTCATTTTTGTAGGGTTATGCGGTTGGTTATTATTTCGGTTGATTGGTGGGTGAGGCAGCAGTGCCGCCTGCGAGTAAAAACGTTTGGTTGATTGGTTTTATTATACATGGAGCACCCGCGAAGATCAAATTTTTGATATTTTGACCTTTCGCGGGGCAATAAGTTTAATCAGGTTATTTGATTTGGTGAGAAGTTCATTCTGTCAGTTCAACTCTTTGGGTATACATTATGTCGGGCAACACGCCGGTCATCTGAATCAGTTTCTGACCCTGGAAGCCTGTGAGGAAGGAGTAGAAGCCGTGGGTCACGGTGCCTCCCGAGGCTGTGGAGATGGCATATACCGAGCGGGTGAGGGGATATTGACCCGAGTAGATGTAGTATTGATAGGGGGCGTAGCCTTCCACCTCGTCGTCGCGCGAAATCTTGAGCACCTTGACCTCGGTGGCAAAGTCGGGGGCTATGGTGTCGGTGCCTTCGAGGGCGGCATATTTTTCCTCGCTCGAGAGAGCTTTGGTGTTCATGTCGGCGCTGATCCAGCTCACACCAAGTATGCCGATGGCGTTTTTGTTGGCGGCAACGGCCTTAAACACATCCTGGCTCGACTGCTGGGCGAAGACATTTTCACCAAGGCGACCTCCGTGGAGAATCGAGTCGCGCATATATTTAACTGTCGACGAGCCCTGGTGGTCAAACACCACCTCGATTTTGCCGAGGTCGTTGGGCCACACATTGTTCCAATCGGTTTCCTTGCCTGAGAGAATGTCGGCGAGCTCGCTGATTGAAAGCTGCTCAACATTGTTGGCGGGGTTGACGATGAGAGCGATGGCGTCGACGGCGATGCGGTGTTGACGCACGGCCCTGCGCTGGCTCTTGAGATAGGAGATTTCTTTGTCGGTGAGGGTTCTCGAGGCTACCACCATGCGGGCGCTGAGATTAAACAGCGAGTCGAAGGCGGCGTTTTCATCAACGTAATATGCCATGATGTTAGCATCGGGATAGACATACTCATAGACGTCGATTTCCTGAGACAATATGTTTTCGAAGCTCTGATCGCAGGCCACTACCGCCATGCCGTTGGAGGCCGAGGGTTTGTTGCGGTCATATTTTCCGCAGCCGGTCATGGCTGACAGGCTCACGAGAGCCGTCACGACGAGTGCTGCTATCAGTCGGGTTGTCATGGGTGAAGGGGAGTTTGTCGGGGATTAATAACTCTGGGGTTGAAGCCTGTCAGTCGATACGGGCAAACTGTCGGTAGGCACGCCAGATGCCGTAGACCACGAAGATTGCGCCGCCGACCCAGCGAAGCCAGGCCCAGTCGCCTGTAAACCACGGGAATGCACCGCAGAAGCAGAGAATGCCCATGCCTACATAGATTATAATCATGATAATGCCGAAAATGTTGCGCATCACACCCGGTGTTGCTTCTTTAGCTGAGCGTCGTGTATCGTTAGTCATAATAGATAGTTGAAGTTTGGTTATGAATAATAAGTTTAACACCTTGACGCCGAAGCTAAGCTGACGGGCGACTGAATCGGTGTTTATTTATCAACGCCTCAGAGCGAAGTTTTGTTCTGAGCAGTGATGATAAAAAAACTCGGTGTCGGGGTGGTGTCAGGGGTTTCGGTATCTTGACCGGGTAAAGTTACTAAAAAAATCGAAACTGAGCAATTTAGTCACGATTTTTTGTAGATTTTTGGTTGCGGGGATGGTGGGTGAGGATTTCGCGCCTCAGGGCCGAGCGGTCGATGTGGAGATAGATTTCGGTGGTGGCGATACTTTCGTGGCCGAGCATCTGCTGAATGGCGCGCAGATTGGCGCCCCCTTCAAGCAGGTGGGAGGCGAAGGAGTGGCGCATGGTGTGGGGCGAGATGGTTTTTCTCACTCCGGCGGCTTCGGCGGCTTTGCGCACGATATAGAATATCATCACGCGGGTGAGGGGGGTGCCCCTCCGGCTGATAAACAGATAGTCGCCGCAGCCCGGTTTTTCGGTAAACTCGGCACGCGCCTCAAGCCATAGCCTTATCTCGCGCAGGGCTGTCTCCGACATCGGTACGAGCCTCTGCTTCTTGCCCTTACCCTCGACTATTAGATATTGGTTGTCGGCATAGATGCGTGAAATCAGCAGCCCCGTGAGCTCGCTCACACGTATGCCGCAGCTGTAGAGGGTTTCGAGAATGGCGCGGTTGCGCTGACCCTCGGGAGTTGAACAATCGATCGACGAAATCATTGCGTCGATTTCGTCGGTGGTGAGAATTTCGGGGAGCTTGCGGGAGGAACGGGGATTTTCGAGCAGCGTGGTGGGGTTGACCGAGATGTGCTGCTCCTCCATCAGAAAGTGAAAAAACGACTTCACGCCCGAGATGATGCGGCTGCGGGTGGCTACCGCTATGCCGAGGTCGAGGAGCGAGGCCACAAAGGTGTGGAGGTGGGAGAGGGTGACCTCCTTGAGCGGCAGGTTTTCAGCCTCGACAAAGCCGATGAGCTTGCAGGCGTCGTCATGATAGCTCTGACGGGTGTTGTCCGACAGGCCTTTCTCCAGTTTCAGATAGGCGTCGAAATCCTGAAGCAGAAGGGTGTGGGTCGGAGTCATCAGAAGTTGAGGGTGAAGGTCTGGCAGGGGAGTCCCGGGTCGTAGACGGCGATGAGTTTGTCGGGCGAGTGGAAAATCATCGCGTTGAGACTTTGGGCTATCTCGCGGCGCTGAGGGGTGAGAAACACCAATGTTCCGCGACTCACACCCCGCAGGCAGGGGGCTATTTCGCCCGGGATTTTCTCGCCTATTATTATGAGCGGTCGCTTCGAGCGGGAGTCATAGCCGGTTAACTCCTCGGGGGTTGTGAGGCGGGTGACTTCGGTGGCACACCTGGCCGAGAGCATGGCGAGGGCTTCGTCACACCCCGGGGGGAGAGTGCCGATGGTGGCTATACGGTTGTCGCCGAGGCGCATTATCACCCTCATAAGCCAACGCCAGCGGCGGCTGAGGCTTTTTTCCTCATAATAGGCGTAGCCCCGGGGCTGACGCAGGGTTTCGGTGATGAAGCTGAAAGCAAAGGGGCTGTGAATGCCGAAGCCTTTGGAGTGGCGCGCGCGGTTGAGCCATCTCAGCGGGTGGAGAGAGGCTCCGGCTATTTTCGACATCATCAGCGGGCGAGGCATCACTTCTTGGATTTTTTGCCGGCAGGGAGATTGAGCGCGGTTATCACTCCGGCGGCTATGGCGATCACCAGCATGAGGTAGATAATCGACACTGAGGCATAGGCGATTCCCTCGGTGGTGTGGAGGCTTTCGGGGTCAAATACCATCTCTATGGTGTGGCGGCCGGCGGGGAGCCTGATGGCGCGCAGCAGATAGTCGACTCGCGCGATGTCAACCGGGGTGCCGTCGACGGTGGCGTGCCATCCCCAGGGGAAATATACTTCGGAGAATACTGCCACACCTCCGTTAGCTGAGTTGGCGGTATAGGTGAGGCGGTCGGGGGCGTAGGTGGTGAGGCGGATGTAGTCGAGGCTGTCGGTGCGCAGCTCGGGTTTGCCGAGTATCGGCTCCATCACCTTGTCGGCCACGGCGGTATAGAGGGGTGAGATAGTGTCGAGGGCGGCCATTTCGGCGTCGGCTCCGTCGGCATAGACGATCCGGTCTACAAACCATGCGTTGCCATAAGCCTCGGTGTTGAGGTGAGCCTCGCCGCCGAAGTCCACTATATAGCGGGCGTTGAGCATGTTGGCCACATTCCAATCGGAGTTGTCAACCTCGTTTGAGGTGAAATGCGACAGGTGGCGGTCGATGAGGTCCTGATAGCGGGTGAGCTTGGCGGCGTGATAGCCTCCGATAGCCTTGTGATAATAGGAGGGGCCGGGCTGATAGAACTGCGGGAGGTTAAACACACGGTAGTGGGTAGTGGTGTCGGCGAGTATCCTCCGGTCGGTGTCGGTGAGGGGGAAGGGGTCGGCGCCGGCAAGCACGGGCGAGATAAACGAGTCGTGGTCGAGATAGCGCTTGTTGACCATATAAAGGTCGCCGCATACCAGTACTCCGCATACAACTACGGCAATGGTGGCCGAGAGTTTGCGGCGGTAGTAGAGCAGCAAAAGGGCAAGGCCGAGGGCGGTGATGATGAGCGAGCGGAGGGAGTCGGCGGTCACCATTGATTCGCGGAGGTCTCTCACGGCCACATATACGGCGGGATTTTCAAGGCTGAGGGCGCGGATAGTGGCCTGGTCAGCTCCCTGGGCGGCGAGGGCGTTTGAGATATATTGGTCAGAGGCATAGTCGTTTTCGGTGACGGGGTTGCCAAACACTCCGGGGCTCACCACTCCGAGCAGACAGATAACTATCACCACGCCGAAGCCTATCATGAGGGGCGTCTTGACTTTGGCCCATTTCTCGGAGGGCTTGCCGTCGAGCAGCTTGCCGAGGGCGAGCATGGCTAAGAGCGGCATGGTAAATTCGGCTATCACCAGAATCGACTCAACCGTGCGGAAGCGGTTATACATCGGCATGTAGTCGATCATCAGGTCGGTAAACCACATGCAGTTTCTTCCGAGAGCCAGCAGTATCGAGAAAAGGGTGAGAATCAGGAGCACCCATTTCAGCGGACCTTTCACCACAAAGCAGCCCACGAGGAAGAGCGCAACTATCAGCGCGCCGACATACACCGGGCCGTTGGTGCCCTCCGGCTCACCGAAATATTGCGAGGCCCATTGCAGATATTGGGCGGTGGCGCGGTCGATTTTGCCCTCGTTGACCATTTTCTGAGCCTCGGGCAGATCGGCGAGGGTGAGCTGACGGTGTGAGCCTTTTTCGGGCTTGATGCTTGCGCCACCCTTGATGTTGGGAATCAGCAGCGAGAATGTCTCGGCGCGGCCATAGGAATATTGGGTGATATAGTCACGGTCAAGACCTCCGTTCTTATCGCCGGTCGGGGCGGTTTCGCCCACAGGGGTGAGGTCGGAGTGGTTGCCGCGCATAGTCTGCTTGCTATATTCATAGGTGTTGTAGAGGCTCGGCAGATTGGCGCCAACGGCAAGCGCGGCAGCCACGGCGAGCACACATGTGGCGATCGAAAATCTTTTGAGATTGCCCGCGCGGAGAGCCTTGACAAAGGCGGCGATCACAAACCCTATCACCACAAAGATGAAATAATAGCTCATCTGCACATGGTTGCCAGCTATCTGCATCATGGCGAAAAGGGCTGCCAGAGCTCCGCCGAGCAGATACCTGCCCCTATAGGCCAGCACTATGCCGGCAAATGTCGGCGGGATACAAGCCAGAGTGATGAATTTCCATATATGCCCAGCACCTATTATTATAATAAAGTAGCTCGAAAATCCGTAGGCTATGGCGCCGATGAGAACCACCGGCCATTTCATTCTCAGCGACAGGCCGAGAATCAGAAATCCCACCATCATCATCACGAGCAGATTGGCCGGGGAGGGGAGCCCGAGACCCATCACTGTGTTTATCCATGAGAAAAGTTTTGAGGAGCCATAGCTGGGCGAGATCTGAAATGTCGGCATGCCCGAGAAGAGCGAGTTGGTCCATCTCGGCGAGTGGCCGGTAGCCTCGGCCCACTGCTGCGCCTCATGGCCTATGGCCGCGCCCTGCTGCATGTCGAACTGGCGCAGCAGATTGCCCTGCGAAGCGTCGGGATAGAAATACACAAAGCTCACGATGGCGATTATCACCACCGCCAGTATCGAGCCCCACACTTGCGGGCGCTTCAGCAGATCTGAGAAACTATTGGTCATCTTTATGAAAATTGAGTCAACCCTGAGGGGATGAATGGCTTGAAATAATGCGCGAAATTACAAATTTTTTTTTATCGGAGGCAGAAAGATACCCCGCGATTTTGTCATTTGATTAAAAATGAGTAATTTTGCGCCGGTTTTGGCCGAAGTGTGTCCCGACGGCACCGCGGTCAAGGCCGAAAATACAAATCTATTTCAAATTATTAAACGTAACATGAAGTACGAAACCGTTTTCATTTTAACTCCCATTTTGTCTGACGACCAGACAAAGGAAGCGGTAGAAAAATTCTCCAAGGTGCTCACCGACAACGGTGCTACCATCGTTAACGAGGAGAACTGGGGTCTGCGCAAGCTCGCCTATCCCATCCAGAAGAAATCTACCGGATTCTACAACCTTATCGAGTTTGAGGGCGATCCCACAATCATCAAGACCCTCGAGACCGCTTTCCGCCGCGATGAGCGCGTGGTGCGTTTCCTCACCTTCCGTCTCGATAAATATGCAGCTGAATATGCCGCAAAGCGTCGCAACCTCCGCGCCGCCAAAGCTGCTGCAACTCCCGAACCTCAAACTGAAGCAGAACCCGCAAAGGAAAACTAAATCATGGCACAGAACTCTGAAATACGTTATCTCACACCCCTGTCGGTTGATGTGAAGAAGAAAAAATATTGCCGTTTCAAACGTAGCGGTATCAAATATATCGACTATAAGGATCCCGAATTCCTCAAGAAGTTCCTCAACGAGCAGGGCA
>CAYLMR010000019.1:0-29615 GCA_964384885.1 uncultured Bacteroides sp.
CTTCAACATCAACAGAATATGCTGGAGGCGGAGCGTGACCTGAGCCGCACTAAGATGGAATCGCGTTTCAACGCCAACCTCAATGCCTCGATCGGCTTTAATCAGGTGGCGCCGACATTTGCCCGGGCATATGACAACCTCTTGCGTCAGGACCTCGTTTCCCTCACAATTAGTATTCCGATAATCGACTGGGGCGTCAGGAAAGGCAAGGTAAATATGGCGCAGAATAATCTGAATGTAGTGGAGATTGCCGCCAGACAGCAGGAGCTATCAGTTGAGGAAGATGTGGTGATGACAGTGAGCGATTTCAATATCCAGCAGCGCCTCGTGGCCTCCGCTCTCGAGGCTCTCGACCTCGCCGACATTGCCTATGAGCGCACTAAGCAACGGTTTCTCATCGGCAAGGCTGACCTCAACTCGCTCACCTTGGCCCAGTCGCGTCAGCAGAGTGCCAACACCAACTATATCCGCTCGCTTCAGAACTACTGGCTGAGTTATTACCGCCTGCGCAAGCTTACTCTCTACGACTTTGAGTTCAACCATCTGATTGACATTGAATGAAACGCTCATTCTCTATAATAGTAATCTTCATCGCTTTAGCTGTACTCGGCTGCGCGCTGATTCCGCTGCTGCCGGTCAAGCTGATGCCCTCGCGCACGTTGCCGAGCCTTACGGTGTCATTCTCGATGCCGAATATTGCTTCGCGAGTGGTGGAACGCGAAGTAACGTCTAAACTTGAAGGTTTGTTGGCAAGAATACAGGGCGTAAAGGAGATAAACTCTACCTCCAATAATGGCGGCGGGTCAATCACCATCGGTTTTGACAAACATATCGACATGGAGCAGGCACGGTTTGAGGCTTCTACGATTATCCGGCAGGCTTGGTCGCAGTTGCCCGATGGCGTGTCATATCCAACAATCTCGGCGTCACGCACCATAGCGCAGTCGGCGCGTCCGGTGCTGTCATATACTCTTGTCGCTCCCGATGCATCATCCCGGATAATGCGATATGCCGAAGATAACATTCAGCCGGTCATCGGCCGATTAAAAGGCGTAAACCGCGTGCAGTTCTCCGGCGCGACCCCTATGGAATGGCGGCTGACCTACGACAGCGACCAACTGCGCTCATTAGGGCTGACACCTTACCATATACAGGAGGCGGTGGCTTCGCAATCTCAGGCAACATTCCTGGGCTCCGGTAAGACCGCCTCCGGCGAATGGCTATCGCTGATATGCAGTTCATCATCCGCCAATGACGAAGATTTTGACATCGCCAATATCTTTGTCACAGCTGCTGACAGCACCGTGATAAGCCTCGACCGGCTGCTGACCGCTGAATATAAGGAAGCAGAGCCGACGAACTATTATCGCGTCAACGGCCTGACCTCGCTCTATTGTAATATTTATGCCGAGGAAGATGCCAATCAGCTTGAGGTAGCCAAAAAGGTGCGTGAGGCAATCGGGGAGCTCAATCTACCTGCCGGATACAGCATGATTATAAATAACGACTCAACCGAAAGTATATCCGATGAGCTCAATAAGATATATGTCCGCACGGGTCTGACATTGATAATACTGCTGGTTTTCGTGGCTCTGATAACCCTCAATTTGCGCTACACTCTTGTTATCGTCATATCTTTAGGGCTGTCGCTGGCAGTGTCGGTAATCTTTTATTATCTGCTCGGCATAGAGATTCAGCTCTATTCACTTGCCGGAATAACCATATCGCTCAATCTGATGATCGACAATATCATAGTGATGGGCGACCATTACCGCCGCAAGAAAAACCTGCGGGCGTTTACGGCTATGCTGGCCGCCACCATGACAACCATCGGAGCCCTCGGAATAGTGTTCTTTCTTGATGATGAGCTGAGACTCAATCTTCAGGATTTCGTTGCTGTAGTGATTATCAATCTTACGGTTTCGCTGGTCGCAAGTCTTTGGCTTGTGCCGGCATTGATCGACCGTATGGCAGTCTATCGCAACTCAAAGAGATTATCGCGTCGCAGAGCAAAGCTGATACTGCGGCTCAACAACCTTTATTATCGGTTTATATGTTTTGCACGGCGCCGGCGAGTAGTTTTCATCTCGTTAGCTGTATTGGCTTTCGGTTTGCCGGTGTTTATGTTGCCTAAAGAAATTCCGGGCTGTGAGATTTATAACGAGACACTCGGGTCGCGACGCTATAACGAGCACATCCGTCCCTGGGTTGACCGCATTTTAGGCGGCTCGTTGCGGCTGTTTGTTGAGAAAGTCTATTCCGGCAGCTACTTCAACCGTGAGATTTCCGACCCCGTGCTTCAGATCTCAGCCTCTCTTCCCAATGGCTCGACCTTAACCCAGATGAACAACCTGGTAAAAAGAATGGAGGCGTTCTTATCCGGCTTCAGCGAAATAAAACAATTTCGCACAGAGATTTATTCCCCCTATCAAGCCAATATTTCCGTTGAGTTTCAACACCAATACGCCCGAAACGGATTTCCCTATCAGCTTAAGTCACAGGTCATAAGAAAAGCCCTGACCTTAGGTGGGGGCAGCTGGAGCGTATATGGACTTGAAGACACCGGTTTCAGCAACAACGTCAGGGAGTCGGCCGGCTCATATCAGGTGAAGATGATGGGCTATAACTATGATGAACTTGAAGCCCTCGCCGAGCAGTTCCGGCAGCGCTTGCTCTCCTACCGCCGAATTAAGGAGGTAACCGTCAGCTCTGATTTTTCATGGTATAAGAATGATTACACCGAGTTCATCCTGTCGCTCGACCGCGACGCCATGGCCCGCAGAAACATCGACATTTCTACATTATACCAAGCACTCTCACCGATATTCGGCCGCGATATTTATTGCGCCTCTACCTCCGACGCCGAGAATATATTTCTATCCTCCCGTCAGAGCAGCGACTATGACGTCTGGGCATTGATCAATATGCCCGTCGTGGCAAAAAATAATCAGACTTTCAGGGTTGGAGAGATCGCCTCAATCGAACGAACTACGGCTCCTAAGTCGGTTGCCAAGGAAAACCAGCAATATCGCCTCTGTCTGCAATATGAATATATCGGGTCGTTTGTGCAGGCCGATAAGATTCTTGAAAAGGAAATAGAAGAATTTCAGAAACAACTTCCTATAGGCTATACCATTACTAATCTCAGCGGAGGATATGGCTGGATTAAAGCCTCGGCCTCAAACTATTGGCTTCTGGTGCTTATTGCCCTCATAATCTTTTTCACCACGGCTATTCTGTTCAACTCACTTCGCATACCCCTGATTGTCATATCAATAATACCCCTGAGCTTTATCGGTGTATTCATGATATTCTATCTCACCGGAATGAAATTTGATCAGGGCGGCTTTGCGGCACTGGTACTTTTGTGTGGTATCACGGTCAACGCCGCCATCTTCCTCATTAACGAATACACCCGCACCGGCAACTACTTCCGGGCCTTCAACACCAAGATTGTTCCCATCCTGCTCACCGTGCTCAGCACCATCCTCGGCTTCATCCCCTTCCTCATCGGACACGAAGCCTTCTGGTATCCCCTCGCCCTCGGCACCATCGGCGGCCTCCTCACCTCCCTCCTCGCCCTCCTCCTGCTCCTTCCCCTCTTCCTCCCCACTACCAAACTCCTCTCATTTAGCCCGGGAGAGTAATTTATAGGCGAAACAAGGCGCAGAGTCAATGCAAAATTTCAGAAATGAATTTGAAGATTTGTGATACCGCCATTTTTTAGCGGTATCGCATTGGTATCACAAAACGGTAAAAAACGGTAAATTCTCATGTAGTGGAATCTCCGACCAAATTGTTGATGATATCATATGATTAGAAAGGTAAAGGGTTGATTATCAAACAAAAGATAGAAACTTTCGCGATGGGCGATAGTTTCTATCCTGTCGAATTGTGTTATTTTCAGTGATCCGGATGCGACTCGAACGCATGACCGTCTGCTTAGAAGGCAGATGCTCTATCCAGCTGAGCTACCGGACCCCTTTTCGGGCGCAAAGGTAGCCATTTTTGATTAATTACGCAAAACTTTTTCCACAAACCTCGATTTTTTGCCCGTGACCGATTATTCGCAGGAGGAGGGAGGGAGCGGGTTTTTGAAGATTTATGTTTTAGAATATGGGGTGGGTTTGCGGAGGGAATGAAAAAAAACTTTAACTTTGCAGTTGGGCGCACAACCTTATGCGCCACACGATTGTTCTGTAGAAATTACATAATCAAACTTCAATAACCAATATGGAAAATAACGACAACAAACAGCTTCTTGACTCTGTGGTGGCCAAGGCTAACACATGGCTCTCAGACGCTTATGATGATGAAACCCGTGCCGAGGTGAAACGTATGCTCGACAACGAAGACAAGACCGAGCTTATAGATGCTTTCTATAAGGATCTCGAGTTTGGCACCGGCGGTCTGCGCGGTGTGATGGGTGCCGGTTCCAACCGCATGAATATCTATACCGTAGGCGCTGCTACCCAGGGTCTTGCCAATTATCTTAAGGAGGCTTTCAGCGATCTGCCTCAGATTTCGGTTGTGGTGGGTCACGACGTGCGCAACAATTCACGCCGCTTTGCCGAGATAGTTGCCGATATTTTCTCGGCCAACGGCATCAAGGTTTATCTTTTCGATTCTTTCCGCCCCACTCCCGAGCTTTCGTTTGCCATCCGCGAACTGGGTTGCCAAAGCGGTGTCAACATCACAGCTTCCCACAACCCCAAGGAGTATAACGGCTATAAGGCCTATTGGGCTGACGGTGCACAGGTTATCGCTCCCCACGATGTCAACATCATCAAGAATGTGGAGGCTATCAAGGGTGTTGAGGAAATCAAGTTTGCCGGCAATAAGGATCTCATCGAGATTATCGGCGAGGAGATCGACAACAAGTTCCTTGCCGCCATCAAGGAGCTTTCGCTGAGCCCCGATGCTATCGAGCGCCACAAAGATCTCAAGATTGTATATACTCCCATCCACGGCACCGGCGTGAAGATCATTCCCGACTCTCTGCGCAACTACGGCTTCACCAACATCATCCATGTGCCCGAACAGGATGTTGCTTCGGGTGACTTCCCCACCGTTGCTTCTCCCAACCCCGAGGTACCTTCGGCTATGGCAATGGCTATCGCCAAGGCCAAAGAGGTTAATGCCGACCTCGTTATGGCTTCCGACCCCGACGCCGACCGCATCGGCTGCGTGATCCGTGACGCTTCCGGCGAATATGTGCTGCTCAACGGCAACCAGATCGTGATGATACTTCTCAACTATATCATCACCCGCAATGTGGAGCTCGGCCGCCTCAAAGACACCGACTATATCGTTAAGACCATCGTAACCACCGAGACCATCAAGAGCATTGCCGAAAAGAACAATGTGAAGATGTATGACTGCTATACCGGCTTCAAATGGATTGCAGCCATTATCCGCGAGCAGGAAGGCATTGCCCGCTATCTCGGCGGCGGCGAAGAGAGCTACGGATTCCTCGCCGAGGATTTCTGCCGCGACAAAGACTCTGTAAGCGCCATCTCGCTCATGGCCGAAATCGCTGCCTGGGCCAAAGATAAGGATATGGACTTCCTCGCCATGCTTCAGGACATCTACATGAAATATGGCTTCAGCCATGAGTGTGGTGTGAGCGTGGTGCGCAAGGGCAAAACCGGCGCCGAGGAGATTCAGGCCATGATGAAAGCCTTTAGAGCCAATCCTCCCAAGTCGCTCGGAGGCAGCAAGGTTGTGCTCGTGAAAGACTACGACACCCTCAACGCCACAGAGACCGCAACCGGCAATGTGACCAAGCTCGACTTCCCCTGCACCAGCAACGTGCTTCAGTTCTTCACCGAAGATGGCACCAAGGTGTCGATCCGTCCCTCAGGCACAGAGCCCAAAATCAAATTCTATATCGAAGTCAAGGGCCATCTTGATTCAGCCGCCGACTATGCCCGCGCCAACGCCGACGCTGAAAAGAAGGTCGAGGCTGTGAAGGCCGACCTCGGCATCTGAGAAAACTGACAAAAACCATTCCCCCGGAGCGGTTTTAACCCCGGCGGCTTGCAGGTTAGAAAAAATGTCACTACCTTTGTGGCGGTGGACAAATTTGGCTGCTTGCAACCACCCTAAAAAATGCTAAAACTGCTCACGCAGGCTCAATTCGCCATGAATTGAAGCGTGATCATCCCATAGCATTCTATCAACCCCCATAACGGGGCGGCAGCCTGATTTGGCTGCCGCCCCGATTTTTTACACCTTATTAATAATTATAAGGCCAATAAGACTAATAGGAATAATACGACTAATAAGACCAATATTAATACTACAATGAACTATCTATTCACTTCCGAATCAGTGTCGGAGGGCCATCCCGACAAGGTGGCCGATCAGATTTCCGACGCCATCCTCGACGCTTTTCTCGCCCATGATCCCACAAGCAAGGTGGCCTGTGAGACTATGGTAACCACCGGCCAGGTTGTTGTTGCGGGCGAAGTCAAGAGCCACGCTTATATCGATGTGCCCAAAGTGGTGCGCCAAGTGATTGATGAAATAGGCTACAACCGCAGCGAACTGCAATTTGACGCCTCGTCGTGCGGCATTCTCACAGCCATCCATGAGCAGAGCGGCGACATAAACCGCGGCGTGGAGCGTGAGCAGGCCGAAGAGCAGGGCGCCGGCGACCAGGGCATGATGTTCGGTTATGCCTGCCGCGAGACCGACACCTATATGCCGCTCCCCATCTACCTGAGTCACCGGCTCATGGAGGTGCTTGCCGACATTCGCCGCGAAGGTAAGGAAATGCTCTGGCAGGACCCTCACGGAATTACCCGCACCTATCTGCGCCCCGACGCCAAAAGTCAGGTGACGGTAGAATATACTCCCGACAACAAACCGGTGAAAGTCACCACAATAGTAATCTCAACCCAGCATGATGAATTTGTCACTCCCCTCCCCGGCGAAACCCAGGAGGAGGCCGACGAACGTATGCGCTTCAAAATCGAGGAGGATGTGCGCAATGTGTTGATTCCCCGCGTCAAAGCCTCTCTTCCCGCCGAGGTTGCCGCAATGATCGGCGACGACGTGGAGCTGCTTGTCAACCGCACCGGCAAATTCGTAATCGGAGGCCCTCACGGCGACACCGGTCTCACCGGCCGCAAAATCATTGTCGACACCTACGGAGGCCGCGGCGCCCACGGTGGCGGCGCTTTCTCGGGCAAAGACCCTTCGAAGGTTGACCGCTCGGCCGCCTATGCCGCCCGCCATATCGCCAAAAACCTCGTGGCCGCCGGAGTGGCCGACGAAGTATTGGTTGAAGTGGCCTATGCCATCGGCCGCGCCGAGCCCGTGAGTCTCTATATCGACACCCGCGGCACCTCACACGTCAATCTCACCGACGGCGAAATCTCGCGCAAGGTCAAGGAGATGAAGGGATTTTCGATGCGCCCCCACGACATCGACAAGCGCTTCAACCTCCGCACCCCCATCTATCGCGAGACCGCAGCCTATGGTCACCTCGGCCGCCCCGTCACCAAGGCAACCAAACATTTCACATCGCGCTATGAGGGCGAAAAAACCTATGAGGTGACCCTCTTCCCCTGGGAAGCCACCGACATGGTCGACGAGGTGAAAAAAGAGTTCGGATTGTGATTGTCGCCCAAAAGTTTTGCCTTTAGGCCGAAATTGATTATCTTTGTGCGCTAAAAGCGTTTGGCTCTCGGGCCGCCGCTTGCCTGCTTCTGCCCTCATATCGGATAACAATCTGATTTCAAGCCCATTGACCCGCAAATCGCGGTCATAAGCCGAAAGTCGCGGTTGGTATCCGGGATGATGTAGGGTCGGAGGTATGGCGTATTAACGACACGCAATAAAAAAACGCAACCTTTTATAAACTTAAATGGCAACCTTAGAAAAAATCAGAAGCAAATCAGTGCTTTTGCTCACAATCATCGGTCTGGCTCTCTTAGCCTTCATCATCGGTGATTTCTTCACCTCGGGCCGCACTCTCTTTGGAGGAGGCACAACAGTGGCCAAAATCTCAGGTCACAAGATCGACGTCAACGACTTTCAGTCCCGTCTCCAAGTAGCTTCACAACAGGCTCAGAACTCCGGTCAGGATATCGACCCCGCCGTGCTTCAGCAGCAGGTGCTCTCAACAATGGTTCAGGAGACCCTCATGAAAGAGGAGATGGAAAAACTGGGCCTCAAAGTCACCGAGCAGGAGCTCAGCGATGTGCTTGTCGGCAACGGAAGCGCATATGTAAACATGTTTGTTCAGCAGCAGTATGGCGTTGAAAGCGCCGCCCAGCTGCTCGACGTGGCCACCAACCCCGCCAAATACAACCTCGACCCCGCCACCGCCGCCCAGTTCCAGGCCGTGTGGAAAGCCCTCGAGGATGAAATGGAGATGAACCTCCTCCGTCAGAAATTCGCCAACCTCTTTAACGGCACCATCACCGCCAACGTGCTCGACGCTAAAGCTCTCTACGACGAGAATGCCTCGACAAGCGTTGTGGCCTATGCCCAGAAAGATTATTCAACTCTTGCCGACAACGAGTTTGAGGTAACTCCCGCCGATGTCAACAAGAAATGGTCGGAAAACAAAGAGCTCTATCGCATTGACGAGCAGCAGCGCGCCATCAACTATATCGCAGTGCCCATAGTGCCCAGCCAGGATGACCTCCTCGCTGCCGAGCAGGCTGTTGAAGATGCTGTTGTGGCTCTGCGTATGCAGCCCGAGACCGAAGGCCTCTCCGACAAGCCCGAATTTGTAGTGCGTCGTCAGCGCGCACCCCTCAGCGCTGTCACCGATGCCCGCATCAAAGCATTTGCCGACACCGCTTCAGTTGGTGAAGTCGGTCTCGTTAGCCACGTGGGTAACGACTACACCCTCGCCAAGATGTTTGGCAAAACCGCCGAAGTCGACTCTGTAAACATCGACTTTATCGTGATGACCGGCAATCAGACCGAAGTTGACTCGGTAATCACCCTTCTCAACAACAGCCTCATCACCGTTGACTCGCTCGCCAACAACAACCCCGCCGTTCAGGCCCACCAGAGCGACGTGTGGATGCAGCTCTCCGACGGTCAACTCACTACCATGGCTGAGACCCTCCGCAGCGCCAAGACCGGTGTTTACTTCACTCCCGACACCGTAATCACCCAGGGCGCACGCATCATTCGCCTCAACGAGCGCAAAGCTCCCGTCACCATGGCCGACATCGCCGTCGTGACCTACACCGTAGAGCCCTCACGCGCCACCGTCAACTCTCTCGACGCCGCCCTCCGCGACTTTGTCAACAAAAACAAAACCGCCCAGGCCTTTAACGAAAATGCCGCTTCTGCCGGTTACACCTCAGTGCCCACTTTCGTAAGCGCCTCAACTCCCCAGATCAACCGCATCAACAGCAGCCGTCAGGCAGTGCGCTGGGCTATGGAAGCCAAGAAAGGTGAAGTATCACCCGTGTTTGGCGACGAAACCTCAGGCAACTTCATCGCCGTGGCCGTCGACAATATCTATGACGACTACATTCCCGCCACCGACGCTCAGCTCACCCAGGGCCTCAACGCCGAGGTGCTCAACGACCTCAAGAGTCAGAAACTTATCTCAGACTATGCCGGCAAAGCCAGCGACCTCAGAGGCTATGCTTCTCTCATGGGCGTAGAAGTCGACACCACCAACGTTACCTTCGGTCAGGCCATCATCTCAGGCATGGGCTATAACGAAAGCAATGTGCTCGGCGCAGCAGCAGCCGCTCAGCCCGGTGCCATCGTAGGTCCCCTGCAGGCCAACAACGGTGTGGTAGTGTTCCAGATCGTCAACGTTGACAACAGCGGCCGTCCCTTCAACTACCTCGAAAGCGCCAACAACTTCAACCGCCAGCGCGGTGCCGTGGTGCTCAACAACCTCCTGCCCCGCATCCTTCAGGGCAACGACAAGATCGACAACCGCCTCATGCGTTTCTATCGCGATTGAGCGCATAACTTCCCAATGATATAGCGGTCCGGCGCTCAGTCAACATTTATTGACCGGGCACCGGACCTCTCTTTTCCCCTCTCCCCGTCTCAAATCTTAATACCAATCTTCTTTACCTTATATCCATGAAATCAATCCGTGAGCTATATCGCATCGGCACAGGTCCCTCATCGAGCCACACCATGGGCCCGAGATGTGCCGCCACAATGTTTGCCGAAGCCCATCCCGACGCCGCTTCATTCAGAGTAACCCTCTATGGCAGCCTCGCCGCCACCGGCAAAGGTCACATGACCGACGCCGCAATACTCGAATCCCTCACCCCCGTGGCTCCTGTCGACCTCGTGTGGGAACCCACCGTCTTCCTCCCCTTCCACCCCAACGGCATGAAATTTGAATCGCTCGACAAGGATGGCAATGTAACCGAAACCCGCACGATCTACAGTGTTGGCGGCGGCCAGATTGTTGAGGAGGGCGATTCCGAGCTCAACACTCCCGATGTGTATGACAAAAACACCCTCACCGAAATCATGGACTGGTGTGAAACCACCGGCAAGACCTATTGGGAATATGTCGAGATGTGTGAAGGGCCTGAAATCTGGGATTTTCTCCACGAAGTGTGGGCCACAATGTGTGCTGCCGTTGAGCGCGGTCTCGACTCAGAGGGAGTGCTCCCCGGCCCGTTGGGTCTCACCCGCCGTGCCGTGAGCTATAATGTGCGCGCCTCCGGCTATAAGACCAATCTCCAGAGCCGCGGCCTGGTGTTCAGCTATGCGCTTGCCGTGAGCGAGGAAAATGCCGCCGGCGGAGTAATCGTCACCGCTCCCACCTGCGGTTCATGCGGCGTGGTGCCCGCGGTGCTCTATCATCTTCAGAAGAGCCGCCAGTTCTCCGAAGCACGCATCCTTCGCGCCCTCGCTACCGCCGGCCTCATCGGCAACATCGTGAAACACAACGCCTCGATAGCCGGCGCCGAAGTGGGCTGTCAGGGAGAGGTAGGTGTGGCATGTGCCATGGCTGCCGCTGCCGCCAACCAGCTTTTCGGAGGCTCACCCGCCCAGATCGAATATGCTGCCGAAATGGGTCTCGAGCATCATCTCGGCATGACCTGTGACCCGGTGTGCGGCCTCGTGCAAATTCCCTGCATCGAGCGCAACGCCTATGCCGCAGCCCGCGCCCTCGACAGCAACATCTATTCGGCCTTTACCGACGGCACCCACCGCGTGTCGTTTGACCGCGTGGTTGAAGTGATGAAACAGACCGGCCATGACCTTCCTTCCATCTACAAGGAAACCGGCGAAGGCGGCCTTGCCCGCACATGGCGCCCCATAGCCAAGCCCGAAATGTAATCCTCACCGATTACATTAATATATAAAACATCAGCGGCGGATTCCCGATTAAGGAAATCCGCCGCTGATGTTTTATGAAAAGGATAATTACTTGGCGTCGGAGATTTTGTTGTAGCGGGCATTGAGACCTTCGATCACCTCTTTGGTAATGTCGAGGGCGGGGTTGAAGTAAACGCCGGCTGCCTTATAAAGGATTGCGTCATAACCCTTGGTGGCATTATAATCGGCGATAAACGAGTTGATCGAATCGTTGAGAGCCTGCTGAAGCTCCATGAGCTCCTGTTCGCTCTTGCGCTGCATGGCGGCCATTGAGGTCTGGGCTTCCTGCTGCATGCGGTTGAGCTTGGTCATATCGGCATTATAGCTTGCCTCGGAGAGATAGCCGTTGTTGCGGGCCTTTTCTTCAATCTGAGCGGCAAATTTCTGAATAGCGGCAGCTTTTGACTGCTGAGCATTCTCAAGCTTGGAATATTCACGGATCGTCACCTCCTGAAGATCTTTTGCGAGATTGTAATGCGCTCCGATCGAGTCGCTGTCAATATAACGGATGTTGAGGGTTGCGGGCTGGGTGGCGGCCGGAGTTGTGGCTACTGCTTCAGAGGTTGTGGTTGACTGTTTGTCTGCGCAGCCGGCAAAAAGAGCAGCTACGGCAAGGAGAGAGCAGTTAGCTAAAGCTGAGAATTTCATTGTTGGTATATTCTGAAATTGAATTGTGATAATACGTTAAAAAATACAGCTCGTAAGAGCCGAAAAAAGGTGCTGCGAGAGGCCGTCAGAGGGCAAAATTTTGCCAAAACAGCCAATTGCGGTGCAAATATAAGAAAGTTAGGCTGAATATTTGCCATATTCAGAAATTATTTTGTAATTTAGTGAGCTGAATCATTAAAATTTTAACATAATTTTTCATTCGGTTACTTCAGCCGGTTTTTAAGCCGTGTTGCAGACGCCGAAACCAACCCCAACTGATATACTACAATCATGACAGTAAAAGAACTTGAGCCCCGGAGAGTTTTTGAAATCTTCGACGAGATCACCAAAGTGCCCCGCCCCTCAAAAAAGGAGGAGAAGATCCGCAAGTTTATTCTTGACTTCGCTGCCGCTCACGGCCTCGACGCCAAGACCGACGAAGTAGGCAACGTGGCTATCAACAAGCCCGCCACTCCCGGCCATGAGAATGCCCCCAAAGTTATTCTTCAGGGCCACATGGATATGGTGTGTGAGAGCAACGACAAGAGCTTCGACTTTGAAAACCAGCCCATCCCCGCCTATGTTGACGGCGATTGGGTAAAGACCCGCGGCACCACCCTCGGCGCTGACAACGGCATCGGCGTTGCCGCCGCTCTGGCTATCCTCACCGATCCCACCGTAGTTCACGGTCCGCTCGAAGCGCTCTTCACCATGGACGAGGAAACCGGCATGACCGGCGCTTTCGGCATCGGCGAAGGCATGATCGACGGCGATATTCTCATCAACCTCGACTCTGAAGATGACGCAGAACTGTTTGTAGGCTGTGCCGGCGGTGTCGACACCCAGGCTTTCTTCACCTACTCACGCTCGTTTGCTCCCAAAGATTTCCGCTATTTCCGTCTCGACGTAGCCAAAGGCCAGGGCGGTCACTCAGGCGGCGACATTCATCTCGGCAGAGCAAATGCCAACAAGCTGCTCGCCCGCTTCCTCTTCAACATCTCCCTCAAACATGAGGTGCAGATCAGCGAAATCGACGGCGGCAACCTGCGCAACGCCATTCCCCGCGCCGCTCATGCAGTGTTTGGTGTCCACACCTCAAAGAAAGAGGAAATCGTGGCCGAGTTCAACAAATATGTAGCCACCATCGGCAACGAATACAAAGATCTCGAGCCCACCCTTGAGCTGAGCCTCGAAAGCATGGATCAGCCCGAATATTGCATCGACATCGAAACCTCCACCAAACTTATCCGCGCCCTCTATTGCGCCCCCCACGGAGTTGTGTCGATGAGCCGCGACCTCGAAGGCCTCGTTGAGACCTCCACCAACCTTGCTTCGGTCAAGATGCTCGACCACAATCAGATCGTTGTGACCACCTCTCAGCGCAGCTCGGTTGACTCACGCAAGTGGGACATCGCTAACCAGGTTGAAGCTGTCTTCCTCCTCGCCGGCGCCGAAGTGAAACATGGCGAAGGCTATCCCGGCTGGCAGCCCAACATGCAGTCGACCATCCTCGCTCTTGCCCGCGACGCCTACAAGGAGCTCTATGACGTGACTCCCGCCGTCAAGGCTATCCACGCCGGTCTGGAGTGTGGTCTGTTCCTCACCAAATATCCCCACCTCGACATGGTTTCGTTTGGTCCGACATTGCGCAATGTTCACTCGCCCAGCGAAATGATGTATATCCCCGCTGTTGAGAGATTCTACGAGCAGATCAAGCTCACTCTCAAAAAAGTGGCCGACCTCAAAAAGTAACAGTCTCTCCCTCTGACTGCAACCCAACCGCTCAATGACAGCGTCGCCGCCCAACCTATGGGGCGGGGCGCTGTCGGCCGGCGGCTAAACTTAAACCTAATGCCAATGAAACAACCGGTAAAACTCATAGCAGGGGTATATCTGGGTATTTGCGGATGCACCACCCAAGCCCAAAGTCCTGAGGAAAGGGCGGTCGAACCGCTCGAACCCGAACCCGGCGACAGCACTCTCGTGGCTGACGAGCATACCCGCATCAGCGCTTCACGTCTCACCGAGGCCGACTATCGTGAGGTGGCCGACGAACTCGGCGTAGAGGTCGCGGCCCTCAAGGCCATTGTGGAAATCGAGGCCGGCAAAGATCATCTCGGCATTGTGGAAGACAGTCTGCCGGTCATCAACTTCGACCTCACGATGTTCAAGCGGTTTGCCGGCAAACATGGCGTTAACCTCGGCAATCAGCGCGCCGCCCATCCCGAAGTGTTCGCCAAACCCAATGTGGCGCGCTATGGCAATCATCAGCTTGCCCAGCATGCGAGGTTTAACGGCGCATGTGACATCGACGAAAAAACCGCCATCTATGCCACCTTCTGGGGCATGTTTCAGATAGGCGGATTCAATTGGAAACTCTGCGACACCGAGTCGCCCCAACAGTTTGTTGAGCTGATGAGCCGCAGCGAGCGCGACCAGCTCGAACTGTTTGCTCGCCTGATCACCAAATGTGACTATGTGAAATATCTCAAGGCCAAAAACTGGGCCGAGTTCGCTCGCCGCTACAACGGCCCCTCCTATGCCCGTCGCGGCTATCACACACGCATGGCCAAAGCCTTTGCCAAATATTCGAGACAGTCTCAGTCGGGCGACTCAACCACCGCTCAGCGTCCCTACTCCACTCCTGTTGACGGCGACCTGCCCGGCCTCGCCGTTGCCGAGACGCTCGACCAACTCGCCCTCAACTGATTTCAGCACCCCAGCAGGTCGCGCATTATATCGAGCGCCGATTTGATTTCATCTTCCGTGGCCACGCGGTTTATCTCCACCTTGCCCGGCTCTGACAGCAGGGTAAAGACAATCCTGTCGGGGGTAATGTTCTTCTTGTCGTGACTCATCAGGCGGATTATCTCCGGATAGTCGTCACAGCTTATCGCGGGCGCACCGTAGTTGGCCTTGACAAACGAAGCCACGCGATGAATCATCGAGGAGTCAAATCCGAGCTGCATGTGCGACAGAATCAGATCAACCACCAGTCCCCAGGCCACGGCATAACCGTGAGGCACCGGCGAGCCGGCATTAAGCGCCAGCGACTCAAAGGCGTGTCCTGCAGTATGGCCGAGATTGAGAGCCTTGCGGATGCCATGCTCATAGGGGTCCTCCTCCACAACGCGGCGCTTCACCTCCACACTTTTTTGCAACAGCGGCAGCAACTTCGCGCCATCAGCCTCGGCTATGTCATAATCGAGCAGCATATCCACCTCCGCGCGGCCTTCGAGCAACCCGTGTTTCAGCATCTCGGCATAGCCCGAAAGCAGCTCCTCATGGGGCAATGTGCCAAACCAACAGGTCGAGATAACCACCTCGCGGGCAGGATAAAATGAGCCGAGTTCATTCTTAAACCCGTTGAAATTAATGCCGGTCTTGCCACCCACGGCGGCATCTACAGCCGAAAGGAGTGTGGTGGGCACATTGACCATCGCTACTCCCCTCTTGAATGTAGCCGCGGCAAAACCGCCCATGTCGGTCACCACTCCCCCGCCGATGTTGATAACAAGCGAGTTGCGTGTGGCGCCACCCGATTGCAATTCGCTCCAGATATGGGTGAGCGAAGTGAGATTTTTGTTATCGTCGCGCGGTTCGGTCACTATCACCCGCGCCTCCCTGAGCGAAGGGGTCTTATCCAACAGCGGCCTCACACAGAGCTCAAGGCAATTGGTGTCGGTAATGATAAATATCTTTCCGCCGGTGTGGGAAGCGGCGATTTCTTCGATGCTGAGCTCGGGGGTGAGGGTGAAAACGAGATTGCTTGCAGGCTTATTCATAAACTTAAAAGTGAAATTCGGGTCAGTAGAAATTATTTGTCAACTCGGGTGGCGAGCATGGCGAGGAGCAATGTCGGCATATCTCTCGCCGCCTCGGGCATTGAGCTGAATATCACCGAAGCGTTGACCTCCTCGAAAGCCTTGCGGGGAATCGGGCCTGTGGTCACCGCCACCGTAAACACTACCGCTCTCACAGCACTTTCCACACCGAGGGGCGCGTTTTCCAAGGCTATCGCCATCGAGGGACGCACACCCGCTTTCTGCATGGCGCGGATATATGGCTCGGGATGAGGCTTGCCGTGGGTCACATCAGCCGCCGTGACCATCAGCTCGGGAGTGAAGATGCCCGGAAAATCGACCGTGAGCCTGTCGATAAGCGAGTGCTGACCTGAGCCGGTCACCAACACTATCTTCATGCCCACCTCCTTGAAAAGCGAGAGAATCTCGGCCGCCCCCGGCATGGGCGGAGGGGGTGGAAGGAGATTAAACAGCTCTGTCTTGCGGTGATAATATTTCTCAATCTCGTCGGGGGTGGCGTCGCGACCTAACTCACGGTTGAAGAGCAGGTTGATTGTCGACCTCCCGGTGCGCCCCTCATAGAGGAAAAACTCGTCGCGGTCGCATTTCACTCCGAGCTCATTCATAAGCTGATACCACGCCGTGGCATGATTCTGCATTGAATCATAGAGAGTGCCGTCCATATCCACGAGCGCAGCCTTTGGAGTGAGAGCCGCGATATGTCGCCTTATCAAAAAATTTCTTACGAGTGACTGAAACATAGGTCTTGCAATCGGTTATTGACCGCAAAGTTACAACAATTGGCCGAAAGGCGCACACAGGCGATTGTAGGATTAAACTATTTTAGTATATTTGCAGTATAATAACCCTCACTCTTTCTCTTATGAAAAAAGCATTCTCCCTTTTTCTCGCTTTTATAATCGTCTCGGCCTTCATTGCCGCGATTCTCCACCTTGCAGGACTGATTTTCAACAGCGAGTTTCTCTGCGATTGGACCAACGCCCTGCTGATAGGTTTATCAGGAGGGTTAGGAGGGCTTTTCGGCCCCATGATAGCCGCATATTTCTCTAAGCTGTTCGGCCGCAGTAACGCCGCTTAATTATTCAGACCGCCTGTTGATGTCAAAGCTCCGCCTCCTGCCCGTAATCATCGCCGCAATGCTCGGCGCCTGTTCCGCCACGGCTCTCAACGCCGCGCCGCGGGCCGAGCAACCGCGTTGGGAGCAGGTGAGCGACCTCACTACCTCAAAGGTCGAGCTTACCCCTCTCAAAGGGGTGAAGGGTGTCAGCAGCGCCATTGCCGACCGGCACCTCTATCTCGAAGTGGCCGAGCCGACACGCATAGAGCTTTTCACCATACTCGGCCAGCCGATACTCACCGCCGACCTCAAGCAGGGTCTCCACCGCCTGAAGCTCTCTTCGCGGGGCATCTATCTGCTGCGCATCGGCAACGCCACCGTAAGAATCAAATATTAAGTCAACCGATTTTCCCACCCCCACATAAATCAGTTATCCCACCATGCAAGTGCTCAAAATCTATCCCGGCAACATCAATCTCCGCTATCTCGACGAGGCGGTCGAGATACTCAAGGATGGCGGTGTGATAGTTCTCCCCACCGACACCAACTATGCCATAGGTTGCAGCTGCCTCATAGCCCCCGCCATCGAGAAAGTCTGCTCGATAAAGGGCATCAACACCGCCAAGCAGCCGCTCTCGATTGTGTGCAGCGACATTTCCCAGGCCTCCGACTATGTGAGAATCGACAACACCGCCTACCGTCTTCTCCGCTCCAACCTGCCGGGACCATTCACATTCCTCCTCCCCGCCACCACCCGCCTCCCCAAAAACATGAGGGGTCGCAAGACAGTGGGCGTGAGAGTGCCCGGCTGTGACATAGCCCGTGCTCTCGCCGAGCGTCTCGGCAATCCGCTGATGTGTACCTCGGTCGAGGTTGTAGAGGGTGAGGAAGCCGAGGCCGGCAATGCCCGCTCGATAGCCATGAATCTCGAAGGGAAGGTCAATCTTGTGATCGACGGCGGATTCCGCGAGCCGGTCAATTCAACTGTGGTCGACCTTCAGGATTCAGCCACTCCCGAAATAGTGAGAGAGGGTGTGGAGCCGCTCAACTACTGACCCCTCTCTCCATTGTCTTTTAACCAAATCAGAAACCTGATGATTCTGCCATCACTCATAGGAGGAGAACCGCTGCAGCTGAGTGACTCCTGCCGCCGGCTGGTGATTGTGGGTGCCAACGGTGCCGGCAAGACCCGGTTTGCCGACGCCATCGCCGCGACATCCACCGACCCATCGAGGCCGGTCTACCGCCTCTCGGCCCTCAAGGCGCTCTACGACAACCGCCCCTCCCGGCCGGAACCCCACTCCATCGACTCGCTCTTTGAAAGCACAGCCTCCACTCTCGGCCGCCAGCCCGAAGCGGCCACCCAGCTTGAGCGGCTGCTCGGCCTTCTGCTCCACGACGAGATGGTCAATCTGTTTAAATATAAAGCCAACCTCTCGGTCAATCCTCAGTCGCGGCTTGCCCCCACTCCGCTCGACAAGGTCACCGAGGTTTGGGAGGAGGTTTTTCCGGGCAACAGGATTTTGATAGAAAGCGGCCGGATGCTCTTCACCCGCGGCAGCGATGACGACCCCTATAGCTCGATAAGGCTCTCCGACGGCGAGCGGGCGGTGATCTACTATGTCGGCGCCATCCTCTATGCTCCCAAGGGAGCGAGAGTGATTGTCGAGGCGCCCGAGATGTTTCTCCACCCCACCCTCATGCAGGGCCTCTGGAACCGCATCGAGCTGCTGCGTCCCGACTGTATGTTTATCTATGTGACCCATGACCTCGAGTTTGCCTCGTCGCGACAGGAAGCCTCGGTGATATGGGTGCAGCACTATGACGCGGCTCTTTCGGCCTGGGCCTACTCGATTCTGCCCCCCGACTCCCAGCTCGGCGAAGATATGTATGCGGCGATAATAGGGTCGCGCAAGCCGGTGCTCTTTATCGAGGGCGACGGTGTCAATTCAATCGACGCCCACCTCTATCCGCTTGTGTTCAAGGACTTTTCGGTTAAGAGTCTCGGCAGCTGCAACAAGGTTATCGAAGCCACACGCACATTCAACGACCTCACCTCTTTCCACCACCTCGACTCGATGGGCATTGTGGACCGCGACCGACGCGACGCAAAAGAGGTGGAATATCTGCGCGGCAAACGCATCATGGTGCCCGACGTGGCCGAAATCGAAAATATCCTCATGCTCGAGGAGGTGGTGAGAGCTGTGGCCGCCTACCGCCACAAAGATGAGACAAAGGTGTTTGAGCGGGTCAAGGCCACCGTGATGCAGCAGTTCCGCCACGACCTGCGCCAGCAGGCATTGCTCCACACCCGCCACCGTGTGAAAAGGCTCATGGAATATCGGGTTGACGGGAGGTTTGCCAACATCAACCAGCTTGAGGAACATCTCGCCAAACTCACCTCCGAAATCAACCCCATGGGGCTTTACGAGCAATTTTGCCGCGACTTCCGCCACTATCTCGCCGCCGGGAGCTATGCCGACGTGCTGAGAGTCTACAATCAGAAATCAATGCTGCCGGGCAGCAACGTGGCCGGGCTCTGCGGTCTGAAAAACAAGGATGAATATATACGCGTGATTCTCAACATGCTGCGCGAGAACGGCCGCGGCGCCAAGCGCATCATCAAGGCTATACGCAACTGTTTCGGCATTGACTTCGGCGCTGAACCGGCGGCGGAGACCAAGAGTGCCGAAGCTCCATCACCCCGGCCCGACCGACCGGTCAAAGCCGCAAAATTCAACAAACCTCACCGCAGCATAAAACATAAACAACCGAGATGAACTCACAACTCAAATGCTGGATAGAAGCCATGAGATTGCGCACCCTGCCGGTATCGGTGGCGGGTGTGCTGACCGGTGTGGCTCTGGCTGTGACCAACGGCTATTTCGCGCCGGTGCCCGCCCTGTTATGCTTGATCTTCGCAATTCTCGCCCAGATAGCCTCAAACTTCGCCAACGAATATTATGACTTTAAGGCCGGCCTCGACAAGCCGGGTCGCGAAGGGCCGCGAAGGGGTGTGACCGAGGGTGACATCACCCCTAAGGCGATGGCTATCGCCACCTATGCCACTCTTGGGGCGGCATGTGTGGTGGGGCTCTGCATGGTGGCCTATGGAGGTTGGTGGCTCATAGTGGCGGGCTTCCTGATAGCTCTCGGCGCCCTGAGCTACAGCACCGGCCCTTATCCCCTCTCCCGGCATGCCCTGGGCGAGGTGACGGTGGTGTTGTTTTTCGGCCTCGTACCGGTGTGTCTCACCTACTGGCTCCAGACCTATACCCTTGACTCACATGTGGTGCTTGCCGCCACAGGCATGGGTCTGCTCGGAGCAAATGTTCTGATTGTCAATAACGTGCGCGACCGCAATGCCGACAAGGCGGTGGGCAAAAACACCCTCGCCGTTAAGCTCGGCAGAAACGTCGCCCTGCTGCTCTACCTCGTCAATGGCTGGGTGGCTATGGCGCTCATGCTCCCCGCGTGGCTCGACCTCGGAGGAGTGTGGTGGATAGTGCCGGTGGCCTGTTGCGTGGATATTTTCATGTTGTGGTGTCGCATAGCCCGCAAGCATGGCCGCGAGCTCAACCCCATGCTGGGGCGCACCTCGATGGTTATGTTTATCGTGAGCTTATGCCTGCTCATCGGCGCCCTGACCAATCTGATCGGGGCGTAGGCGGCTGAAAAACTGCCACATGGCTATGGCGGTCGACACCGTTACGTTGAGCGAGTGCTTGGTGCCTCCCTGCGGAATCTCGAGCCACACGTCGGCCATATTAACTATCTCAGGGTCAACGCCATAAACCTCGTGTCCGCACACGAGGGCATATTTGCGTGAGGGGTCGGGCTCGAAGCTGCCGAGCTCAACGCTCCCCTTCACCTGCTCGAGGCAGCACACCGTATATCCCTCACCCTTAAGCTTCTCGATACATTCGCGGGTGTTGGAGAAATAGACCCATTCCACAGAGTTTTCCGCGCCGAGAGCCGTTTTGCTTATCTCGGGCGACGGCGGCGTAGCGGTTATGCCGCAAAGTGCAAGCCGCTCAACCATAAAGGCGTCGGCTGTGCGAAACAGCGACCCTATATTGTTGAGCGACCTCACATTGTCGAGCACCACCGTGAGCCTCATCTTCTCCATGCCGCGATATTGCTCGGCAGAGGGGCGGCTGAGATCCCAGATGGATTTCTTATCCATTAATCTTTAGTCTTGGCTGAGAGAATCAGTTGATGATGTCGAAGCCGGTGTATTTTCTCAGACACTCGGGCACTATGATACCCTCGGGAGTCTGATTGTTTTCGAGCAGCGCGGCCATGATGCGGGGCAGGGCGAGGGCCGAGCCGTTGAGGGTGTGGCAGAGGTGAATCTTCTTATCCTCACCGCGGTAGCGGCATTTCAGACGGTTGGCCTGATAGGTCTCGAAGTTGCTCACCGACGACACCTCGAGCCAGCGCTTCTGTGCGCCCGACCATACCTCAAAGTCAAAGGTGATGGCCGAGGTGAAGCTCATGTCACCGCCACAGAGGCGCAGAATGTGCCAGGGCAGACCGAGCTTTTCAAGCAGGCCCTGCACATGGTCTTTCATCTCCTCAAGAGCGGCATAGCTGTTTTCGGGCTTCTCGATTCTCACGATCTCAACCTTGTCGAACTGGTGGAGACGGTTGAGGCCTCTCACATCCTTGCCGTAGCTGCCGGCCTCGCGGCGGAAACAGGCCGAGTAGGCGCAGTTTTTGCGGGGCAGCGAGTCGGCGGGAAGAATAACGTCGCGGTAGAGATTGGTGACAGGCACCTCGGCGGTGGGGATGAGATAGAGGTTGTCTTCGTTGATGTAATACATCTGACCCTCCTTGTCGGGCAGCTGGCCTGTGCCATAGCCCGAAGCCTCGTTGACCACATATGGGGGCTGCACCTCGAGGTATCCGGCCTCTGAAGCGCTGTCGAGGAAGAACTGTATCAATGCTCTCTGGAGCTTGGCGCCTTTGCCGAAATAAACGGGAAAACCTGCGCCGGTTATCTTCACTCCGAGGTCAAAATCAATGAGGTTGTATTTCTTGGCGAGATCCCAGTGGCAGAGGGCATCTTCGGGAAGGTCGGGCATCGGGCCGCCGGTCTTCTCAACCACATTGTCGGCGGCGGTGAGACCCTCGGGCACCATGGGGCAGGGAAGGTTGGGAATGCTGAGTAGCAGGCGGCGAATCTCCTCTTCGGTGGCTGAGAGCTTGTCGGCCACGGTTTTCTGCTGCTCCTTGAGAGCGGCCACCTTGGCTTTGGCCTCACCGGCTTCGTCGCGCTGACCCTGCTTCATGAGCTGGCCTATCTCGGCAGCGAGTTTCTTCTGTGAGGCGGCGAGATTGTCGTTGGCAAGCTGCATCTGGCGACGCTCATTGTCGAGCTCAATCACCTTGTCGATCATCTCCTTGCCGTCAAATCCCTTGATGGCAAGACGCTTCACTGTCTGCTCGGGATTTTCTTTTATCTGTTGGATGGTAAGCATTTTAATTCTTTTTTAGGAATAAGTTTGTGACCTGTCGCTGAGACCCGGCGATTATGAAAGCAGCTCTTTCACACGGGCCGAAATCAATTTGCCGTCGGCACGGCCGGCGAGGCGCTTTGAAGCCACGCCCATCACCTTGCCCATCTCTTTGGGCGAAGTGGCGCCTACCTCGGCGATAATCTCGCGCAGGGTGGCGTCGAGCTGTTCGGGCGAAAGCTGCTCGGGAAGATAAGCCTTGATGACCTCGGCCTCGGCAAGCTCGTTGGCAGCCAGTTCGGGGCGATTCTGAGAGGTGTAGATTTCGGCGGTTTCAACACGCTGCTTCACCATCTTGGTCATGATTTTGCAAGCCTGCTCGTCGGAGAGCTGTCCGTCGGCACCTTTGGCGGTTTTGGCTTCGAGAAATTCTTTTTTCACGCCTCTGAGCGCCTCAAGGCGCACCTTGTCGCGGGCAAGCATAGCCGCTTTGATGTCGGCACTGATCTGTTCGAATAAGTCCATTTTTAATATATGTGGAATTTTTTGGCAAAAATAACTAATTTTTCCGAGGGTTGATAATCTCGCGACTGAAAAAACTCTCCCCACGGAGGCTGATTGGCCATTATATCCAAAGATTTTCTAAAGATTGGAAGAATTGGTAAAAATAAAGGCTCTCCCAAACCTTAGCCCGATGTAAGGAGTTATATTTGTAAAGCCGCTCCGACAGGGCGGTCACGTTTCACATTCAATCACCTGACACACTCGCGCGGGTGACTCTGTTTTTCCATCAGACCAAAACTCAATTTCTCATGCGATTAGTTCATCACATCAACTTATGGCTCGGTGCCGCTATCGCCTTTTGCTCACAACCTCTGTCGGCTCAGGATAATCTGCCGGCCGAAACCCCGGTTACTCTGGAGCAATGTCGCGCCATGGCCCTGTCAAACAACAAGCAGATGCGCATTGCCAACGAAAAGGTGCGCGGAGCCGGTTATCAACGCAAAGAAGCCTTTGCCGCCTATCTTCCCTCGATTGACTTTGAAGGAGGATATGCCTACAATCAGAAAAATATCTCGATTTTCGATTCCGACCAGTTGCTTCCCACCAAGACTTTCAACCTCGAGAAGCAGAGCTATGAGTTTAATCTGGTCACCAATCCCCTCACTCATGAACCCATAAAGGGCCCCGACGGTCAGTATATTCCCGAAACGGTGGCTCTCATTCCCAAGGAGGCTATGGAGTTTGACATCCATAACCTGTTTTTTGGTGCCGTGACCGTTACCCAGCCTATCTATATGGGCGGTAAGATCGTGGCGCTCAACAAGCTCACCCACTATGCCGAAGAAGCAGCCAAAGCCCTGCGCGACAATGAGGCCGACAATGTGATCTATGCCGTCGACGCAGCCTACTGGCAGGTAGTTTCGCTCAATGCCAAGAAGGTGCTTGCCGAAAGCTATGTTGCCCTGCTCGACACCCTCTGCCACGACGTGAAGCTGATGTGCGACCAGGGTGTGGCCGTCAAAAGCGATCTCCTGAGCGTGGAGGTGAAGCTCAATTCGGCTCAGATCGACCTCACCAAGGTTAACAACGGCCTGGTGCTCTCGCGCATGGCTCTCGCCCAGCTCTGCGGCCTCCCCCTCGACAGTCAGCTCCTGCTGGCCGACGAGTCGGATAGCCTCGCCGACATTCCCACCAACGAAAATCTCGTAGCCACAAGCTATAATATGAACGATGTGTATCAGAACCGCGACGACCTCCGCGCCCTCGATATGGCTGTGAAAGCCAACGAGCAGAAAGCCAAGGTTGCCATGGCCTCGATGCTGCCCAACCTCGCCGTTGTGGGCGCCTATTCGTTCAGCAACCCCAACATGTTTGACGGCTTTAAAAAGCGCTTCAACGGATCATTCTCCGTAGGCGCCATGCTCACCATACCTATCTGGCACTGGGGCGGCAACTACAACAAATACCGCGCCGCCAAGTCGGAGACTCTCGTCAGCGAGTTGCAGCGTCAGGACGCCTTCGAACTCGTCGACCTCCAGGTGCGCCAGTCGGCCTTCAAGACCCGCGAGGCCATCAAGACCCACAACATGACCACCACCAACATGGCCAAGGCTGACGAAAATCTCCGTCAGGCCAACCTCGCTTTCCACGAGGGCGTGATGACCACCGAAACTGTCATGGAGGCACAGACAGCATGGCTCAAAGCCTGCTCCGAGCGCATCGACGCCGCTATCGACGTGAAGCTCTGCGAGGTCTACCTCTCCAAAGTGCTCGGCACCCTCAACTGACCCTCTCCTCCCTCTCCACCATTTTTCCATTCATAAGAAATCAAACAAAAAAAATAAAAAGATAAAATCATGTCCGACAACATTAATACAGCCGAAAAAAAGGAAAACAAAGCATTGGTTATCTCAGTGCTGTTTGTAGTCTTGGGAGTCATCGTAATGGCCATAGTAGGATTTCTTTTCCTCAATGAGCCCCCTGAAATAATCGAAGGTCAGGCCGAAGCCACCTCTGTGAAAATCAGCGGCAAGCTTCCCGGCAGAGTGGTCGACATCTATGTCACCGAGGGTCAGAAGGTGCAGAAGGGTGATACCCTCATCCACATCCACTCGGCCATCGCCGAAGCCCAGCTCTACCGCGCTCAGGCCATGGAGACTGCCGCCGCAGCCCAGAACCGCAAGATCGACGCCGGCACCCGCGAGCAGATCGTCTCTGCCGCCCGTCAGCTTCTCGCCCAGGCCACCGCAGCCCGCCAGCTGGCCGAAAAGACCTACAACCGCATGGAAAATCTCTATAAGGAGTCGGTTGTGAGCGAGCAGAAGCGCGACGAGGCCAAAGCCGCCTATGAGGCTGCCGTGGCCGGAGAAAAAGCCGCCGAGAGTCAGCTCTCACTGGCCGAGTCGGGCGCCCAGCGCGAGGATAAGCAGAGCGCTCTCGCAATGGTCGACGTGGCCAAAGGTGGCGTTGAGGAGGTCAATGCCCTGCTTCAGGACGAATATCTCACAGCTCCCGCCGACGGCGAGATCGACCGCATATATCCCGAGCCGAGCGAGCTGGTGAGCCTCGGCGCTCCCCTCATGAGCCTGCTCCGCACCGACGACAAGTGGGTGGTGTTTAATGTGCGTGAGGAACTGCTCAACGACATGAAGGTCGGCTCGAAGATTCGTCTCATGATTCCCGCCCTCGACAAGAAGGAGGTTGAAGCCGAAATCTTCTATGTGCGCGACATGGGCAGCTATGCCACCTGGCGCGCCACCAAAGCCGTGGGCGACTGGGACAGCCGCACCTTTGAGGTGAAGGCCCGCCCCACCGAGCAGCTCCCCGACCTGCGTCCCGGCATGACAGTGATCTATAAGAAATAAACTTCTCTCACGGGAGAGCCGCCCCCGGCGGGTGAGCCCTCCCGGTTTTCCACCCCCTTTGTGATATGTCAGCTCTTTTTCAATCAATAGGCGATGGCTGGCGGCAGATTGTGTCGCGGCGCATGTATTTCGTCACCATGATTCTGGTGCCGTTGCTTTCAACTTTCTTTTTTGTCGACCTGATGAAAGAGGGATTGCCGCTCAAAGTGCCTACCGCCATTGTTGACCTCGACCATTCCCCGCTGTCGCGCAGCGTGACCCGCTCGCTCAATGCCGGCGAACTCATCGACATAACCCACGACGCCCAATCATATACCGAGGCGCTCGACCTCGTGAGGAAAGGTGAGGTGTTTGGTTTCTTCCTCATTCCCGAAAATTTCGAAAAGAAAGCCTATTCGGGCGAGGAAACGACCATGACCTACTATTCCAACCTCACCTTCTTCGTGCCCGGCTCGCTCTCCTTCAAGGGCTTCAAATCAACCGCCGTGGCCACCATGCAGGGCATTTCCGAGACCACCCTCACCATGACAGGCCTCCCGGAAGATATGATAGGCGACCTCATGGTGCCGGTCAATGTCAATATCCAGCAGCCCGGCAATCCCTGGACCAACTATTCCATCTACCTCTCCAACTCCTTCGCGCCCGGCGTATTGGCCCTGATGGTGATGCTCGTAACAGCGTTCAGCATCTGCGAGGAGATCAAGCGCGCCACCTCACCCCGCTGGCTCAACCGCGCGGGCGGCTCGGTAGTGATAGCCCTGTTGGGCAAGCTGATTCCTCAGTCGGTGATATTCACGGTGATCGGCATAGGCATGCAGGCTATTCTCTATAAGTTCTGCCACTTCCCCCTCAATAATCATCCCCTCCACATGATATTGGCCGTGTGGCTGCTGGTGGTGGCCTGTCAATGGTTTGCCGTCGCTATCATCTGCATGGTGCCCAACCTGCGTCTGGCGCTGAGCATCTGCTCGCTCACCGGCATTCTCGCCTTCTCGATCGCCGCGTTCAGCTTCCCCGTCGACGCCATGTATGGCGGTATAGGTATCTTCAGCTACATTCTCCCCATCCGCTACTACTTCCTCATCTATATCGATCAGGCGCTCAACGGCATTCCCCTCTACTACTCGCGGTGGTATTACATTGCCCTGCTGCTCTTCGTGCCGGTAGGTCTGCTCGGCGTGAAGCGGCTCAAGAAACGTCTCCTCAACCCCGTATATGTGCCTTGATAAATCTCTGAGATCATGAAAATATTTCGCAACATAAAAAACTGGTTCACCTCCCTGCTCAACGTGTTCCGCAATGAGTTCGGGCTGGTGTGGGGCAATGTGGGCGTTATGCTGTTTTTCTTCGCGCTGCCGCTTGCCTATCCGGTGGTCTACACGCTCATCTACAACCCCGAGGTTGTGAGAAACATACCCGTGGCCGTCATCGACCACAGTCGCACCCCCGAGTCGCGCGAGTGGACCCGCATGGTCAACGCCACCGACGGCATTGAGGTCTATGCCATCTCCACCACCCTCGACGAGGCGCGCCGACTGCACCGCAACCATGAGGTCTACGGCATCATGGAGATACCCGCCGACTTCGACAAATGTATAGCCCGAGGCGAGCAGGCCAACGTGACGTTCTATTCCGATATGGGCCTCCTGCTCAGATTCCGCACCTTCATGCTCAATCTCACCAACGCCCAGATGGCCGAATGTGCCAACATCCGCAATGCCACCATCGCCTCGCTCGGCGCCGTGACCGGCTCGATGTCGGCGCCACAGGTCGATCAGGAGTCGGTGATGATCGGCGACCCCACCCAGGGTTTCGCCTCCTTCATCATCCCCGGCATCGTGGTGCTCATTCTGCAGCAGAGCATGATACTCGGCGTGACAATGCTCGCCGGAGGAGCCTCGGAACGTCGCCGCAAATATGGCTACGACCCCAAAGCTGTGGGCGCCCCCGCCTCAGCCTCGGTGTTTGGCAAGGCTCTCTGCTATGTGATGCTCTACATCCCACTGACCATCTACATTCTCGACATAGTGCCGGCGATATTCAGCCTGCCCCACTATGGCAACGCCATCCACAACCTCATCTTCATCCTTCCCCTGCTCTTCGGCTCCGCCTTCCTCGGCATGGCGCTCGGAGCGTTTGTCAAGGAGCGTGAGAGCAGCTTTATGGTCGTGGTGTTTACCTCGGTGATATTCCTCTTCCTGTCGGGACTCACATGGCCGCGCTATGCCATGAGCGGCTTCTGGAAACTGTGTGGCGATGCCATCCCCTGCGTCTGGGCCCTTGAAGGCTTCGTGCGCCTCAACTCCAACGGCGCCTCCCTCGCCGGCGAAAGCCACTGCTACGCCATGATGTGGCTCCTCGCCGCCATCTACTTCCTCGCCGCCATGTTCCTCACCCGCTACCTCGACAAAAGCACCCGCCTCCGCGCCCGCCTCCTCTCCTGAAATATTCTGACTAAGAATATTCCGAATGTCAAACTTTTTTCTCATTTTTTTGTATAATAATTGCATAGGTGAGAAAAAATAACTACCTTTGCTTTAGAAAAGCAACGCCCTGCTTTCTTGCAGGGAATAGGCCGCTTACGAGCGGCTTTTTTTATTTGTTATGGAATCTAAAAAAAGAATTACATTCTATATTGACGGCTTCAACTTCTACTTTGGGCTTAAACGCACAAAAAAAGTTGATCCGACTTGGCGTAATTTCTATTGGATTGATATCGTGAAACTCTGTGAGAGTTTCTTAGGAGCTGATCAAACACTCGAAAAAGTGATATATTTTACAGCCTCTCCACTCAGTCCTCAGAAAAATAGTCGTCAGAGTGCCTTTCTAAATGCCAACAAACTAATCAACGGCGATAAATTTGAAATAGTTAGAGGTAAATATCTTGACAAACATTTCCCCTGCCCTTACTGTAATGGCGATATTTCGAGGCCTGAGGAAAAGAAAACGGATGTGAATATATCTATACGCATGATAGAGGACTGTATGTTAGGACTAACCGATACAGTTGCGTTGATAAGTGCCGATAGTGATCTTGTTCCTCCGATTGAACTTATTCAGCGTCGTTTCCCGGGAATTGGCATCAAGGTTTATTTTCCACCATCAAATTTCAGCAATGACCTTAAGGATAATCTTATTCATCATCGTAGCAAACCTGTTTTAATGATTAAGAATATCCGTCGTTTTCAGGCAGCCGTGATGCCTGATGTTGTTACAAAAGATGGTAAATCTTACACTATCCCTGATAAATGGAAGTGATTAAACCCGAGATTTGTGGAGGCACATGCGTGGAAAAAATTGCGGGGCGGGGCTAAAAAAGAAGGCTGAATAAGGGTCGGTCAAAAAAAAATCATTAACTTTGCACCGCCATTACGAAAATCGCGCCCTACCAGCGCCTCATTTTCATCAAAACCCTTCAGGATTTTAAACTCTTATTCCTTAACCAACAATGAAAAAAGACATCCATCCGTCCAACTACCGCGAAGTGGTATTCAAGGACATGTCGAATGACGAGATATTCATCACCCGCTCAACCATCGCTGCTAAAGAAACCATCGAAGTTGACGGCGTTACCTATCCTCTCGTAAAGCTTGAAATCACCAGCTCTTCTCACCCCTTCTTCACCGGTAAGCAGAAACTCGTCGACACCGCAGGTCGCGTTGATAAGTTCATGAGCCGCTACGGCAACCGCAAGAAAGCCACAAAATAAGTCGCTGACTTCCCCTTCCTAAAATATCACGTTAACCCGCTCCACCCCGAAGCGGGTTAACGTCGTTTATCCCTCCCCCACCAGCGCCATTCCCCTGCGTTGGGGCCAAGCGCAACGCAGGGGTTAACGAAGATGATAACAGGAGGTTAAAACCACAAAAATTGTAGATAGTATGTTTGTGGTGGATTTCAAATCGACGAGAAAAAGTCGTAA
>CAYLMR010000020.1:0-29153 GCA_964384885.1 uncultured Bacteroides sp.
TGGTGGTTATCACTTCAGGTGTGCCCCGCAAGCCCGGCATGACCCGCGAAGAGCTTATCGGCGTTAACGCCGGTATCGTTAAGTCGGTAACCGAGAGCGTGCTCGCCCACTCACCCAACGCTGTGATTCTCTGCGTGGCCAACCCCATGGACACCATGACCTATCTCATCCACAAAATCTCAGGTCTCCCCAAAAACCGCATCATCGGCATGGGTGGTGCCCTCGACAGCGCCCGCTTCAAATACTATCTCACCCAGGCTCTCAACGCCAATGCCAACGACGTTGACGGCATGGTGATCGGCGGCCACGGCGACACCACCATGATTCCCCTCAAGCGTCTCGCTACCTGGAGAGGTGTGCCCGTTTCAAACTATCTCGCTGCTGAAGAACTCGACAAGGTTGCTGCCGACACAATGGTTGGCGGTGCTACCCTCACCGGTCTGCTCGGCACCTCTGCCTGGATCGCTCCCGGCGCCGCTGCTGCCCAGTGTGTAGCCGCTGTGCTCGGTGACCAGCAGAAAGTCATCACCTGCTCTGCCCTCCTCGAAGGCGAATATGGTGAAAAAGACCTCTGCATCGGTGTTCCCTGTCTCCTCGGCCGCAACGGTATCGAGAAGATCATCGAACTCCCCCTCAACGACGAAGAAAAAGCCCTCTTCAAGAAGAGCGCTGAGGCTGTTCACAAAACCAACGCCGCTCTGCCCTGCTGAGCCCCGGTGATATGAAAAAGATTTTTCTTCCCTCGCTGGTAGCCCTTGCCATGGTGGCAATGTCGGCTTGCAACTCAGCCCAGAAACAGGAGGAAACCACCGCCGCCGAAGAAACAACCGTTGAGCAGGCCGCTCCCGCCGCCGTTGAAGGCGTGATCGAGCTCACCACCGACACTGTTGACATGGCAGCCTACGGAGGCCTCCCCGTATTTATCGACTTCAACGCCACATGGTGCGGTCCCTGCAAAGCCTATGGCCCCACCTACCACGCTGTTGCCGAAAAATATGCCGGCAAAGCCGCTTTCCTCTCGGTTGACGTTGACAAAAATCCCAACGTAGCCAAGAAATATGTTGGCGACTACATTCCTCAGACCACCGCTATCGCCACCAACGGCTCTGTTGTGAGCAAGGTCGGCATGCTCTCTGAGGAAGAACTCACCGCCCTCGTCGACTCTGTGCTCAGTCTCTGAGACACACCCCATACCCCCTAACAGATAATCGTTCGCCACCCCCCGGCGAACGATTATTTTTTGCCCGAAATGTACGGCATGGCGCCGCCCGAAATGTAAGGCCATGGCGCCGCCATGGCTACAAACGCCCCCATCATTGATACGCCGCTCCTCGCCTGGCATGGCACGCCATACCCCTACAAGTCAACATATTATATTATTATCATATTTCATAAATTGCCCAAATGGCTTCTCCCGTTTACAGCCATATATGGCCGAAGCAAGCCGGAATCAGTTAAAAAAGTAGGGAATGGAGGAGTTTTTTAACGGAAATGTTTGGAAGATGATAAATTTTGTATAATTTTGCATTTTCATCTTCTCAAATTTTAACAACTTGTTTTCCTATCACGACAGGTTATTAATTTTCTCCTTTTGATAGGTTATGAGTATCCTCTCCTCCCGATAGGTTATAAATATCCTCATTAAGGTGCAATTTCAATCAATCATCCTATAATCAACAAAAGTTGCTTATGAAACATTTTCTACTCTCGGTTTTTATTTCGATAACAGCCTGTTGCCCGGTGTTTGCGGCCGCTCCGCAATCTCCGGTATCATCGCTCGGCAATGACCTTTTTGCCGACTGCGCTGTCAGCAATCCCGCTGTCGCTACCGCCGAAGCATCGGTGCCCTCAAGAGACACCAACTCAATGGCTTTCGGCTATTGCGGAGCTCCCAAATCGGCTTTCGGCTATAACAGCGTGTTGAAAGGCAGCTATCTCATGGCCATCTGCCTTGACGAAGAGCTCACCACAAAGTTTGCCGGCTGTAAGATCACCGACATCATGGTGGCCACAGGTTATGAGTGCCGCGGCATGACTGTCAAGACATTCATCACCACCGACCCCTCCAACCCCGGCAAGTTCAAGACCAGCAAATTTAAAGGTCAGACCTACGAATACAACACCTATCCCCTCTCGGAGCCTTTCGAGATTAAGGCAGGTGTGCCCATCTACCTCGGCTGGTCGGCTACCAACGATCCCGACAACTACGGCTATCCCATCGCGGCCGACTATATTTATTCGGAGAATCCCAACTCGGGCCTCACAGCCATCAAGGATGAGGAGGGCAACTGGACATGGAGCCGCATACCCGAGTCGAAGGGCAATCTCTGTATCAAATGTGTGATCGAGGGCGAAAATCTGCCCGTCAATCTCGGTTCGCTCGACATCGACGTTCCCCCGTTTATCGTGCCCGGCAAGAGCCTCGACCTCAACGTCAACATCACCAACCATGCCGCCAACACCATCGACAATTTCGTGATCGACGTAAACATCGGCGACCAGCCCACCCAGACCATCACCGTTTCAGACGCCGAGGTTGCCCAATATATGGAGACAAAGCAGTTTAGCGTGCCTGCCGAAAACACCACCACCGCGCTCAACATTCCCGTGAGCGTGACACTCGTGAGCGTCAACGGCGTAGCTCAGGAGGGCAACGGCTTCAATCTCTCCGACAAAGGCATCTTCAGCTCATTCAGCGGCGGCTATGACCGCAACGCAGTTGTGGAAGAAGGCACCGGCACATGGTGCGGATGGTGTCCCCGCGGCATTGTCAACATGGCCAAAATGGAGGAAAAATATCCCAACGGAAGCTACATTCCCATCGCCGTTCACGGCGGCGACATCATGACCGTTGACAGCTATCCACCCCTGGTGAGCGGATTCCCCGGCGCAGTCGTTAACCGCGACCCCGCCATCGGCGAAGTCGACCCCGAATATGCCAATCTCGAAGCCGCCTACGACAAGATAGTCAACGGCCGCAAATCGTTTGCCACCCTCGACCTCACCGTCTATCCCACCGACACCAAGAAACAGGTTAAATTTGTGTCGAACACAACCTTCAGCATCGACGCTCTCGGCGAGGAGTTTGCCCTGGCCTATGTGGTGACCGAAAACAATGTCGGCCCCTACAATCAGAACAACTATTATTCAGGCACCAAATTTGAATGCGACGGCTGGGAGAAGTTAGAAAAGAAGGTGGAAATCTATTTCAACGACGTGGCCCGCGGCATCTGCGACATGTATGGCCTCGACAACTCCGTTCCCGCCAACGTTAAGGCCGACGAGACATTCACCCACGAATATACCGCCAAATTCAGCACCATCTCCGACATCAACAACTGCCGCTTTGTGGTTATGCTCATCAACCGCCTCACCGGTGTGATCGAAAACGCCAAGTTGGTCAACGGCCTTGACGCCGCTTCGGTGAGCGAGGTGGAGGACAACAATGCCACCATCTCGGTAGAGTCGGGCCGCATCTCTCTCAACGGCGAAGGCTCAGCCACCATCTTCACCATCGACGGCCGCAAGGTTGCCACCCTCGGCTCAAACGGTTCCGCTCCCCTCGCCTCCGGCCTCTATATCGTCAGCACCCCCGCCGGCGCCTCAAAGGTGATGGTTAAATAAACATTGATTCACAAATAAACCAACTATAAGTATGAAAAAATTACTGCTTTCACTTTCAGCCGTTCTGATGGCTGTGGTCTTAGCTTCGGCAGCCAACATCAACAGGCTTACCACTCCTCCCGCCAATCCCCGGTTTGAGTTCTCGCCCGTCTTCAACACCGTTATTCCTAACGCTCAGGACGATCTGCTCTCACGAGCCTCCACCTCAATGACTCTGGCTTTCTGTCAGGATCCCTATACCGCTTTCCGCTACAAGGAAAGCTGCGAATATTGCGTCGCTATCGCTCTCGACGAGGAGCTCACCACTCAGTTTGCCGGCAATAAGATCACAAAGATCATGGTCGCCAACGGCTATGATTGTAAGGGTATGCCTTTCCACCTTTTCATCACCACCGACCCCTCCAACATTGAGCGTCGTCAGGAGGTGAAATTCAAGCTCGCCAACTATGCCTGGAACACCTACACTCTCGACGAGCCTTATGAGATTGAAGCCGGCACAACCCTCCTTATCGGCTGGATTGCCTATAATGACATCGACTCATATCCCTATCCTATCGTTTCCGACTATACCTGGAACGAAAACGAGAATGCCGGCCTCACAGCCACCAAAGATGACGAAGGCAATTGGGTGTGGAACTCATTTGTAAATGATTTCGGCGCTGCCTGCATCAAATGTGTGGTAGAAGGCAACAACCTCCCCGAAAACATTGGCTCGATCATCATGGGTGCATCATCCTACAGCGCTCCCGGCTCTGACCTCGAGTTTAAGGTTCAGGTTACCAACGAGGCTTCAAACGAAATCAAGAATTTTGAGGTTGAGGTAACAGTCGGCGACCAGGAGCCCGCCACCATCAGCGTCTCCAATGCCGGCATCTCACAGTATAAGAGCGCAAAGATCTTCTCACTCACTACCCCCAACAACACCACCGGCCTCAACATTCCCGTAAGCGTAAGACTCTTGTCGGTCAACGGTGTTGATCAGCCTCTCTCGGCAGCAACCACAGCCTCCGACGTGTTCAACTCCTACAACGGCGGTTATCCCCGCAACATGGTGGTTGAGGAAGGCACCGGCACATGGTGCGGATGGTGTCCCCGCGGCATCGTGGGTATGGAGGAGATGAGCGAAGCCTACCCCGACGGCACATTCATTCCCATCGCCGTTCACAGCGGTGACCAGATGGCTCTCCAGAGCTATCCTCCCTTGGTTGACGGATTCCCCGGCGCGGTAATCAACCGTGACCCCAAATTCGGCAGCGTCGATCCCTCTTTCTCAATTCTCGATAATGCCTACAAAGAGGTTGTCAACGGTCCGAAATCGTTTGCCAAGATCGAACTGAAAGTCTCTCAGGAGTCATCAAAAGTGTTTAAGTTTGAGTCAAACACCACCTTCTCTCACGACGCCGACGGCGCTGACTTCGCTCTGGCTTATGTCATCACCGAAAACAACGTCGGCCCCTACTCTCAGCAAAACTACTATGCCGGCGGTACCAGCGGTGAGATGGGCGGTTGGGAGAAGAAAGGTTCTTCTGTTTCCACAAAATATAATGATGTGGCCCGCGCTATCTATGACATGGAGGGTCTCATCGGCTCAGTGCCTGTAACCGTTAAGGCCGATGAGCCTTTCTCTCACGAGTATGTTCACCAGTGCGCAATGGTCAAAACTCCCGCCAACTGCCGCTTTGTCGCTATGCTCATCAACCGTCAGACCGGCATTATCGAAAACGCCGTTATGGTGAATGAACTCAGCAGCGCATCTGTTGACGAAGTAATCGACAACAACTCGACCGTGACCGCCGACAACGGCACCATCACTCTCAACGGCGAAGGCACCGCCACCATCTACACCACCGATGGCCGCAAGGTTGCCACCCTCGGCTCAAACGGCTCTGCCGCCCTCCCCGCCGGTCTCTATATCGTCAACACCCCCGCCGGCGTGTCAAAGCTCATCGTTAAATAATCTCCCTGCGATTACATATATCTAAAAAAGCTGCGGCGCAAACCTCGCGCCGCAGCTTTTTATATTCCCTTGTGAAAAAAACTTCGGCATCCGTGACCAATCTTGATGAAGCGGACGGAGTGACGTTTGTTTCCAATACATCGACTACAGAAAACATGAACGTAGATAATAAGACCCCGGAATCCCGCTCAATATCCTTGCAACTCTTGTCTCAATAATAATTAAAATTTGATGTTGAGTTCTGTCTTGTATTTGATTTCACTCAGCACAAAGGAACTCTGCATCTTTACAATGCCATGCACCTTTGTGAGTTTCTCAAACACAAATGTATTGTATTCGTCAAGATCTTTTAGTACTATTTTTAATAGAAAATCATAAAACCCACCTGTCGAGTAGCACTCCATTATTTCCTCTATTTCCAATATGTCTTTCTTAAATCGCTCTATATGTTCATCATCATGAACAGCTAATGACACATTGCAAAATATAACAAGGGGCAATCCGACTTTCTTATTGTCGATTATAGCTCCATAACCTTTAATGACCCCTTCCTTTTCCAGCCTGTGAATGCGCTCATAGACAGGTGTTTTTGATAAATTCAAAAACTCACATAATTCCTTGGTATTGGCTTTCGCGTCCTTCTGAAGAGCTTTCAATAATTTGACATCTATTTCGTCAAGTCTTATCATGGCAGAAATTCCTGTTTAATGATTGTTACTGGTGTTAAAATAGGAACAGACTTCCTATTGACAATGCAAAGATAGGAATATTTCCCAATACATACAATAATTATAGGATAATAAGCTATTAATTTGTAATTTTGCACTCAAAATATGATAAATTATGATAACAGATTTAGAAAAGACCAAATGTGTTCTAATAGTTGACAGTTCTCTTTCCATAGGAGAACAGGCAAATGTAGCGGCAGTGCTGGCAATGACTATTGGTGCAAAAAATAGTGAAATAATTGGAGATGATTTATATGATGGAGATAATACCCTTCATCCCGGCATTACTCAACTAAATATCCCAGTGTTAGCAGCTTCCTGTGAGAAACTGAAGGAGATTCACGACGTAGCTAATATCAATGAAGAAGTGTTCGTTGTTGATTTCACTGTTACTGCTCAAAAATCAAGAACATATGAGGAGTATACAGCTCAAATGAATCATATTACAGAAAAGGAGTTAAGGTATCTCGGGATTGGTTTGATTGGTAGCAAAAAATATATAAACAAATACAGTGGAAACTTAAAGTCACTACGATGACAAGAAAGTATTTGATCTATAATGCAATGGCATTAGTAACCATAATGGTATGGGGCGTTACATTCGTATCTACCAAAATTCTTATTACATACGGACTGAGTCCGGTGGAGATTTTCATTATACGTTTTGCAATTGCTTATCTATGTACTCTTATTTTTTGTCATGACCGATTGTGGGCAAAATCCATTAAGGATGAAGGTTTGATGCTCGCTGCAGGGATAACAGGAGGTTCTCTGTATTTTATTGTAGAAAATACTGCACTTGGTATAACATTTGCATCCAATGTCTCATTGATAATATGTTGCGCGCCCATTTTTACAATCATTTTAGGTAAACTTGTTTTCCACGACTCTATAAAATATCATTTGTGGATTGGGTCAGTCATCGCATTTATTGGAGTGGCAATTGTTGTATTAAATGGCTCAAAACAATTAGGAGGAAATCCAATTGGTGATTTACTAACATTGTTAGCGGCATTGTCATGGGCTGGATATTGTCTAATATTGAAACTATTGAACACCAGCTATAGCAATATCTTTATTACGAGGAAAGTATTTGCCTATGGAGTTCTGACGGCGATATTTTACTATATTTTATTTCAGTCCCATACTCGTATGCTGCTATCAGATATCGGATCAATCATTGTTAATCTATTATTTCTAAGTGTAGGAGCATCATTTCTATGTTATCTTATGTGGAATACAGCCGTAAAATATTTAGGGGCAGAACGGACATCTAATTATATATATCTTGTCCCACTCGTTACAATAATCACATCTATGGCTTTTCTCAAAGAGACATTTACCCTCTCAATGGCGGTCGGGACTACTTTAATAATAGGAGGAGTGATTCTTAGCACTAAATAAGGAATAGGAATCAATATCTTTTCTTAAAATAAATATGAGTCAAATGGACAAACTGAATACTATAGTGTAATATCAAATTTGCCGGGGACTCTTCGCAGAATCTCCGGCAAATGAAATTATGAAAACAAAGAAACTTATCGGGTAAATTTGCCGGTAAGGGTGGCTGCGCCAGTTACCTTGTAGATGTAGACGCCGCCGGGCAGGTCAGTGGTGGGCAGAATGCCGTGACCTGAAACAGCTACTTTCTTCACAAGCTTGCCGCTGATGCTGTAGATAGCGATAGAGGCGTCGCCGTTGAGCGCGTATTCAAGACCGCCCACACAAGGCTTAACGGGCTGGCCTGTCACCTCAACGATCTCAACGCCGGCAGTGGCGCTCATGTGAATGATAAATTCACGTTTCGACTTGTTGTCGAGATAATACTGAGCCTCGATCTTGGCCTCAACGTCGGGAATTTCTCCGGCGTCGAGCATCTCCATATATTCAAACTGGAGATTGAGTTTCTGACCGGCTGTGATCGACACGTTTTTCTTCTCGATAGAGGTGTTCATCTCACACACGCCGCCGGCACAGCACTGCACGGGCTGACCGGTGAGTGAAGTAACCTTAACGATGATATTCGATCGTGTAGTGGTGCTCTCAAGGAAAACCTCGGGAACCATTCTGACCATTTGTTTGGGTCCTGCGGCAGTGATTTCAGCACCGACAAAGTTGACCGTCTCGCCCGAAGTTATGGGAGTGTCTCCGAGATAGAAGTTGAGATCGGCACTCGCTGTCAGCGTGCCGCCTGCAATCATGGCTGCAGTGGCCAAAGCTGTGTAGAGTTTTCTCATAAGCTATTTGGTTTTAAAATTATTGTTCTGAATCCTGATTGTTTTTCACATCGGTCTGTGTGGCCTGAACCACTCCACCGCTCTTAGTATCAACAAACACCACTACCGAAAGGTTGGACACATTCCACCTTGCATGTTCGTTGTCAGCCACAGGGATAGTGAACTTAAACGGACCTGCATGTTCGCCCGATTTGAGCGCCGGAATAGTCATGCCGTCAGGCATGGGAGTGGCAGCCTTGCGGAACACATGGTTATGGTCGTAGGAAGAGAGATATTGGGCGCCGTTCTGCTGGAAAGCGTCGATATGGTTTTCGGTCACCCACACGTTGAGGTTGGGCGAAGCGATGTCGGCCGAGGGCACGAGGGTGACCTCTACCTCGATATTTCCGTCGCTCACCGAGGCGTCGGCGATGATGCCGAGGGTGGCGGGAGTCTCATAGGCCTTGCGCACGGTGGCCGACCACGCGTCGGCGGTGAGTATGCCCGAGCTGCGGTTGATCATGCCGGCGGGCCATGAGCTTACGCCGAGAGAGTTGTGATAGTCCATGCCCTCGGCGGTGGCGAGGCCCACGAAGTTAGTGGCAAACGAAGTGTATTCCTCGCTCATGCCGAAGCCGCCGCCGTGGATGCTCACCACAATAAACTTGTCGCCATATTGCTGCGAAAGCTGAGAGGCTATGGCATGGGCGTCGGGACAGTTTGAACACAGCTGGCCGGTAAATTCCTCGAGGAGCACTGTGCGGCTCGAAGTGTCGACCACCGGTTCCATTTCTATGAATCTGTCTTCAATGTCTACGGTGTCACATCCGGCAAGCAGAGCCGCTGTCACACCCCAAAGACCAAAGAATATGTTTTTGCTTTTCATCACTGATATTAAATAATTATATGTGTATTAAAAATTATAGGAATAACTTATCTGGAAACCCTTGAGGGCGGGCACATAGCGGCACACACCACCCGAGCAGTTAAATCCGGCGCGGGTGCGGCCATAGCTCAGCATCAGTCGGTTGGCCTTATAGTTGCCGGTCACGGCGCCCATATAATAATGAAGCTTGGTGTCGCCGCAATTCCACATGTCGCTTATCGAGAACATCAGCCAGGGCGAAACCGAAACCTCTGCCAGGCCATAGGCCCAGTCTTTCTGATCCTGACGGGTGGTGAGATACTGAATCTCCATGCGGCCGGTCACCTTGGGTGAGAATTTATATTTCACATCGGCCACAAAGATGTTGGCTTTCACTCTGCCGCCGTGACCCTCAACGATGGTCTTGTTATAGAGCTGGTTCATATACATGAAGTTGAGGGTAAGGGGGTAGCTGAGTCGCTTTTCGAGCTGGAGGTTGATGTCGTGATAGTAGCATTCGCCCATGCCGAAAAACTTGGTGGAGGGCTCGGTGCCCCAGATTGAGTTACCCACCACGGGAATCACCTCATTGTGATGCAGTCCGCGGATGTAGCTGAGATTGAGTTTGAGGCGGGTGCCGTAGCGACCGCCGAGAGGAGTTTTGCGCTTGAACTGATAGGCAAACGCGCCCTGAAAACCCCATTCGCCGGGAGCGGCCTGGGTTGCATAGGGATAGAGGGCGGCAAGCGAATAGGTCTGCTGATAGGTAAAGGCGGGCAGGTTGTTGATAAAGGCGGGAATGCCGTTGATCGACCTGCGCGAGCGGAAGCTCATGTTTTCGCTGCGCTTCACCTGCAGGAGTGCCGACAGTCCGCTGCGCGAATAGCTGCCCGACACGAGGAAGGCGTTACCGTTTGAGTAGGTATAATCGTTGTCAAACGAAGGGTCCTGACTCTTCCACGCCCACTCCACAAGGAAACTCAGGTTGCGGTGTGACAGACGGGTGCGGAGGTCGACGGCGTTGACATATTTCGGGAGGTTGAGACGATAGTCGGTGCCGGGCACGAGAATATCCTCATCCTGCTCATGCTTGAGCACATAGCTGGCGCCGAAGGTCCACGAGGTGGAGTGTTCGGCGAGGGTCTTGAAATAGTCGGTGAGCGAGAGCTCGGCATCGGCGCCATAGACCTGCGAACGGGTGTTCCAGCTCCAGTAGCAGCGCTGCACGGCTCCGAGAGCGGTGAGCCTCAGGCCCTTGATGGCGTCGATCTTCACGCGGGCGCCTCTGAGCGAATTGTCGACTCCGAGGCTGCGCTCCTCATATGAGCGGAGTATGAATCCCGAGCCAAACTGCTCGTAGAAGTCGCCGATTGTCACCTCGCCGCCGCGCCATTTGCCTTTGACATAGATGTTTGGCACGCCCCAGCCCTTGAATGCGGGCTCAAAACCGGGCAGCGGCCATTTGAGAAACTCCACTCTCAGGCCGGCGTCGATATGCTTTGAATTGACCGACACGTCGCCATAAGTGTTGGTCAGGAATCGACGGTCATAATTGCCGGCTCCGATGGCGGCATCATCCTGCGGAAAAAGTATGTCGCTCTGCACCGAGCCGTGAACCTTCACGCCACGGCTTGATGACTCCTGCGCCACCATGGTCATTGCGGGCGCGATCATCATTACGGCCACACAGGCCAACTGTTTCAGACTCTTTTTCATGGGGAAAAAATCTTGCGGGAGAGACCGGGAGGATATTCTATTAAAGGCGGTTTAACAATCGGAGAGAGCGGAAATCTGACTGACTATTATTCGGCTGAAAGCTCGCGGATTTTCTCGATGATGTGCTGCTCCGAGCCGTCGGTATAGCCCTGGCGGGTCTCTACCACATTGCCCTCACCGTCAACGATGAGCAGGTGGGGGATGAGCTGCACACCCATAGCGCGCTTAAACTCACCGTTGGAGTCGATAAGCACCTCATATTCCCATCCCTCGGCATCGGCGGTGGGCTTAACCTTGGTGACATTCTGAGCCTCGTCGATGCTCACGGCAATGAGCTTCATGCCGGTTTCATCCTGCCAGTCGGCGTAGTATTCGGAAATGGCTTTGAGCTCGCGCAGACAGGGCTTGCACCATGTTGCCCAGAAAGAGATCACAAAGGGTTTGCCGTCGTTTGAGAGGGTAGCGGCATCGACGGTCTTTCCGTCGAGAGTGGTGAGCTTGGCAGAGGGAAGTTCAGCCATGGCCGAAAACTGGGCGGCCACAGCCATAATCACTGTCAGAATGGTGGTCTTGAGAAGTTTCATTATGATAATGTTGTAATAAGAAATGCGGATATAGTTAATCAATTTCAAAATTACAACTTTTTTTTCACTTGGCCATAAATCCACCCCTAAAAAGCACACAGAAGTCACTTTAACGGCTATTCGAGGCCGTATTCGCGAATTTTGCGGTAAAGTGTACGCTCTGAAATGTTGAGTTCGCGGGCGGTGGCCTTGCGCTTGCCGTTGTTGCGTTCGAGCGAGCGGCGTATGGTCTCTTTTTCGGTGTCCTCGAGGGTGGGCACACCGGTGTCGGCGGCAACCGGAGGGGTCACCTCGGTGTAGTGGGTTGTCTCAACCTCGCTGATATCTTCGGGAGGGGTCTGGATGATAGGGAGAAACCTCAGCTCCTCGCCGTGGTCGGCAGCCGAAGCCTTGGCGTTGCTCCATGAGTTGGCGGCGCTTTTGGCGGCCTGCTCCCTCATCGTCTCGAGCTCGTCGTTGAGCGTGTCGAGGCGGCGCTGCATCCTGAATATCATGTTAAACAATATCTCCCTCTCGTCAGCATAGGTGCGCGAGCCCGAGAGAGGATTTCCCGAGGCTGACAGCGAGTTAACTCCCGCCGACGGGCCGAGTATCTCCCTCAGTGCTTCGGGCTCTACCCTCGTGCCCTCCTCGAAGAGAGCCACTTGGTCGACCACATTCTTGAGCTGACGCACATTGCCGGGCCATCGCCAATGTTCAAGCATACTGATCGCTTCGGGCGAGAAAGTTATCGGGGGAATATGGTTGTTTTCAGAGAAATCGGAGGCAAACTTGCGGGCCAGCAGGGCAATGTCACTGCCGCGGTCGCGCAGCGGAGGCACCGAAATGGTCACTGTCGAGAGACGGTAATAGAGGTCCTCCCTGAATTTTCCGTCGGCCACAGCCTTGGCCATATCGACATTGGTGGCGGCCACGATGCGCACATCGGCTTTCTGCACCTCCGACGAACCGACCTTGATAAACTCGCCCGATTCGAGCACACGCAACAGGCGCGCCTGGGTGCTTATAGGCAGCTCGGCCACCTCGTCGAGAAAGATTGTGCCGCCGTCGGCCTCCTCAAAATAACCCTTTCTCGAAGCCACCGCGCCGGTAAAGGCGCCCTTCTCATGGCCGAAAAGCTCGGAGTCGATGGTGCCTTCGGGTATGGCGCCGCAGTTAACGGCTATGTATTTGGCATGCTTCCTCGCGCCGTAGGCATGAATGATTTTCGGGAAAAACTCCTTTCCCGTGCCGCTCTCACCCTGAATAAGCACGGTGAGATTGATCGGGGCCACACGCAAAGCTCTCTCCACGGCGGCGATAAGAGCCGGGGAATTGCCGATTATGCCGAAGCGCTGCTTGGCGGCCTGAATCTGACTTTGGGTAGGAACAGTGGGGGTCATTTCTTCCTGAGGCGATAGGTTTGCTGTTTGAGATATTGGCCGAGCTCCTCGGTCGAGGTGTTGTGGGCAATGATTTCTTCAGGGGTGATGGGGTCGCCCACGGTGGCGCGGATAACGGTGCCCCGCTTGCGGAACACCTCGGCGGGAAGGCGCAGTGTGCGCAGCTGCCATGACACTCGGCCGAGGATGTTAAACCACAGCGAGTTGCTTCCGTGAAAGAAAATCGGCACCACCGGCACCTTGAGCTGACCTATGAGGCGCACCACGGTTTCCTGCCACTCGCGGTCTTCAAGCTCCAGCTTGTTGTTGAGCTTCGACACCGCGCCGGCGGGGAAGAAGCCGAGCGGTTGGCCGCTCTTCACCTGCTTGATAGCCTCACGGATGCCCTTCATCGACACGGCCCTCTTGTCGGGGTCGTCGCTGGCGAGGGCGTCGACGGCTATGAAGTTGGGGCGCATGGCGGTGATGTGGTTGAGTATCATGTTGACCATCACCTTATATTGCGGGAAATGGCGCCCCACGATATTGATGAGCGAAATGCCGTCGAGCGCACCGAAAGGATGGTTGCTCACGGTGATGAAGGGCTGCCCCTCGCCAAACGAGGTGAGCACCTTCTCATTCTCAACCTCCAGCTTTATGTCGAGTTCCTTAAGCAGGCCGGTGGTAAACTCCACTCCCGGAGTGGCGCAGTTATGACGGTGAAGGGCGTTGACCTTGTCGATTGAAAAGAGTTTCAGAAAAAAGTTTACCAGCTTCTCATGCCCTTTGAGACGCGGCACCATTTCAGCCACGTCGTTATAGTCGAGCACATTAGGCTTGATTCCGGAGGTGTTGTCAGATGACATATTGCAGGTTGATTAAATTACCGATTAAGAATGCCGCTAACATCTGGTCATGTCGCGGCCACTGCAAAGATAGCATAACTTTGTGACATGGGCAACACCCCGGGCCACTCCCCCGCCAACAAAACCTCGCCGCCTTGCGAGAAATCAATGCTCACAAAGCGGCGACGGGTTTATTTCAGCAGACCGGAGACTGCAACGGCTCAGGCAACTGTCAATCAGAGATGATCAGTGCTCCTTATTTGGAGGCTTCGAGAGAGGCCTTGCGGAACTCTTTCATGAGTTTCTCGATTGCGAGAGAAGCTTTGCGGGCTCGGGTGCCGGCAGCTTTGTTACCTTTTTCTACCTGAAGGGTTGCGTCATCGGCAAAAGCCTGATAAGCTTCCTTAATCTTAGCTACTAATTCTTCCATAATGTAATATTTTATTATTTGATTGGTTTTAAGCGCATTTGTATTGTCGCCGCAAATTTACAATTTTTTTAATATCTCACACACTATTTCGTTTGATTTTTTGTTTTTCGTAACTTTTTTGTAGAAGTATAGCAACAAGTAGAGACGATTTTACTAATTTTACGCTGAATTTTAGGGCCTCCTCAGGGAGGTTACTCCTAATAAAAGAATCATCACTTCACCTATCTATCACATGATTAAACAATTATTTTCATTAGCCGCCATAGCCGCGCTCTCAACCGGCCTCGCGATTGCCGGCTCTGATAATGTCAGCCGTACTGACGACGGCGGCGTGCTGACCGTCACCAAGTCGGAGGGCAACAAGAAATATCAGGTCTATGGCGTGGCGTTCTATAATCTCGAAAATCTTTTCGACACCATCAATAACAACGGCAAGTATGACCTCGAATTTTCGCCCGAGGGCTCACGCCGCTGGGACGGAAAGAAATACCGTGCCAAGCTCCACAATCTCGCCAAGTGTATCAACGCCATGAAGTCGCCCACCACTCCCCTCGGCCCGGCGGTGCTCGGAGTGAGCGAGATTGAAAACATCACGGTGCTCAACGACCTCGTCAAGGAGCCCGAAATCAGAAAGGATATGCTGCGGGTGGTTCACCACGATTCGCCCGACCGCCGCGGCGTTGACGTGGGTCTGCTCTACAATCCCCGCCTTTTCAAGCTCATCAATGTCACCAACCATTTTCTCGACATCGGCTACCCCACCCGCGACCAGATGGTGGTTGTGGGCGAAATTGCCGGCGATACCCTCGCCGTGATCGTCAACCACTGGCCGTCGCGTCTCGGAGGTCAGGAACAGAGCTCACCCAACCGCGAAGCCGCCGCCCGCCTGAGCAAGCAGATAGCCGACTCGCTGTGGCAGGTCAATCCCCGCATGGGTGTGATAGTGATGGGCGACCTCAACGATGACCCCGCCGACAAATCGTGTGCCGTAGAGCTCGGAGCCGCCAAAGATGCCGAGGGTGTAGGCGCCCACGGTTTCTATAACCCCTGGTGGAGAGTGCTCTATGACAACGGCATCGGCACCCTCGCCTATAAGGGCGCATGGAATCTCTTTGACCAGATAATTGTGAGCGGCACCCTGCTCGAAGCAAATGCTCCTCAGGGTGGATTGGTCTACCGGTCATGCAAGGTCAACAACTTCGACTTCCTCTATGACACCGAGGGCGCACGTCAGGGTTATCCCAAACGCACATTCTCGGGCGGCGCATGGCTCAACGGCTATTCCGACCACTTCCCCACCGAAATCTTCCTTGTCAAGGAGAGATAACCCTCAGATCGAATCAGGCAGCTCTTCAGGCTTCTCAGCCGGCTGCTCCACAGGGCTATCCTCAATCTTAACCTCATCGGCCGACGGCGACTCATTTTCGGGCGCCGCCGGTTTTTTGTTTGCCTTGACGGTGTCGGCAACCGCTTTGGGCGCCTCGGGAGCAGGCTTAACGGGGTCGGAGGCGTCGGCGTGGGTCAGGATTTTGAGGAAACGCTTGGCCACACGGGGCGAATAGGCGTTGAAGATGTTGTTGATCATACACACGTCGGTGATTTTGTTCTCAGCCACATAGCTTTTCACATCATGGCGGAAATAGCGGTGGTCGAGCACATGAATCTCCTCAAACGAATAAAACAGATAGCCCGGCACGGCGTTGCCGTAGCTGTCTTTGATCACCACGAGGCGACGCCCGTTTTTAACCGGCGTCTTGACCACGGTCTGATTATAGTCGCCACCCATAAAGGTGAGGTAGGCCGACGGGCTGCCGTCGCCATAGCGGTAGAAAAACCGTCCCTTCACAGGCTTGGTTTCTCCCACGGGGCGGAAAGACTTGTCAAGGCGGATGGTCGACACAGTCACGCTATAGTCGTTGTCGATCGGCTCGTAATACACGAAGTCCTCCGGAGCATTCTTGATGGCTATATCCTTTGAATAGCCATACATCGTGCCGACATAGTTTTTGACCGTGCGGGGGGTATAAGAGCTCAGTTCCCTGAAATCCACCCCTGCGGCTTTGGCAAAAGCCTGCGCGGCATAATAGGCTCCGAGGGGCGCCCAGTGATGGTCGGTGCGCAGATAGATAGGTTCCTCGGCGTGTTGAGCCAGCGCCGTGTAGGCATCCACACCGGTGGCTCCTCCGGTGAGATGGTTGTGGATGTTGCGTATCACCGGCAGCTGCGGATTGGTGAGCTTGCGGGCCTTGGCGGGAGTGTAAAATTCAGCCGCCGTGGGTATTACCATACAGTAAACCCTCACTCCGGGGCCGAGAGTCTTCTGGTAGGTGTTGACCATATCGGCATAGGCGGTGCCGCCGGTCGACGAGCCGCCGAAAGCCATGAGCGCCCTCGCTTCGGGACCGGAGCCCACTACTATCACGCCCGAGTCGGCAAGCTTGGCCGCGCCCTCGGGGGTGGCGTGGCCGTCATAGTCGGCTATCTCGGTGTTTTCGGCAAGCATCTCGGCCGGCTCAGCCTGCATTTCGGCCTCCTCGTCATCGGGCGCGCCCGAGTCATCGGCAGGGTTGGCCGACGTAGCCACAAAAGTCACCGCCTCATCATCGCCGCCGGGGAGCGAAAACGCCATTTTCTTTTTGAGCATCATGCTGAAGGTCATAAACTCGTCGCGATAGGGCTGGGAGTCGCTGAACCACAGCGACACATCGTTGGCAAACGAGCCGTTGGCCAACCTTTCGACCGTAAACTCGGGGAAGGTGGTGAGCTCGCGGCGCTCCACCTCCGAGAATGTGGGGCGGGGGAAAAAGAGAAACACCAGCGCAAGCAGTGCGAAAACACCGCCTACCAACGACAGGAAAACATATTCGCGTTTCATAGCTTGGAGTGGCTGACTTGACTATTGGTTGAGATACCTGAGCAGGGTGTCGGATGTGCGGGGATTGACGGCATGGCTCATGTTATTGACAAACAGCAGATCGGTGATGCCGTTATCGTCGATATAATCAACTATGTTGCGGGTGAAGTAGCGGCAGTCAATCACATGTATCTGATTGAACGAGCCGATGAGATAGGGGGGAATGGCGTTGCCGTAGCTGTCTTTCACAATAGCGAGACGGCGCGGGGTGTCAACTCCGGTGTCGATACAGGTGAGGCGAGTGTCGCCGCCCATAAAGGTGAGATAGGTGGCCGAGCCTGAGGCCGACTGAAAGAAAGAGCCGTTGATGGGGCTGCTTTCGTCGATCACGTTGAGGCGCGCCTTGTCGAGGGTATAGACGGTATAGGTCACCGAGTAGTTTGAATCCAGAGGAGTGTAGTAGGTGAAGGTCTCGGGAGCGCGCTTCACGGCCATATCGCCCGAAAACTTATACATCGTGCCTACATAGCCCGGCTTGTCATGTCGCTGATAGTTGGAGAGGTCGAAGAAATCCACGCCGGCACACTCGGCAAAACATCCCGAGGCATAATAGGCTCCGAGGGGCGCCCAGTGGTGGTCGGTGCGCGAATAGATAGGTTCGTCGACATGGAGGGCGAGGGTGGGATAGATGTCGACCGGCTCGACCTCGGGCGAGAGGTTTGAGAAAATATCTATCATCTGACGGCGCACGTTGCGGGCATTGGCAGCCGCGTCGTCGGGGCAGTAATAGGCCACCGGCACAGGCACCGGCATACAGTAGACCCTCACCTTCGGACCGAGTTTCTCGGCATAGGTGTTGATCACCGAGGCATACTGACCGGCCCGCTCGCTCGACCCCTTGAAAGGTTCGAGAGCGCGGAGGGTGTCGCCGCGCCCCACGAGCATGATGCCCCTGCGTGCCTTGCGGTAGGGAGCTTTGCCGGTGAGGTTGTTGACATATTCAAACTCGAAGTTGTTGCCCGCCGAGATGGCCGGTGCGTGGGCCTCGATACCGGCGGCCTCCATCATCTCGAGGTGGAGGTTGTCGATGTTGGTGTCGTCATCAGCGCGGCTGATGATCGGCTGGCCACACCCCATTGCGGCCGCAAGCAGCAGAAATCTGATTGGTTTTCTTATCTCAAACATATTTCAGATGTCAGAATCGTGTGTAAAGAAAGGCATTGTTGGTGGCTCCTATCAGCAGCGCCACGCTCACTATCAGCACCACCACCGACACGATGGTGCGCGAAATCATCTCGGTAGTGGCGGCCACCGACGAGCCCTGGCCCATCACGGCGCCGGGGATGCGGCTCACCCAGCTGCGCACCGGCATACTGAATGCCACGGCGGCTATCCAGAGCCAGAAGTGGGTGCGCAGGGCATTTTCGTCGGCAAACTGCCAGAAGATGCCGTTGCCTCCAACGAGAGCATGGAAAAATCTTCCCATCTCGTTGATGTCGGTGAAGTAGAATATGCCCCAGCCTATCACCACGAGCAGCATGGCGTAGCAGTGGAACACAAGTCTCGGCAAGGCATTGATGCGCGGCAGGATATATTTCTTCTCAACCATGAGAATGACTGCGAAGTAGAGTCCCCAGAGAATGAAGTTCCAGCTTGCGCCGTGCCACATGCCGGTGAGAAACCACACCAGCAGGATGTTGATGATCTGATGGCGGCGGTTGCCTCCGAGGGGTATATAGACATAGTCGCGGAAAAAGCTTCCGAGCGACATGTGCCATCTCCGCCAGAACTCGGTGATCGACCGCGAGCAATAGGGGTGGTCGAAGTTTTCATTGAAGTGAAATCCGAGGCAGCGACCTATGCCTATCGCCATGTCGCTATAGCCCGAGAAGTCGAAATAGATCTGGAAGGTAAAGGCCAGTATGCCTATCCACGCGCCGCATACGCTCACGTCGCCGAGATTTGACGATGCGAGAAATTCGCCCGCTATCTCGCCGAACTGGTTGGCAAGAATGACCTTCTTGCCGAGACCAAGCAGAAACCTGAACACACCTTCGCTCACATCGGCGGCGGTGACGGTACGGTCGGAGAGCTCGCGGGCCACAGTGTCATAGCGCACTATCGGGCCGGCAATGAGCTGCGGGAACATACAGATATAGAGCAGCAGGTCGCTGTATTTGCGCTGCACATCGGCGGCATTACGGTAAACGTCAATCAGATAGCTGATGCTCTGAAAGGTGTAGAAACTTATGCCTATCGGCAGCGAAATCTCGGGTATGTTGGTCTCTATGCCGAAGAAATGGAGGTTGCTTGCTATAAATCCGGCATATTTAAACACGCCGAGCATGGCGATATTCACAGCCAGGCCGACAGTGAGGGCAAAGCGGCGCCACCCCCCTTTGGCCGAAGCTATCCACAGACCGGCGAGATAGTTCAGAAACACCGCCCCTATCATCAGGAACACATATATCGGCTCGCCCCACGCATAAAACACCAGCGAGAAAACGACCATCACGCCGTTTCTCACCGTAAAGAGAGGATGATTGCGGTCATCGCTCATACGGCGGTCAAGCCATGCCCCGAGCTGATAGCATATTATAAAGGCCGGCAGGAATACAAATAGAAAAAACAGATCAGAAAATACCATTTTCCACTTATTTGAATCAATTTAAATAAAGAGAGGTTCAGTTGCCCGGGGTGGCGGGATAGAGCGCGCAGATTCGCCGGGCAAGATAGCGGCCGTTGCGGGCGGCGCCTTCACGGTTGGTGTGAACACCGTCGCGGGTCAGCTTGAGCCCCTTGCGCTCGGTGGCGGCATTGATTTCGAGCTCCTTATCCTGACGCACCACGTCGAGCTCCATCATCTCACCCATCTGCTCCATCAGCGAGGTCACAGCCTCAAAGCGCTGAGGGTTGGCCTTGGTAAACTGCATGGGGGTAAAAATAACCACCTTGGCCGACGGCAGCATATTTCCGATTATCTCGCATCCGTATCTCATCGACTCGGCAAGGGTGACCACCTCGCCCGGTTCGCAGGCAAGTATGTCACTGTCGGGAATCACCATAGCGCTCTCGGCGCTTACGTCGAGCAGCGAGGGGCGTTTGGAGGCAAACCATATGTCATTGGTGCCGGCGGCTATGATCACGAGGTCGGGCCGGGGCACAGTCATGCTGTCGAGATCTTCCTTAAGCCTCATTATCTGATTGTAGATGGTGTTGTCGTCGCCGAGCACCGAGATATTTTCCTCAGTGTTGAGGCGGGTGGCGGGGGTATTGGTCCATGTGGCGCCGCTGCGGGCATAGCTGCGACACCACCTCGGAGAGGTTTCGCGCACCCATTCATAGGTCCAGCCCCGTGGGTCGGAGCAGTCATCACCCCCGAGCCAGGTGTTGCTGTCGCCCAATATCACCACATTCTTACCCCTGAGCGACGGCGACTGTGGCTGCTCCTCGGCTCCGAGGCTGAGGCCGAGCGCGGCAAAAAGCAGAATAGCTAAGATTTTTAATTGAAGATGTGACATCTTTGGAGAGGTAGTAAATATTTTAAATCCTGAGTATAAGTATTAGTGTCAGTCAATATCGTCGCCGAGCAGGTCGGGGCGCAGACGGCGGGTGCGCTCAAGGGCCTGTTCGTGGCGCCAGTTGTCGATTTTGGCCTGATGGCCCGAGAGGAGGATGTCGGGCACACGCCACCCTTTGTATTCGGCCGGGCGCGAGTAGACGGGGGGAGCGAGAAGATTGTCCTGAAAGGAGTCGGAGAGTGCGCTCTGCTCGTCGCCCAACACTCCCGGTATCAGTCTCACCACGGCGTCGGTGATGGCCAGCGCGGGGAGCTCGCCGCCGGTGAGCACATAGTCGCCTATCGAAATCTCGCGGGTGATGAGATGCTCGCGTATGCGGTAGTCAATCCCCTTGTAATGCCCGCAGAGTATGATGATGTTGTTGAGCATCGACAGCGAATTGGCCATAGGCTGGTCGAAGGTCTCGCCGTCGGGCGAGGTGAAGATCACTTCGTCATAGTCGCGCTGCTCCTTAAGGGCGGAGATAGCGCGGTCGATAGGCTCGATCTGCATCACCATGCCTGCCTCGCCGCCAAAGGGATAGTCGTCGATCTTGCGGAATTTGTTGGTGGAATAATCCCTCAGGTTGTGAACCACTATTTCGGCAAGCCCCTTGTCGCGCGCCCGCTTGAGAATCGAGCAGTTGAGAGGGGAAACGAGCATTTCGGGCAAGACTGTTATTATATCGATACGCATGATTGGTCAAATTATTATGTGGGAGGTGGAATGGTCAGGTGGGTTGATTATAGTTGGCGAGGGTGGCGGTGAGCTCTTTCACCACCATTGCCTTCAGTTCGGGGGGAGAGAGCACCGTGACGCTCGGCCCGAGCGACACTAATTCCTGCACGAGGTCGGGGGTGAGCTTGAGGCGGTAGGTAAACACCGAATATCCGTCACCCACCATTTCGTTCTGGGAGTGGTGGAGCGGCAGCGCCCTGAGATATTTGGCCCGGCGAGGGTCACATTTCAGGCTCACCTGATAGGTGTTGCCCTGATTGAAGATAATGCCAAACGAGTCGCGGGCATAGAGCGCGGGGGAGAAGTCGGCGGGCATGTCAAACACCTCCGACTGCACGGTGAGGTTGCTCATGCGGTCGAGGGCATAGGTCTTGATGACATTCTGCTTAATGTTGCGACCGGTGACATACCACCGCTGACGGAATATCTTGAGGAAATAGGGCTCGATGGCCACTCCGGTGTTGGGGGTGGAGCGGGTGTAGGGGTGATAGGTGAACAGTATGGGGTGATATTCCTTCAAGGCGGTGATCACCGAGGCGAGGTGCTGACGCGCCGAGGGCACATCTTCCACAAATATCCTGTCGGCGATTGCCGAGGCGTCGGCCAGAGAGTTGTTGATGGCCGCCGAGTTGAGCATCCAGTCGGTCACGTTGCCGCCGCCGGCTATCTCCTGGTCACCTATATAATATTCAAAGGTCTCGGGGTCGCACATTATCGTGATGCCGAAAAGCTGCTCTATGGCGGCACGGTAGTTATAGAAGGTGCGGCGCGGCAATCCCTCCCCCTCCGAGAAGGAGGAGCGACGCCACAGCGAGTCGAGCTCACGGCGCGAGATGCGGCCGTGGCGCCTTATGGTGTCGATTATCCAGATATATTTGCTGAAGATGTTGCGCGACATAGTGGGGAGGGGGTTATTGGAGTCCGGGAGCCGGGAGCGAGGCCGATTCCTCTTTCTGAGGAGCGAAAGCGGCAGAGACAAAGAGGCCGATACAGGTATAGGCGGCGTTGATGAGCAGCAGCTCGAAGCCGGTTTCATAGCCTAAGGCGGCGAGGCCGCGGGTGGTGAGCCAGGCGAGGCAGGGGGCGGCGATACACACCACCGGCACCAACCGGTCGTTGACCCTCGTTTTACACGACAAGCCAAACACAAACAATCCCAGTATCGGGCCGTAGGTATAGGAGGCGAGGGTATAGACTGCGCTGATGGCATCGTCATCGCTCAGATGATAGAACACTATTATCACCACCGCCATTGTCACGGTCATGGCCAGATGAACCATGCGGCGGGTGAGGGTGAGCCGGCTCTGCGACATTCGTTCGGGAGCATGGAGTATGTCGACGGTCATGGAGGTGGTGAGCGAGGTGAGGGCCGAACCGGCGGCGCTATAGGCGCTCGACACGAGTCCTAACATAAATATCACCCCTACCACTACAGGCATTGCGTCGCTGAAAACCACCGCGCCAAACAGTTCATCTGATTTGGCGGGAGCTTCGAGCGAGGTCTGCTCGCAATAGATGGTGAGCAGTGTGCCGAGCACCAGAAAGAGCAATATCACGGGCACCTGCATTATAGCGCTGACCATCATGTTTTTGCGCGAGGCGTTTGAGTCGGCACAAGCCATGTGGCGTTGCATCATGTCCTGATCAAGGCCGTTGGTGGCGATGGCCATGAAGATGCCGGCCACAAACTGCTTCCAGAAATATGTGCCCTCCATCGGGTTGTCGAAAAAGAACACCCGCGAGGTGGAATGAGAACTGACAATTCCCGGCAGGTCACCGAGGCCGATGCCGAGCTGAGAGGAGACGTAATATATACAGAGAGCCACGCTGCCCACAAGGCAGAGGCTTTTGATCATGTCGGTCCAGATGAGTGTCTTGACACCTCCCGCGGCGGTATAGGCCCACACGAGGGCGAGGGTAACAGCCACATTGAGCTCAAACGGAAGGCCCAACGGCGCGAATACCAGGAGCTGAACCACCACACACACCACGAAAAATCTCACGGCGGCTCCCAACATCTTTGACACGATGAATATCCATGCGCCCGTGAGGTGACTGCGGCGCCCGAACCGTTGGCTCAGATAACCGTAGATCGACACAAGACCCCGGCGGTAGAACAACGGCAACAGTACCCACGCTATCACAGCATAGCCAACCACAAAGCCGAGCACCATCTGAAGATAGGCATATCCTTTGCCCGCGACCATGCCGGGCACGGAGATGAAGGTCACGCCCGAAATGGCCGCGCCAACCATAGCTATCGCCACAAAGGGCCACGGAGTCTTGCGCCCGCCGGTGAAGAAACTGCTGTTGTCACCTCCGCGCGAAGCGAGCCGGCCAACCCCGAGAAGCACCAGGAAATAGGCGGCGATAGTCAATATCACGATAACCGACACCGACATCATTCAGGATAAAGAAGATAGGGTGAACGTTGAGCTTTGAATTTCTCCAGACCCGGCTGCCATGTGGCTTTGATTTCGTCGGCCGACATGCCCTGCTCTATCTGGCGGCGGGTGGTGTCGTTGCCTATGAGCAGATTGAAAAAGCGGGTGAAGAATCTGTCGCCGAGACCGAGGTTGCGGTAGGCGTCGATGACATATTCGAGATTCACACCCTGGGCTATGGCCTCCTCGTCGCTGATGGTGCGGAGGTCAACGCCGTGACAGAGCTTGTCTTTCTGAGGGGGATTGAGCGCGCCGGGGCGAGACTTGGGGGTGAACGAAAAGTCATAACCCTTCATGTCGGGATGTCCGTAGACCTGAAAGGGCATGTCGGTGCCGCGGCCGAGGCTCACGGGGGTGCCCTCAAACAGGCATGTCGACGGATAGAGATAGACCGACTTCATGTCGGGGAGGTTGGGCGACGGAGCCACCGGCAGGCGGTAGCGGGTCTGATGGGTGTAGTTTTCAACCGGTATGACGGTGAGAGACACCTCGGCGCCCCCTTTCAGCCACCCCTCCCCTACTGCCATGCGGGCCAGCTCACCGAGGGTCATGCCGTGAAGCACAGGTATGGGAAGCCGACCCACACCGCTCTGAAACTTCATGTCGAGTATCGGGCCGTCAACGCTCATGCCGTTGGGATTGGGGCGGTCGAGCACCATAAACTCCTTGCCGTTGGCGGCAGCGGCGTTCATGAGGTCGATCATAGTGCAGTAGTAGGTGTAGAATCTCAGCCCAACATCCTGAATGTCGGTGACTATGATGTCGATGTTTTTCATCACCTCGGGCGAGGGCATACGGGTCTTGCCGTCATAGAGCGAGGCGATAGGTATTCCGGTTTTCTCATCCACCGAGCTGCCTACATGGGCGCCGGCGTCGGCAGTGCCCCTGAAGCCATGTTCGGGCGAGAAGATAGTGGTGACGTTGATTCCGCTGTCAACCATTATGTCGAGGGTGTGACGGTCGCCCACCATGCCGGTGTGATTGCTCAGCAGGGCCACCTTCTTGCCGCGCAGCAGGGGCAGGTAGCTCTCAAAGCGGGCGGCTCCGACAATCACCTCGGCCGGCGCCTCAGTTTCAGCCTCAGCCGGAGATGAGGCCGATGATGAAGCGTTGTGGCCGCATGCCTCGACAGGCACGGCCAGCAGCGGCAGGGCGATCACCAGCGGCAATATATGACGAAGAAATTTTGACAGATTCATATAATTATAGATTAAGCTTACAAAATTAGGCAAAATCTCTGTCATCTCGCCGCTATCAACCCAAAAGAAATGCAAAGAAATGTTATTCCACCCTCAAATTTTAATTTACCGCCAAGTTTGATTACCTTTGTGAGTGATTAACCATACTCTCCACCATTCTGAAAATCAGCCTATGAAACCTCTGTTCAAACGTTCGCTCATATTGCTCGTGGCGATAGCTGCAGCCTTAAGCGCCAACGCCCTCACCGGCAAATGGCGCGGAGAGCTGTCGCTCGGCTCCACGAAGCTCCCCCTCGTTTTCAATTTCACCGAAAAGCCGGGTGGCGCAACTGAGGCCACGATGGACTCCCCTCTCCAGAATGCCCGCGGAATACCCCTTGAGGTGAAATTCTGCTCGGGCGACAGCCTCAGCGTGGCCTGCGCGATGATCGGCGCGACCTACACCGCCGGGATAGGTGATAATGTTATCAAAGGAACTTTCTCCCAGCAGGGCTATAACTTTCCGCTCACCCTCACTCCCGAGCATGATATTACGGTGAGAAGGCCACAGACTCCCGTGCCGCCGTTCCCTTATAGCGTGACCGACACGGTGTTCACCTCCTTTGACGGCACTCAGCTCGCCGGCACAATTGTAGTGCCCGCCGGCAGTGAGAAGAAGAAATTTCCTATGGTGGTGATGATTACCGGGAGCGGCCCGCAGAATCGCGACGAAGAGATTTTTGAGCATCGCCCCTTTGCCGTCATCGCCGACGTGCTGGCCCGCAACGGCATAGCCTCGCTGCGCTATGACGACCGCGGCACCGCAAAGTCGCAGGGCAACTATGCCGAAGCCGACATTGAGACCTTTACCAACGACGCAAAGAGCGCCTTGGAGTTTGCCAAGTCTCTCCCCTATGCCTCAAAGACAGGTCTCCTCGGCCACTCCGAGGGCGGAACGATTGCGGTGCTGATAGCCGCCGAGCAGGCTCCTGACTTCATCATCTCGATGGCCGGAATGGTGGTGCCCGCCAAACAGACTATCCTTGAGCAAAACATCCGGATGATTGATAAAGCAGGAATTACAGGCGCGGAAAAAGATGCGTCGATAAAGCTGCTCAACATTCTCTTCGACCAAATCATCGCCCAACACAAGGCGGGAAAATCCGAGCCGCTCGACATCGACCTGATTTGCAAGGAAAACTCGCTCTCAGTACCGGCTATGGTGCTCGAATCGGTGAAGCAAAGCAACCTCACCCGCAACGCCTACTTCGACAGCCTTGTGAGCCTCGACCCCACCCCGGCGCTTAAGAAAATCAAATGCCCCGTGCTCGCCCTCAACGGCGCCAAAGACACTCAGGTCAACGCCGACACTAATCTCGGGGCCTTCAGCCTCAACCTCCCTGCCGCTGAGGTCCACCGCCTCGAAGGCCTCAACCACCTCTTCCAGACCTGCACCACCGGCGACCTCTCCGAATACAACCAAATCAAAGAAACCCTCTCCCCCACCGCCCTCACCCTCCTCCTCACCTTCCTCACCGAAAAATAAATTACTAACCAATAGCTTCCACTCAATATGAATGTAAGCATAGAAAAACAGTCAGACGGCTCATTTATAGCCTACAACACTACCGGCAACAAGGTGCGACTTATCGGCACCGGCAATTCCGTAAAGGAAGCCAAAGAGGACTTCTTCAATTCTATTAACGAGGTTCTTCAGACCTACAATGAAATCGGTGACGAAATCCCCGAATGCCTAAAAGAAGATGTTGAATTTAAATTTGACATACCCTCGCTCTTTGACTATTACCCGATGCTGAATATCAGCGCCCTTGGCCGATACCTCGGCATCAACGAAAGCCTCATGCGCCAATATCGCAGCGGATCGGCTCAGATTTCCAACAAACAGCTCGAAAAGATTGAAGCCGGCCTCCACCGCCTCGCCTCCGAACTCGTCACCCTCCACCTCCTCTAACTTCCCACTCCCATTCCTCCCCGAATAATCCCCGAACCTCATCTCATAACTCATAAAATGGCAATCCATCCCTTCATACAATCCCTGCAGGTAAAATCACTTGGGCTTTTCGATAATCTCAAAGTTGATTTTACTCCCGGTCTTAACATTATCATAGGGCCTAATTCCTCCGGCAAAACCTCTATGCTCAGAGCGATAACCTATTGTTTCAACGTTTTACCACTCAGCAAGATGAAATATTCTGCCGAGGCATCTTTCGGCATTACCGTTAATGAGGGTAACGGCTCGACCTTTATGGCGGGATATGATAGTTTAGCGAAAGGTAACGACGTTTATCAAGGTGGTAATTTAATTTCCGGTAAAAGATTCCCCGCGCCTTCCTATACACCTCTTCCAGGTCAAGTGCCCTTTAATCTTCTCGCTATAGGTGCTCACCGCTACTTTGAGTATCAATCAGTAGATTTCATGAAAAAGGAAAGTGAGCGGAGCAAAGCCAAGGAAGACTATGATCAAAAAAATGCTATACAGATCGACAAGCCTCTCCTGCCTTCCATAAAACAATGGATGATTAACCGATATTTTCAGATCGACAAATCTTGGGCAGAAACCGAGAGAGCCAACTGGGAGAAATTGATGAATAATCTCTCTCAACTTGCTCCCGATGGCTATAATTTCTCCCTCAAGGAAATAGGGCGTGATCTTGAGCCTAAATTTGAGATAAACGGCACGGTTTGTTATCTTGAGGAACTCTCGAGCGGCTTCAAATCTGTTCTGGCAATAGTTTTTTCAATCATGCAATGGATCGAGCTTGTCAACGAGGGAGACAAACGCCTCATCGACAATGCCGAAGGTACCGTATTGATCGACGAGATAGACTCTCACCTCCACCCCTCATGGCAAGCCACGATCGCACCAGCTCTCGCCAGACTCTTCCCCTCCCTGCAATTCATCCTCACCACCCACTCCCCTCTGGTAATGTCTTCGATTAGAAATGACGACCGCAACTCTATCCAAAAAATTGTATATATCAAGGATGAGGGATTCAGATGCAAGAAAATCTATACCTATGGCAACGATGCCTCAAGTATAATTTCCGACACCTTAAACACCACACCGCGCGACATACCGTCTGATAACCAGTTCTCCCTGCTGTTTAAAATGATTGACAACGAGCAATATTCCGAGGCTGCCGAAAAATTATCAGAACTTAAAGAAATCTACGGCGACCTCCCCGAATTGGTCAGAGCTGAATCAATGCTTACTTTCTTAGCTCCCGACGATGATAACGATTAAGAAAGGTAAGGAGCCGGCAAGTCTGACTCAATTCCGCGCCGGCGGAGGCAAGAAGTTTGACGACCTTGATTCCGAAACCAAAAACGATATCAGAGACTCGCTGCTCAAAGAGCAGGGCTATCTGTGTGCCTACTGCATGAAGCAGATAGGCCGCAACAAGAAAGATCGATATAAGGATGTGAAGATCGAACACATCATTCCAAGATCGCTCACTCAGGCCGACCCTGACCCGGATGTTCAGATGCTTGAAATCGACTACAATAATCTTGTAGCTGTATGCAACGGCATAACAAAGGGGGAGACTCATTGCGACACGAGCAAGGAAAACCGCCAGATAAATCTCAATCCTTGCTCTGCAGCCGTTGAGCAATCGATCAGCTACGCAACAAAAGATGGAACCATCAGTTCAAACAATAGCCAATGGAACAACGACCTCGATAGCGCTGAGCGTCTCAACCTCAATCATGGCTCCATTAAAACACATCGCGTCGTTGCCCTCACCTCATTTCTAAACCATCTCAAAAGCGAAGGAAAATGGTCAGACACACATCTGAAACGCGAACTTGAGAAGTTAACCGACCGCTCAATCTACTTTCCCTATCTCGGAATCTTGAAATACTACCTCCTACGCCGCCTAAGCCGCAAAAAATAAGCCCGACCCCGCTAACACAAAAAACTCTTGGCTATCCGGGTGGATAATCAAGAGTTTTTTGCGGAGAGGACGAGATTCTTTGGCGCATGGTAAAAAACCTGTGTTTAAGCGTAGAGATTGCATAGACGGAAGATGA
>CAYLMR010000021.1:0-28920 GCA_964384885.1 uncultured Bacteroides sp.
GCCGATGAGCCGACTTCGCCCGCTTTGATGCGCTGCTTGAAGTAGTCCATCGAGATATATTGCCAGATGTCGCGGTCGAGGTCGATGATGATGGTCGAGATGCGCTCAAGACCCTGGAAAATGGCGGCGAAATTGTCGTAGTTTGAAATCTGGGTGGTCCATTCCTCACGCTCTATTCCGAGACTCTCCTTGAGGAATTTTGCGCCGAAAGCTCTCCAGTCGATTGAGGGATAGGCGGCGAGGTGGGCGTTGAAGTTGCCGGTGGCGCCACCGAATTTGCCGCTCACGGGCACTTTGGCGAGGGCTTCGCGCTGGGTGCGCAGACGGTAGGCAAACACCTTCATCTCCTTGCCCAAACGGGTGGGAGATGCGGGCTGGCCGTGGGTCTTGGCAAGCATGGGAATGTCCCACCACTGCTCGGCCATGGTGTCGAGGGTGGAGATCATGGCGTCGAGAGCGGGATAGACAACTTCGGTGAGCGATTCGCCGAGGCTCATAGGCACCGCGGTGTTGTTGATATCCTGAGAGGTGAGGCCGAAGTGAATGAACTCCTTATATTTGCTCAGACCGAGTTTCTCGAACTGCTCCTTGAGGAAATATTCCACTGCCTTGACGTCGTGGTTGGTCACCCCTTCGATCTCCTTGATGCGCAGGGCGTCGGCTTCGGTGAAGTTTTTATAGATGTCGCGCAGCTTCTCTGCGGTTTCGGGAGTGAGCACACCCTCGAGGTTGGGGAGCGGAAGGTTGCAGAGGGCAATGAAATATTCCACTTCGACCCTGACTCTGTAACGTATAAGGGCAAACTCCGAAAAATATTCGGCCAGTCTGTCGCATTTTGAGCGATAGCGGCCATCGACGGGAGAGATGGCTGTGAGACTTGAAAGTTGCATAATATGTCGTTATTGGATTGGTTGAACGATAATTTTTTGCGGGGAAAGTTACTAAATGACTGATTTATCCGCATTAAATTGCAAATATACAATATTTTTGCCGTTGCCTCCAATTTTTCCTCCCTAATTTTCACCCTCTTTTCACCCTTTTTAATTATTTACCGCCATCCATAACCGATTACAGTGTATGGGGATAGTTGTTTTTAAATTCTAAAGTTTGAAAAACTACAAAACAATGCCCAATAAAGTTGCCAATATTGGAAACTTATTTGTTAACTTTGCAGTTACAATAAGAAAAACTATGACAGAAAGATTTGATGAAATAGGCAGACTGTTTCTGCAGCGCAGGAAACAGCTTGGTTTAACCCAGGAACAGCTGGGCGAGAAAGTCGGTGTGTCTAAATCTGAGATTTCAAAGATTGAAAATGGCAGAGCTATCACTTTCTCTACAATCAAAAAGTTGTCGGATGCTTTGGGAGTTTCGGCGAATGTTGAATTAAAGCCTAATGAATCAGTCTCGCCGGATGTGATTCATTACATAGTTATGTGTCTTGGCTTATTCGCTCGTAAATACCACCTGACTAAGAGGGAGGCCTGCAATTACCTGTCACGGTTCAAGGGCCTTGACTTCACAATACGAAACTATGAGGCGGAACATCAGCTCTCGCTTCAGGAGTGTGTGGAGGATATGGCTGCAATCTGTCAAAGAAATGGAGGAATGGTGTCATGATTCTCTATCACGGTTCCAATCAGCCTATCGACAGTGTAGACTTGTCGCGGGGAAAGAATTTTAAGGATTTCGGTCAGGGTTTCTACACCACCCATATCAAAGATCAGGCAACATATTGGTCGAATAGAATTGCAGACCGCTTCGGAGGAGTTGCAACGGTCACTGAATTTGAGTTTGACCTTGAGGCTGCTGTAGCCGCAGGGTTGAAAATGAGGGTGTTTGAGCATCCTGACAGGGAATGGGCATTATTTGTAATGGCCAACCGTAAGCAGGACAGAAAGGAATTTCATCACGATTATGACATTGTGATTGGTCCGGTGGCTGATGATAATATGGCACGATTGTTCGGCCTTTATGATATGGATGTGATCGACCTCGATGCAGTTGTTGCCGGATTGATTTATAAAGACCTGAACTCGCAGTATTTCTTTGCTACAGAGAGGTCGCTCAAATACTTGAAACGGATATGAAACAACAGAATAATAATTTTGAGTTCCTTGTGGAATATATCACCGCCCGGGTAGTGGAATGGATTATGCATGACCAAAATCTTGGTCTTGAAGAGGCATTACTTCTGTTTCATAATTCAGAGACATTCGAGAAACTATGTGAGAAGCAAACCGACCTCTATATCGAGAGCCCGGCATATATATATGAATTGTTGTCAGAAGAATTCCGCCGAGGCACCCTGCGCGGCATAACCGAGTAGTTGGTCATGTGGGGAATTGCGGGCTAAGCGGTTTTTCATCGCGAAATAGCATTTATTTTCCGGGAGGGGTGAACCATTTACCGGGGGAGGATGTTATTATAGGTGAAAACGGTATTTTTCTGGCTTCATTAAAAAAGCCCTACAACTGATTATATGTTGCCGATTTTCAACAATGTCCCGCGTCGATACCCCATTGGCGCGGGCTTTTTTAATTAGCAATTAGGAATTAGCAATTAGTAATTGGTAATTAGTAATTGGTAATTGGTAATAAGAAATTATGGGTTATTTGTTGTATAGCGTTTTAGTTATGGATTGTAATAGCCTTATCAATTCTGTGCAATCCGCCAACATACTATCCGCTTGTGCTTTTGTTATATAGTCTTCATCTCTAAGGAGTCGAAGCCAAAATTCAGTTTCTCCTGCTTCCTTTTGTGCGATTGAAAGCTTACTGGCAAAGTCCAACTTTGTTTGTCCATATTGACTTTCGGCAACATTGGCTCCAATGCTTGTACCACTACGAAGAAGCTGTTTAGATAATATAAATTCTCTTTTTTCTTCACTAAGATATTTATATAATCTAACACATCGTCTTGCAAAAGAATAGCTTTTATCTCTTATAGCATTTTCATCTTTCATCTCAAAAATTACTAATTACTAATTACTAATTTCTAATTGCTAATTGCTAATTGTGGGCTTAGAAATAGGTTTTGACTGCGAAGAGGAATTGGTCGATGAAAATGCGTTTGAAGGCTGCGATGTTGTTCTGTTCATAAAACATCAGCATTGCTTTTTTATAGTCGATTGAGTCAACCGTTCGGAATGAAATCGGGCAATAGCCGTTAGCGATAAGAATGCCATTGCTGACTATTCGGGCAGTGCGCTTATTGCCGTCGGTAAATGCCTGAATATAACTGAGCAAAACGAGGGCGAGAAGCGCTTTCTCAAAGATGTTGCTCTTGCCGTTGATGAGGCGAACCGAATCTTCAAGAGCTTCGCGTATCTGAAACTCATTGTCAAGAGGAGTGTAGTTGGTGCCGGTAATGCCGACGCGGCGATGGCGGATGTTTCTTTCAACTCCCAACTCTTTTGTGAGTAGTGCATGGATTTCCTCGATACGGGCAACTGTCAGGTCTTTCAAATAATCCGGCACATCGAGTATAAAGTCAAGGGCATCCTTGTGGTTCAACAGCATTACCGCTTCCTCTTTTGTTTTACCGCTTGCTGTTTGTTTTTCTTTAAGCAAACGCTCTGTTTCAAGAAGAGAATAAGTATTGCCCTCTATCTGTGATGATTTCCATGATAAGTCAATGCCGAGTCGTTCCATCTCTTTTCTATACTCGATTTCAGACATCTCTGAGAGATGATAACGAAAAAGATCCTGAGCTTCATCAAGTTGCTGCAATTCATCAGGTGTAAATAAATCCACCTTGGGGAGAATGTCATTGATCAGCTCGAAGTTGAAGGACTCCTGAACCTGACGCTCGTCCACATCCTTGTCAAAGTATGTGTCAAGATTGAGTTCCATAGTCACATGAGCCTGCGGAGTCAGACGATAACGTGTGGCAGGTCCACGACCTACTACCTCGATTTGCCCCTTTGATACACTTTCTGCAATCATTCTTTTAAGAGTTGCCGGGCTTGGAGCATTAGATAAAGCCGAACTGATTTCAGCCCGAGTTGCTTCCGGATTGTAATGAAGGAATTGTAGTATTTCGATTGCTTGAGTCATCTTTTAGAATTTTATCAGCTCAAAATTACAAATAAATAGCGAATTATCAGCTCGATTTGAGCCGATTTTTGGTATAATTCAGGCGAAAATGAGCCGATATGGTTGATTTCCTGCTTTAGATACTCAAATAATTCAGCCTAAAATTAGCATCCAATTTCCTTAAGAATTGGTAATTGGAGGGAGGGTTCGATTGCGAGGACGCCGCGCCACACCCAGGGTCGCAGGTGCATGCGCGGGTGGGGAAGGATAAGCTCGGGGGTGTTGACCTTCAGATTGCCGATAGCGATGAGGTCGATGTCGATTTCGCGGTCGCGGTAGGAGCCGTCGGCATTGCGGTGGGGTGTAGAGGATATGGAGCGCTCGATGTCGAGCAGTTGGCGGAGAAGACCCTGTGCCCTTTCGGGGGTAACCTCCCCATTGAGGGTGATGGCCATGGCGAGGTTGAGATAAGGATTGGGCGAGGAGTAGCCCCACGGCTCGGTTTCGACCGGGGCGCAGCGGTAGACCTCCCCCTCTGAGAGAAGCGCAACGCAGGCCACCGCCTTCTCGATGAGAGCATGGCGGTGGCCTGTGTTACTGCCTATGTTGATGTGGGCGAGAGGCATCGCGACAGGAGAAATCAGAGGGTTTTCTTAACCTCCACTTCCTCGAATGCCTCGATGATGTCGCCTTCCTGAATGTCGTTGTAGCCGGCGATATTAAGACCGCAGTCGTAGCCGCTGACCACTTCCTTGACATCATCTTTGAAGCGCTTGAGTGAGCCGAGCTCGCCGGTGTAGCGCACGATGCCGTCGCGGATGAGGCGCACGCTGCATGAGCGTTTTATGCGGCCTTCGCGCACGATACATCCGGCCACGGTGCCGACGCGTGAAATCTTGTAGGTCTGGAGCACTTCGGCGGTGCCGGTAACCTCCTCCTTGATTTCGGGGGCAAGCATACCCTCCATGGCGTCTTTCACTTCCTCGATGGCCTGATAGATCACGGAGTAGAGACGTATCTCGACACCTTCGCGCTCGGCCTCGCGGCGGGCGGCAACCGACGGACGAACCTGGAAGCCGATGATAATGGCGTCGGAGGCGGCGGCGAGGGTCACATCGCTCTCGGAGATGGCACCCACAGCCTTGTGGAGCACATTGATCTGAATCTCGGGAGTGGAGAGCTTGATGAGCGAGTCGCTGAGAGCTTCGATCGAGCCGTCAACGTCACCCTTGACGATGATGTTGAGCTCCTGGAAGTTGCCGATGGCGCGGCGGCGGCCGATGTCCTCGAGAGTTAGGATTTTCTTGGTGCGCATACCCAGCTCGCGCTGCAGCTGCTGGCGCTTGGTGGCTATCTCGCGGGCCTCCTGTTCGGAGTCGAGCACATTGAATGTGTCGCCGGCGGTGGGAGCGCCGTCAAGACCGAGTATGAGGGCGGGCTCGGCGGGACCGGCTTCCTTGATGCGCTGGTTGCGCTCGTTAAACATGGCGCGTATCTTGCCGTGGTGAGTACCGGCGAGAATCACGTCGCCCTGACGGAGAGTGCCGTTCTGCACAAGCACTGTGGCCACATAGCCGCGGCCTTTGTCAAGACTCGATTCGATGATCGAACCGGTGGCGCGACGGTTGGGGTTGGCCTTGAGTTCGAGCATTTCGGCTTCGAGGAGCACCTTTTCCATGAGCTCTTCCACTCCGGTGCCTTTCTTGGCCGAAATATCCTGGCTCTGATATTTGCCGCCCCAGTCCTCCACGAGATAATTCATGTTGGCCAGTTCCTCCTTGATTTTATCAGGGTTGGCGGCGGGTTTATCAATCTTGTTGATGGCAAACACGATAGGCACTCCGGCAGCCGAGGCGTGGTTGATGGCCTCGATTGTCTGGGGCATCACATTGTCGTCGGCGGCCACGATGATGATCACGAGGTCGGTGACTTTGGCACCGCGGGCACGCATGGCCGTGAAGGCTTCGTGACCGGGGGTGTCGAGGAATGTGATGTGACGGCCGTCGGCCATCTTCACGTTATATGCGCCGATGTGCTGGGTAATGCCGCCCGCTTCGCCGGCGATTACGTTGGCGTTGCGGATATAGTCGAGCAGCGAGGTCTTACCGTGGTCAACGTGGCCCATCACGGTCACGATAGGCGAGCGGGGCTGGAGCTGATCTTCAGTGTCCTCCTCCTGCTGGATGGCTTCTACAACCTCGGCTGAGACATATTCGGTCTTGAAGCCGAATTCCTCGGCCACGATGTTGATGGTCTCGGCATCGAGGCGCTGGTTGATCGACACCATTACGCCGAGGTTCATGCAGGTGGCGATGACGTTGTTGACAGGCACATTCATCATCGAGGCGAGGTCGTTGGCGGTAACAAACTCGGTGAGTTTGAGTGTGCGGCTTTCGGCCTCTTCGTGTTCGGCGGCTTCGCGTTCGCGTGAGGCAAAGGCTTCACGTTTTTCCTTACGCCACTTCACGCCCTTCTTCTGATTCTTGTCTTTCTGGGTGAGACGGGCGAGAGTTTCTTTTACCTGTTTCTGAACATCCTCCTCGTTGACCTCGGTGTGAACGGGCTTGGACTGCGGTTTGCGATCCTTGGGACCGTTGCCGCGGCCGCGTGAGCCGCCGCCCTGGTTGTCGCGGTTGCGGTTGTTGTTGCCGCCGTCGCGGTTGCCCTGGCCACGGTTGTCGTTGCCGCTCTGGTGGGAGGTCTTTTCGATGTCGACTTTCTCCTTGCCGTTGATGCGCTTGCGCTTCTTGCGGTCACCCTGCTGGGCGGTGCCGGCGGCTGCGCCGGGCTGACGGTTGGCGGCGTTGTCGTTGCGCTCGCGACGTTTCTCCTCTTTTGATTTCTTTTTGGGGCGCGTCGACTGGTTGAGCGACGAGAGGTCGATCTTGCCTATGATGTTGAGCTTGGGGCGGCTCTCTTCGGGCGCGCCTCCGAGGGTGAATACCTCGGGCTCGGTTTTTTCGGTTTTCTCAGCCGCAGGTTTCTCCTGAGCGGGCTTTTCGGCCGGCTTCTCAGCTTTTTCAGGCTGGGGGCGACGCTCGGGAGCTGCCACCTTTTCAGCCTTATTTTCGGGCGCGGGCTTCACTGCCGGCTTCTTGGGCTCGGGTTTTGCTTCGGGCTCAGGCTGCTTTTCGGCAGTGGGTTTCTGAGGCGCGGGAGCCTTGACTTCGGGTGCGGGCTGCTCTACCTGTTTCTGAGGCTCGGGGCGGGGCTCCGGTTTGGTCTCAGGCGCTTTGGGCGCAGCAGGTTTCTTATCCTCAGCTTTGGGAGCATCGGTTTTTTTATCCTCAGTCTTTGATTCGGGCTGAGCTGAGTCGGGTGTTGTGGCGGGAACTTCTTCGCGCTTGATGATGGGGTTGTTTTTGCTGTCGAGGTCAATGCGTCCCACAACTTTGGGACCCACTCCCGAGCGGGGAGCGGCATTGTCGGCAGGGGCCGGCTGAGGTGCGGCGGGGGCTTTCTCCTCCTCCTGTTTTTCGCGGGGCGCTTCGGCTACCTTTGCGGGGGTAGGCTTGTGGCCCGGCTTAAACTCCTTGAAGAGCAGCTCCACTTCGTTGTCTTCCAGGCGTGTGTTGGGGTTCTCATCTACCGTGATACCCTTTTTGCTCAGGAAATCCACAACTGTGGAAATGCCTATGTTGAGGTCTTTTGCTACTTTACTTATTTTTGTTCTCGCCATATAATGATTTGGGGATGTTGCAGATGAGGGATATTATTCCATAGGCTCGACAGGCTGACCGTTTTCGGCTTTGGTATCGTTGTCTGCCTCGCTGTTGTCGGGGGCGTCGGTTGCTTCGGGCTCGTCGGCGGCTTCGGTTTCGGGAGCCTCTTCGTTGTCAGAGTCCTCAAACTCGGCCTTGAGCACGGCGATAACGTTGTCAACGGTGTCCTCCTCGAGGTCGGCTTTGTCGATGAGCACCTTGCGGGGAGCGTTGAGCACGCTCTTTGCGGTGAGGCAGCCGATGTTTTTGAGGGCGTCGATCACCCAGCCGTCGATTTCGTCTTTAAATTCGTCGAGATAGATGTCCTCCTCGTAGGCGCCTTCGGTGTCGCGATAAACTTCAATCTCATAGCCGGTGAGCATGGATGCCAGCTTGATGTTGAGGCCGTTTTTACCGATAGCGAAGCTCACTTCCTCGGGGCGCAGGAACACTTCGGCTTTCTTTTCGTCGGTGTCGATGCGTATCTGCGACACGTGGGCGGGGCTGAGGGCGCGCTCGATAAAGAGCGAGGGGTTGGGGGTATAGTGAATCACGTCGATGCTTTCGTTATGGAGCTCGCGCACGATGCCGTGTATTCTCGAGCCTTTCACACCCACACATGCACCTACCGGGTCGATGCGCTCGTCAAAGCTGTCGACGGCGATTTTGGCTCTCTCGCCTGGAATGCGGGCCACGGCGCGGATGGTGATGAGACCTTCGGCAATTTCGGGCACCTCAAGCTCGAAGAGGCGGCGCAGGAAGTTGTCGTTGGTGCGGCTGACGGTGATTTTGGGGTTGTTGTTCTTGTTGTCGACATTGGCCACCACGGCTCTCACTGTCTCGCCTTTGCGGAAGAAGTCGCCGGGGATTGATTCGCTCTTGGGGAGGAGAAGTTCGTTTTTCTCGTCGTCGAGCAGGAGGGTTTCGCGGCTCCATATCTGATATACCTCGCCGGTCACGAGCTCGCCTTCCAATTCCTTGAATCGGGCGTAGATAGCCTCTTTCTGAAGGTCGAGAATCTTTGACTGGAGAATCTGGCGCAGATTGAGAATGGCGCGTCGGCCGAAGTTGGCGAAGATGATTTCGCGGGTGTGTTCCTCGCCGATCTCCACATCGGGGTCGCCGTCGGCGCGGGCGTCGGAGAGTGAGATTTCGAGGTTGGGGTTCTTGACATTTCCGTCGGCAACCACTTCGAGGTTCTGGAAAATCTGCACGTCACCCTTGTCGGGGTTCATGATCACGTCGAGATTTTCGTCGGTGCCGAAGGTCTTGGTAAGCACGTTTCGGAATGATTCCTCAAGCACACTTATCATAGTGGGCTTGTCGATGTTTTTCAGTTCCTTAAATTCGGCAAAACGCTCCACCATGTTGGGAGCTGCATCTTTCTTGGCCATTTATCTGAGATAGGTTGATTGTTTGCTTGATTGGATTATTCTTATCTGGGGGGAGGGGAGAGAAGTGTGATTATTTGAAGTCAATGTCGGTGACGGCGCTCTTGACCATTGCGGGGGTAAGCTCAACAGGGCGTTCCACAAGCTCGGGGCGCTTCTTGCCTTCGACTTTCATCTTTTCGGTGACGGTGAGCACAAACTTAAAGTCGGGCCACTCGCCTTCGCCGACCTCGGTGAGCACTCCGCGCAGCTTGCGGCCGTCGCGGGTTATCACGGTGACGTCGTTGCCGATATTTTTCTCATATTGTTGCTTCACGGTATAGGGGGCTGTGATGCCTGCCGAGCCGACTTCGAGTTCATAGTCTTCGGCGTCGTGGTCAAAATCGGCCTCGATGGCGCGGGTGATGGCTACACATGTGTCGATATCAACCCCTGAGGGGGAGTCGATCAGCACCTCTATCCGGTTGTCGGGGCTTACTTTCACGTCAACGATAAAAGCGTCGGTGTTGGCAATCACACGGCTTACGGTGTCGAATATGAGTGATTTGTCGATCATTATTTTGTGTTTGTGGGAAAATGATGCGGGGAGAGCGTAAACAAAAGGAGGAAGCGTTTGCCTCCTCCGTGACTTTGTTGCAAAATTAAGAGAAATTTGCCTTTCTGACAAACATTTGCCCTCAAAACGCCCCGCGCTTAACAATTATTAACTCTATGAAAGAAAGTTTAACTATGTTTCGGCGCTATCGGGCCGGGCAGAGAGGAGGGTCAGCAGAGACCCACGCGCTCCTGAAGGCCGAAAAGCAGGTTCATGAGGTGAACGGCGTTGCCGGCCGAACCTTTCATGAGGTCGTCGATCACCACGCTCACCACCAGATATGAGTTGACATGGTCTAAGCGGAGGAGGCACTTGTTGGTGTGGTCAACCTCGCTGAGATTGGGAATGCTCTTGGTGAGGAAGGTGAAATTGTGGTCGTCGAAAAAGTCCTGATAAACCTCCTCGATCTTAGCCTCGCTGACGGTTGAGGGGAGATAGACCGTTGCTGCCACGCCTCGCTGCCAGCCGCCCGAGGTGAGCACCATGCTCAGCTTGCCTGAAAATTCGGGCTGCAGGGCCTTGAGGGCGAGGGTCACCTCGTCGAGGCTCTGGTGGTCGAGCAGGGCAAGCACTTCGCCCGGCTCAGCTTCGTTTGAAGCTATCGAAGCGGCGATGTGAATATCGGCGCCCGGGTCGATAAGATGGTTTTTTGCCAGCGGAAGCAATGCTGTGGCCACTGCCATAGCCACCGGACCGGGCACTGTGGCGCGGGTGGCACCTCTCACAAGGGGCTTGCGGAACAGTTCGGGGAGGCCGTAAACCCATTTGCCGGGGGTGGGAGTGGCGTCGGGATCGAAGTGTGACTTAAACGCCTCGTCGATATGGTCGCCCGAAAAATCTATCACCCTCATCGAGTCAGGCAGGTCGTGACGCGACATAAAGGCTGCTCCCTCGCCTTCGAGAGGATAGCAGAGGAAAATCATATTGAGATCGTCGATTTTTTCCTGAGCCTCAAATCTCAGATAGGTGTCGCCGATGAGACCTTTGTGTACTTTGGCGACCTCGATGCCTTCGAGATCGGGATCTACCACTCTGACAATCTCAACATCGGGGTGGTTGACAAGTATTCTGATGAGTTGGCCGGCGGCGTCGCTCTGACCACCCATAATGCCTGCTCTAATCATAGCTGGGTAAAATCGGGGGAAATAGGGTTGGTTAATGGGTTCGGTTCAAAAAAATTGGCTTTTAGCGACAACAAAGTTACTCAAATTTTCGTAACGCCCCAATTTTCCCCTCCCCAATTTTCCATTCCTCTCCCACGACACATTGCGTCAGCCATTAAGACTTCTTTTGTATCATGTTTAAAGAGTCTTTTATGTCATTTGTGTCTTTTGTATCATCATTAAAGGCGTCTTTTATGTCATTTATGCCTTTTGTGTCATCTTTAAAGGCGTTTTTTGTGTCATTTATATCTTTTGTGTCACCGTTAAAGACTTCTTTTGTGTCACGAACCGGGTGGATGGTCTAATGGGAGGATTGGTTGTTGAGGCGGCGTTCGGCTTCTTCGGCGGTTATGGTGATTGGGTTGCCATTGCCGTCGCAGGTAACTATCGGTTGACCTAATTTTTTCTTCAAGTCAAGCATCTTTCTGAATGACTCATCCAGAGCTTTGTTAAGAATATTACGCTGTTTTATTATTTCTTCATCCGACATGATATTCTTTTATTTGATTAAATAAATCGTTATTAATAACCTTTTGATTATCAGCAATCAAGCTTGTGTGAAGGTTGTTGTCATAAATTGCCCAAAAATCTACAATGGGCATAAATATTTCAAAAAGATTTTTAAGACCCAAGTGATACCGTTGATAAATAGTGTCAACCGGTATGTTATGACCACCTTCTGACACACGTTTTGCCACTCTGTCACATGCAACTTCCGGATTTTTCAACCAAAAGAATAAGAGTTGAACTATGTAACCTCTTTCGTGTGCGCGTTTCACCAATGTCTGGTAGCTTCTGGTAGCCAGAGTGGTCTCTATGGCAAAAGACACACCTTCGTCGAGAAGCTGATCAATTCTTTGAAGCATCAGTTTACCGGCCTGAATTGCAACTTTCTCAGGTGCAAACGGAGAGAGACCCCGAGCAATCTCATCTGCATTGACAAACTCTTTGCAGTCGAGAATCTGGGGGAGCACATTGAATGAGGCGGTAGTTTTACCGGCTCCATTACACCCGGCTATGATGTAGAGATTTGCCATAGATTGGACAATTAGGGGGTTACAGCACAGGGTTGGACATTGGCTTGATTTAAATTATTGGCTTTTAGCGACAACAAAGTTACTCAAATTTTCGTAACGCCCCAATTTTTCCCTATTTTTTCAAATCGTCAGATTGATAATGATTGAGGGGGACGAAGAAAAAAGCGGCAGCCGCGCGATGGGGGTGCGGCTGCCGTTAGGGGTGAGGATAAAGCTCCTTTGTGGGGGTTGAACCCTTAGGGGGCGAATCCTATGGGGGAGAGGGGATTATTCCTCGACGTAGCGGCGTGAGCCGTCGCTTACGATTACGGGATAGATTTTGGGTTCGTGGCCGTATTTTTCGTTGAAGCGACTCATCACGGTAGCGATAAATTTGTCGTATTTATCGTTGGCAACGAGGTTAACGGTACAACCGCCAAAGCCGCCGCCCATGATGCGTGAGCCGACAACGCCACATTCCTTGGCGAGGTCGTTGAGGTAGTCAAGCTCTTCGCAGCTAACCTCATAGTCTTTTGAGAGACCTTCGTGGGTGCGATACATTCTGTCGCCCACTTTGTCGTAGTCGTGGCGAAGGAGGGCGTCGCACACGTCGAGCACTCTCTGTTTCTCCTCGATCACATATTTAGCACGGCGATAGTCTTCGTCGTTGATTTTGTCTTTGGCAGCTTCGAGCATTTCCATGTCGGCATCGCGGAGGGTTTCAACACCGAGAATAGCAGCAACGCGCTCGCAGCTTTCGCGACGTTTGTTGTAGGGTGAGTCAACGAGCTCATGTTTCACTCTTGAGTCAACAAGCACGAGCTTGTAGCCGTCGAGCTCGAAGGGGAAATATTCAAATTCACCCGAGCGGCAGTCGAGACGCATCAGATGGTCTTTCTTACCATGCACAGAGGCAAACTGGTCCATGATGCCGCAGTTCACGCCGCAATAGTTATGCTCGGTGCTCTGGCCAATTTTGGCGAGCTCCATTTTGGGGAATTTATTGTCGTTGAAGAGGTCGTTGAGAGCGAAAGCAAAGCAGCTTTCGAGAGCGGCGCTTGAGCTGAGACCTGCGCCTAAGGGCACATTGCCGGCAAATACGGCGTCGAAGCCTTCAACTTTTCCACCTCTCTTGATCACCTCGCGGCACACACCGAAGATATAGCGGGCCCACTGCTCGGCGGGAGCGTCTTCTTCGTTGAGGCCAAACTCAACATATTCGTTGATGTCGATAGAGAAAACTCTTACTTTTTCAGTGCCGTTGGGACGGATGTCGGCCATGATGAATTTGTCGATGGCGCCGGGAAATACAAAACCGCCGTTATAGTCGGTGTGCTCACCGATGAGGTTGAAACGACCGGGAGATACGAAGAGGATGCCTTCGCCACCGAAACGCTCGGCAAATGCCTGAGTGATTTTTTCTTTCATTTCCATGGGTTAGATAGGATATATGATGGTTAATAATTTGATTTTTTTGACAGGGTTGAGGTCTGTAGCAGTCCCTTAGCCGCAAAGGTAGCAAAAAAATCGAAATATTACGATTGCGGTTCCGGGAAATTTAACTGAGAGGGGATCAGAATTCGAGTGTTGATACGCGGGTGGTGCGGATGCGGGGTTTGAGCTCGCCACCTATCACGCTCACTTTTTCGGGCGCGGCTATCATAAGGGCGCCGGCGCGGGCAAGGTCGGCTGAGGCATAGGGTGAGGTCCAGAGGCCGGTCTCGGGGTCATAGATCATCACATTGGGGTTGAAGGCATACCATTCCACCGGGTGGCTGAGATAGTCGGGTGCCTGATTTCTGAGGGCGTTGATAAACACATCTTTGTTCACGCCGCCGATGGCAATAATCTTGTTGTCGACAGTCACCGCGGCTCCGCCTCCGAGCGACAGCTCCTCGCCATTCACCTCGGGCGCGGGGAGTTTCTTATATTTTCCCGAAGCGATGTCATAGCAGAGGCCTGAGGTGGTGAGGGTAGGCTCGACGGTCTCGCCCGAGGGGGAGGTGTGGCGGCCGGCAAATCCGCCCCAGATATAGAGCACAGGCTTGCCCTTGAGGGTTGCTGCGGCCATTACGGGCTGCACTCTCGGGTCGCCGGGCATAGGCTTGAGCTCCTGCCAGCCGGCTGCGGCATTGTCGAGGTCGAGGGTGAGCAGGCGGTTGGAGGGGAGGCCGTTGTAGTTACCTCCGGCAATATAGATGTTTGAGCCTGATAAGGCGCAATAGGCATTGTCGATATCGGCGGGAAGCTCGGGCAGGTCGGTGAGCTCAACAGCTCCTTCGGGCGAAAGGTTGACGAGCCACGCCTTGCGGTTATAGCCCGAGGGGGTGTTGCCCCCCGCTATGAATACCCCTTTGGGGGTGGAGGCGCACACGCCATAGGCCATTCCTTCGGGCAACACGCCGGCGAGTCGCCACTCGGGCTGCTGCTCACCGGGAGCGGTGACATAGATGCCGCGATAGAATTTCTTTGTGGCTCCGGGAGCCATGGGGTTGCCGGGGAAGTTGCAGCCGCCGGCCACTATCATCTCTCCGGCGGGCAGCACTCCTCCGGCCGCCGCGCTGACTCCTTCGTCAAAGCCGCTGTCAAAAGAGGGGTCTTCGGTGTCGAGACCGATGACGAATGTCGAGGCGGGGAGGTCGCTGCCGTTGAGCAGGTTGGCGCGTGTGAACGGCTGCCAGCCATAGCGCAGATGGGTGGGATTATTGATTTTCATGTCGGTAATTTCGATAGTTGAGGGTGAGATAATGCGTGCGGTGGCGGGATAGTAAGGCCCGTAGGGGTGGGAGGCCACTTCAAAAGTTATCGGAGCGCCGCCGTCGGCGGTGTGGAGACCGTCAGCATTGCTCATTGTTAGAATAAGCGATCTTCCGTCGGGCGAGAGGGTGAGTTTTTCGGGCGCGGGGCTTTCGGCCTGGAGGTCGGCGCGTGAATAGGAGTTGCGCAAGGCGAGGCGAGCAAGGCGGTGGCCCACCGGCAGCTTGTTGCGGGGGTGAACGTCGAGCGAGTCACCCCGGTCGCTGCTCACAGCCATCCAGGTGTTGGGCACCGATCGGGCGAGCCTCCTCTGGGAGTCGCGGAACTCCGGCCATGAGGGGCGGTTGATACTCGAGAGCTGCACGAAATAGAACGGCAGGTCTGGGCGGCTGAAATGCTCTCGCCAACTCTCCACCATCATGGGGAAAATCTCTTCATGAAGCTCGGTGTTGTGGGCGTTGCTTTCACCCTGATACCATATCACTCCGGCGAGGGAGATATTGCCGAGGGGCCTCACTCCGGTGGCAAAGAGATAGGAGGGTTCGTAGGGGTGACGGTTGTTGTCGCCTACATTTTCTTTCCACCTCTGCTTCACCCACGGCTGCTGATAGTCGTTGGCGCCTCGGTTGACGAGCATGCGGGGCATTGTCCGGTCGATCGCTTCGATCGAAGCGAAGCTTTCGGCACCGGCGCCACCTACGGCGTTGCATATCACTCCTACCGGCACTTTGAGGCTGTCTCTCAACTCGCGCGCGAAATAATAGGCCACGGCCGAGAAATCGCCGAGGGTTGAGGGTGAGGCTTTTTCCCACACGGTGGGGTAGTAAAATTCCAGATTGTTGACCTTGGCGATGGTTTCGTCCGACCATCTTGTGGCATTGGTGAGAGGGCCGCGCATGTTGAAGATTCTCAGCAGCGAGTCTTCCGATTGAGGCAGGTCGCGGGCGCCGGTCACAGCCTCCTTCAAGGTGAAAGCCATGTTGCTCTGACCCGAGGCTATCCAGAGCTCGCCTACAAGGATGTCGCTGAGGGTGATGGCGGTGTCGGGAGTGGCTACCGAGAGGGTGAGGGGATCGCTGGAGGCGGCACGCGGCGGAAGGGTCACGAGCCATGAGCCGTTGGAGGGCGTCACCGTCACGGCGGAGTCTTTGCCGAGGGTCACGCTGACAGTGTCGCCGGCGTTGGCGGTGCCGCTGATCCTGACAGGCTTAAGCTGCTGAATCACCATTCCGTCGCCCCACACCGGGTTGAGCTTCAGCCCGCCGTAGTTGCCGGTAATGGCCGAGGCGGCCTGACGGGCGAGCAACTCCTGACCCCGAGCATCGGGGTGAACGGCGTCGGGAAACAGCTCGGTGCGGTCGAGAAGGGGAGCGCCGAAGTCGGTCAGCTCCACTCCGGCAATGTCGGCCACCTGAGTAATGGCCTCGTTGACCTTGTCGCGCCACTGGCGGGTACCGGTAGGGAAGCGGGAGTGGAGAGCGGTGATGGGGGTGAGGTTGGCGATGATTATCCTCACCTCGGGATTGACCTTGCGATAGGAGTCGATGAGGTTGAGATAGTCGCTCACAAACTCATCGCTGTGATTGGGCCAGTTGCGCGGGTCGGTGTCGTTGACGCCGAGGTGAATCACCACAATGTCGGGCTTGAAATCGAGCGACGCCTCATATTCAGGCTGGTTGATATAGGGAAAGTGGCCTTTGGCAAGGAGCGTGGTGCTCGATTTGCCGAAATTGCCCACCTCATATCCGGGACCGAGCATTTCGGCCAGCCGGAAGGGCCACGCCTGAGCGGTGCGATCGGGCAGGGTGAGGCCATAGGTAATCGAGTTGCCCACACAGGCCACCTTGATTTTATCATCCGTAGCGGAAGATGAGGCCGCAGCCACTCCCGAAGCGAGAGTGGCTGTAGCCAACAGAGTGATGATTTTCAGACGCATGGTTTGAAATTAGGGTAAGAATCAGCAGTTTTTGCCCGCGCCGAGAGTGAGGATGTCGTTGATCAGCATGCTGCTCTTGACAAGCATTCTCGGAATGTGGAACGGACCTTTAAACAGATTGCCCTTGGCGGGCTGGGCCACGCTGCCGTCGCGGTGAAGATAGCCGAACCATTCGCCGAAAGCGGGGTCGGGCAGGTGTTCATACATCCAGTCGTTGGCCATGCGGTGCATGTCGAGATAGTGGGTTTCGCCGGTGGCGAGGAAGGCATAGAGGGTGGCGATGACGGCCTCGGTCTGCGGCCACCAGAATTTCATGTCCTGCGAATAGTCCTGGTGGGGGAAGCCTTTGCAGTCGCGGAAGTTGATAATGCCGCCAAACTCGTTGTCCCAGCCCAATTCCCATGACCAGTCGAGAATCTTTAGGGCGTTTCTGACTATCTTCTCGTCCCAGTTGCGGTAGCGGGCTTCTTCGAGCAGAAACCATGAGGTCTCGATGCAGTGGCCGGGATTGACGGTGCGGCCGAGCATGGTGTCGATAAGCTCGCCGTCGGGGCCTACGGTTTCAAGCAGGGCGTTGACCTCGGGGTGCATGAAGTAGGTGAAGATGTCATGAAGCGACGAGTCGATCTGTCGGTCGAGCTCGGGCGACGGTTTCACCTTGCGGATCACTGCGGCGGTGTTGAGCAGAATCATGGTGAGCGAGTGGCCGCGAGCCTGAAGCGACGGGAGATACTTCGGTTCGAGCAAGCCGGGGGTGGTGCTGTATTTCACCACCACGCGGAACATCTCCAACGCCTTGTCGGCATAGGAGGTCTCGCCGGTGGCAAGGGCATATTCGGCCATGGCTATCGCTGCAAAACACTCCGAGAAGAGGTAGCGGCGCTTGCGAAGGGGGGTGCCGTCGGCGGTCACCTCAAAATACATTCTCTTATCCTCGGGGTCTATGCAGTGGGCTTCGATGAAGTCAATGCATGATTTGGCCATGGTGAGATATTCGGGCGACTTGCGGATGTTGTTGTAGGCAAAGGCATATACAAAGGCACATCTGCCCTGAAACCACACCGATTTGGTGGTGTCCATCAGTCTGCCCTCGCGGTCAACGCAGGTATATACGCCGCCGTTGACCGGGTCTGCGCCATGTTCGAGCCAGAAGGGGAGAATATCGTTGGTGAGGTCGGCTGTATATCTGTCGAGACAATTGCGCAGATATTCGTCAGTTAATTCGGGAGTCCACATCGTCAGCTTCACACTAATTTGTTGCAACGGCAGAAGAAGTCGATCGCGTCGAGCTCCTTGCGCATTTTTTCCTCCTCCTCGTCGGTGAGGTTGCGGAAAGGCACACGGTTGGGGCCGAGGTCAAGGCCGATGAGTTTCATGATGCGCTTGCCGCCCACGATATTGCCTCTGTAGCGGCAGATAACGTTGATTACCTCCTGAGAGAAATTCTGGTGACGGCGTGCGGCCTCGATGTCGCCGCGGTTCCAGGCTTCGATGATGGCGTTGAGCTCGCGGCCGTTATAGTTGGTTGTGCCGCCGATGCCACCCTTGGCGCCGCCCTGGGCCAGAGAGGCGAGGATGGTTTCATCCTGACCGTGGAGCATATCATATTTGCCATCCTTGTAGAGGCGGCACTGGTTATACTCATAGAGGCTCTCGAAGGTGTATTTGATGCCGGCGAAATTCTCCACGCGGCCGTCAACAGCCTCAAGCAGCTCTATCATGGGGAGATAGGCGCCGTTGAAGGCGGGGATGTGGTAGTAGTAGAAGGGGAGCTCGGGAGCGGCTGAGGCTATCTCTTCGATATATTTCACGAGTTCCTCCACGCGGCCGATTTTGGGGAAGGGGGGAGCCATGGCGCCGATGCCCCAGGCGCCGAGCTCGGCGGCGTGGCGGGCAAGTTCGCGTGAGTCGCGCACACAGCAGCTGCCTACATGCACGATTACCTTGAAGTCGGGATTTTCGCCCACGGCGTCGATCCACGCTTTGGCGAGCTGCTTGCGCTCGTCGACGGTGAGCATATAGCCTTCGCCCGATGAGCCGTTAATAAACACACCTTTCATGCCGTTGGCCATGAGCATGGCGGCATAGGCGGGGATGGGTTCGAGGTTGAGGTCACCGTTGGGGTGGAAGGGGGTGAAAGGGGCGTCGATGAGGCCCTCTATTTTTTCAAATTTCATTTGTTAGCGGGGGTTATTGGTTGTTATTTTCGAGATTTTCGGGATTTATCGTGATTAATCGAGATTAATCGGGAGAGGTCGGGATTAATCCCGGTTGGTTAGATTGCGTCGTCTGATTTGGGGCGGAGCAGTGTGAGCTGGAGCACCATTGCAACTACCAGCACGGCTCCCATCACCACGAAACCGGTGCCGAGGTCACCCTCTTTGGCCCATGAGCCGAGAATCTCGGTCACGGCGGCGCCGGCAAACACGCCGGTCATGTTCATCAGGCCGTAGGCCGAAGCGCGCTGACGGGCCGGAATAAACTGACACAGGATAGGCATGTTGTTGGTGTCAAACATGCCGTAGCCCAGACCGAAGCAGAGGCCGGCGGCGATGGCGGTGGGGAGGGAGTGGCCCACACCTATAAGTATAAGGGCGGGTATCATCAGGGCCATGCCGATGGCTGAGGTGTAGATGCGTCCGCGCAGATTGCGTTTCACCCAGCGGTCGCTCATCGGGCCGCCGACCATCACGCCGATAAACGATGACACGGCGATAGTGATGGTAGCCAGCGGGCCGGCTTCTGCGGGAGAGATGCCGAGCGATTCGGCAAAGAGGGTGGGAAGCCAGTTTTTGGTGGCCCAGCCGGGAAGCGACGAGGTGGCGAAGAAGAAGAGTATCACCCAGAAGGCGATATTCGAGAATATCATTGCGAAGGTCTTGACCACACTCTCCTTCTTGGAGATATTCATGGTGGTGGCGTCGGTGTCGTCAACTCCTACGGCATGGTCGGAGGGGGTGCGGCGTTTCTCTCTGAGCGCGAGGGCCAGCACTACGGCATAGGCAATGCCGACGATACCAAACACCAGGAAGGTGTGTTGCCATGAGAAGGCGTGGGCCACTGTGGCGCCGAAGCCGCCGAGAGCCTGACCGGTGTAGAGACCGGTCATGTGGATGCCTATGGCGAGCGAGCGGGCCGAGCCGGTGAAGTAGTCGGCTATGAGGCTGAGGCCGGCGGGTATGTAGAGAGCTTCGCTCACACCCATAAGGGCGCGCAGCCAGAATATCTGGTTGAAGGTGGTGCAGAATCCCATGGCCAGGGTTACCGACGACCACACAAGCAGCGAGCCCACAATGAGCCATTTGCGGCTCAGACGGTCGGCGATAGCGCCCGACACGGGGCTCATCAGGCCGTAGATCCAGAGAAAGATGGCCATGAGTCGGCCGAAGTTGGCCGGGTCACGGATAGGCTGAATGGTCTCGCCGATAGCCTGTTGCATGGTTGAGAGCATCTGCCTGTCCATGTAGTTGAGCAGGGCTACGACCCAGAGCAGACCCACCACTACCCAGGGGTAGATATTGCGCCCGGTAGAGGGGGCTGCGGTTGATTTAACGTTGGTCATGGTATTGATAGATTGATTGACTGAAATCGGTTAAGGGGGAGAGCGGAAGCAAAAATAATCAAAAGATTTGGATTATCGGAGTCTGACGGAGATTAAGTTTAAGCCCGGGCAGACTATTTCCCTACAGTCGGGCCGCTTATTCGGCGAATGATCTCACGAGCAGCAGGGTGCAGCGACCGTTGACCTCAACCTCGGGCATCACTGCGGGGAGAAGCAGAGTGAGGCCGGGGCGGAGCTTGGTTTCTCCGCCGGGATAGCTGAGGGTAGCCTCTCCGTCGACACACATCAACACGGTGTAGGAATCCTCATTGGGCTCGATTGTGGTCTTGCCGTCAACGAGGATGCGGCGGGTGTTGAAGCGGGGATAGTCAACCACACAGGTGTCGCTCAGCTCGGGGTTGGCGCGGGTGGGGGGCACGTCGGCATTGCGCTCGGGGGCGATGGCCTGAGAGGCCAGCTCGGTGTGGAGCTCGCGGGGATTGCCGTTGGCATCCTTGCGGCCATAGTCATAGATGCGGTAGGTGATGTCGCTCGGCTCCTGAATCTCGGCGATGAGGTTGCCGGCTCCGATGGCGTGAATACGTCCTGCGGGTATGAAGAAGATGTCGCCGCTTGAGGAGGGGTGGAGGGCGAGGTCGTTGATGAGGGTCTGGTCGTTGATTTTCTCCTTGATTACCTCAGGGGTGAGGGGATTGCGCAGACCGGAGTAGATGCCGGCGCCGGGGAGGGCGTCGATCACATACCACATCTCGGTCTTGCCGGGGCGGTTGTGTACCCTCATTGCCAGATCATTGTTGGGGTGAACCTGAATCGAGAGATTCTGATTGGCGTCGATGAGCTTGATCATCAGAGGAAAGGTGTCGCCATAGGTCTCCACCACCTTCTTGCCGAGCAGCTCGTTACCGAAGCGCTGTGTGAGCTCATTGATGGTGAGGCCTTTGTAGGGACCCGATTCAACCACCGACTCATTGCCGGGCAGAGTGGAGATTTCCCAGCTTTCACCTATCTTGCGGTCGTCGGGGGTGAGGTCTTTGAAGCGGAGTATTCTGTCGCCACCCCATATAAGTTCCTTAAACAGGGGGGTGAACACTATGGGGGCTTTTTCGATTGATTGGTTATGCTGTGTCATGATTGATTGGATTTGAGGTTTTTGCGTTGATATATCAGCCGGGCCAGGTCGAGGTCGAGAGGGGTGTCGATGTCAACCGAGTCTTCGGAAGTCATCACATATTTGCGGCGGCGCGTGAATCCGCTCAGCGGTCCGGCAAGGAGCGAACCGGTGTTGATGACATAGATGGCGCCGTTATATTCCCACACGTCGGGAGCGTCCTGGCGGCATTTTATCTTTCCTTCGCCCATCGAGATGTTGAGAAAACCCTGCTCGTTTTCCTCATAGCAGTTGAGGTAGGGGTTGGTTTTGGCAGGGGCCACGCTCACCACCATGTCGAGGTCGGGAGTCATGAGGCCGAGGGCTTCGCGGAGATGATCTCCGGTGCGGAACGGCGATGTGGGCTGAAGCAGAATCACTGTGTCGGGGCGCAGGCCGCGGTGGTCGGCATACCAGCCGAGAGCGTGGAGCAGCACTTCATAGGTGCCCGCTTTGTCGCTCGCCAGCTCGGCAGGGCGCATAAAAGGCACCTCCACACCATAGTCTCTCACCACCGAGGCGATTTCCTCGGAGTCGGTCGAGATGCAGATGCGGTCATCGCCCACCACCTCGCGGGCGGCGTCGATGGTGTGGCAGATGAGGGGCTTGCCGCCGAGGTCAACGATGTTTTTGCCCGGCACTCCCTTGCTGCCTCCTCTGGCGGGTATGATAACCAGTGGATTCATTGACGATTACTCTTTGAGGCGGGGGAGCATCGAGGCTATGCGCTCGCCGAGGCCCACGTTATAGCCGGTCGACATAAACACCACTCTGTTGAAGGTGTCGCCCACGATGAGGGCGGGAAGTGACGACTTGGAGGGATCGAAGCCAAATTCATGGGCGAGGGCGTTGAGATAGGCCGAGTCGGTATCCACGCCAAACACCACATTCTCGGGCAGGCCGGCAAATTTGCTGCGGTCGAATTTAGCCATATCTTCCTCAGTGGCAAAGAGAAGCACTACCTTCTTGCCCCACTGTTCTATGGCCTGACGGTTGGAAACCAGCTCGTTGAGGAGGTGAGACGAGGGCTCGTGGCCGGGAGCTATCATTGCGAGAATGAAATATCCGCGACCGGTGATAGGCAGGAGAGGATCGGCGTTAAACGAGCCTATCACGCTGATTTCGTTGGGGTTGTCGGTGATGGTGAGCGGGTGGCTGAGGCTTTCGCCGGCTTTGAGGTCGAGCAGCTCCAGGCGGGCGAGCACCGAGCCGTTGGCCATGCGGCGGCCTGTGGTGAGCAGATAGCGGCCGGGGGCGAGGCTTATCGGGTTGAGTGAGCTGAGGGGGGTGTCGTCGTCATAGTTGAGCAGCTGAGGCACACCGTCGCTGTCGATCGACGAGAGGGTGAAGTGAATGTAATAGGTGGGATCGGCGGGTATCTGACCCTCGGGATAGGTGAGGGTGAGGATAGCGGGAGCGGCGGCGGGAGCGGCTTCGGCGGTCGATTCGAGGTCGATCACTTCGAGGGGCTCACCCCACTCGGTGAGGCCGGTCACGGCGTTGATTCTTGCCGGAATACCGAGCCAGCGGCAGAGCGCCACAAAGAATATATCCTTTGATTTTGAGTCAGCCATGCGTGAGTTCCACACACCCTCGGGCGAGATGCAGAGACGGTTGGGGTTGCGGTCGTTGACGGTGGTGATGTTTTCTGAAATCCATGCCGGGATTAGGTCGGGATTTTCTTTCCATGAAGCGGCGAGCGAGGCGGGCACCACTGAGTCGAAAAATCCGCAGAAAGGTGTCAGCAGCTCATTGGCCACGCGGGGAGTCACAGGCTCCTTACCGGCGGCGAGACGGTTGGTGTAGCTGTCGGCGAGCACCTCGGCGGTGACGTCGCGCAGGTCTTTCTCAGAGAGATAGGCGAGGAACTGAGAGGCGTTGTCGGGGTCTTTGGCCTGCTTGAAGAAGTCGGAGATAACGGCATAGTTGCCATAGCTGCCCACGAGCTGTGAGGCTATTCTTGCCGGGTTGGCGAGGCCGGCGGGCAGATTGTCGGCAATCCATTGTGTAGCGGTGGCTTCGTTGAAGAAGCGTGAGTTGATGTTGTTGCGCAGCGAATCCTCATAGGCAAAGCGGCGGGCGTTTTCGGCTACCTGCTCTTCGGTGGGCTTGGGGAGGTTGCCCGAGGGAGCGGGGGGAGTGAGGGTAAGGTCGATCGGCTGCGACAGGCCACCGTCGGCGCTGAGCGTGAGGGTGACGGGCTCTTTGGCGTCGGCTTCGATTTCCACCACTCCGAATTGGCCGGTGGCGGGGTTGGAGGCCCAGGCGGTGATGTCGCCATAGCCACACAGCAGCGAGGCCATGCCGTTGGCGTCGGTGCGGGTGGAGAAGAGGGGATAGAGCTCGGCGTAGTTATAGAGGCGGAAGCTCACCGGCGCGCCAACGGCGGGGGTGCCGTCGGGATTGACAACCTTTACCTCGGCGCGGCGCAGGGGAGCGTAGGTGTCAGTGACGTTGATGCGGGTGTAGCAGCTGTCCTGATAGAGCTGCTGCTCGGGGCCGTCATAGTGGCCGAAAGCGTTGGTAGCCATCAGCATACCGCGGGCGGCGGGAGCGTTAAACCATGCGAGGTCGAGAATCGGCTCCGGCTCGCAGGCTCCGAGAAAATGCCATTTGCCGTCGATCCACACCTCAACCCAGGCGTGGTTGTCGTCGGTGTGGGCCCAGCGGGGTGTGTAGACCTGGCGGGCGGGAATACCCACCGAGCGCATGGCGGCTACGCCAAAGGTTGATTCCTCGCCGCAGCGTCCCCAGGTGGTTCTCACGGTGGCGAGAGGGGAGGATGTGCGCGAGTCGCTGGGGCGGTAGTTGGCTTTTTCGTGCAGCCAGTGGTTGACTTCGAGGGCGGCGTCCTTCATGCTCAGCCCCTTGACTCTTGGGGCGAGTTCGCGGTAGAACACGGTGCGCGAGCTGTCGAGGTCTTCGTTGTTGACTCTCACGGGCAGCACAAAGTGGCGGAACTCACGTTCGGGCACTGTCTTGCCCCACGGCATTTCCTCGCGGGCCTTGAGGGCAACCGCAACATTCTCCTCCCAGAAGCTGCGGGGGCGGTCGATCGAGTCGGCCACCGGCATGCGGGAGTATAGAAATTCGAGATACTCTTCACCCTGAGGGGTGAGGGTTGAAGTGGCAGGTTTCTGGGCCGAGGCCAGGGCGGGGAGAGCGAGCAGAGGGATAAGGAGACTGCGGAGTGTCATTTTGAGATGTTTCTTAAGATATTGGCGACTACTGCGGGAGAGCTTATAAGACTGTTGGGCATACGGCAGGAGGAGTGAATCTCCGTGCAGCCGGTGGCAGTGAGGATGTTGGCGGCATTGGAGGGATTGACGCCCGCGCCGGGCATTACGATGAGGCGTGAGCCGGCGAGACGCTGCAGGTCGGCTATCATTTTCACACCTTCGGCGGCTGTGGGAGCCTGTCCGGAGGTGAGCAGGCGGTTACACCCCATAGCTATTATCTGTTCGAGGGCGTTGAAGGGGTCGATACATTGGTCAAAGGCGCGGTGGAAGGTGACGTTGAGACCCCGCGAGGTGGCTTTCGAGGCGAGAGCCATGCAGAGGGGAATGTCGAGCTCCCCCTGGGGGGTGAGGGCGCCTATCACCACACCGTCAGCGCCGAGGTCGGCGGCCAGACCTATGTCGGCCATCATCACGGCCTGTTCGGAGGGGGTATATACGAAATTGCCTTCGCGCGGCCTTATGAGCACATGAAGTTTCAACCCGGGCAGGGCGCGGGCGGCGGCTATCAGCGCTCCCGAGGGGGTGAGGCCGTCGGCGCTCAGGGCCGAGCAGAGCTCAATGCGCTGCGCTCCACCTTCAGAGGCTGCTATTGCGCTCTCAATGTCGGCGCAACACACTTCGAGAATAGGTTTCATCCGGTTGGTGATTTAAGGTGTGGAGGGGATTATTTCTCGGTGAGCTCAACGATGAGGTCGGGCTGCGGCTCGCCGTCGGAGGGAATGTTGAGGCGGGTCACATAGCCTTCGGGAGTCTTTACGCGCTTGAAGGCCACGGGAGCGCCCGACTCAAAGAGACGGGCCGACTTGATGCGGTTTTGTTCGGGAATGTCGAGGGTGAGGAAGCCGGCTTCATCGGTGGCGAGTTGGCTCGGCTCGGTGATGTGAACCCACAGCTTGTTGTCGCGGCGGGTGGTGCATCCCCACGGCTGAGGGGGAATGTGGCCGGCGGTGGTGGCATAGATGGTCTCGCCGTTGCGTCTCATCCATTTGCCTATCTCACGCAGACGCTCAAGCGACTTGTCGGGGATTGCGCCCGAGGGCTGGGGACCTACGTTGAGCAGCAGGTTGGCTCCTCGGCCGGCGGCGCCCACAATGAGTTTTACGAGCTGGTCGGGGGTCTTGTAGTTGTCGTCAACGGCGCGGTAGCCCCATGAGCCGTTGATGGTCTGGCAGGTTTCGAGGGGGAGCTTGTTGGTGACCGACTGGGTGGAGAGGCCGGCGAAGTTGTCGCCGGGCAGGTCGCGCTCGAATATCTGCACATCCTCACCCTCGATTACGTCACAGTGGTGGTTGTTGGCCACCAGACATGCGGGCTGCAATGAGTGGATGAGGTCGTATTGTTTTTCCAGCTCCCAGTTGAAGGGTATCGAGTCGCTGTCGTGATCCCAGAGGCCGTCAAACCAAATGGCGCCGATCTTGCCGTAGTTGGTGAGCAGCTCGGTGAGCTGTTTGTTCATGAAGTCGTAATATTGCGGCCAGTTCTCCTTTTCGGGAATCTTGCCGGTTTTCTTACCGGTGCGGCCGGTGGGATAGTCGTCGCGGGTCCAGTCGATGTGAGAGTAGTAGAAGTTGAGGCCTATGCCCTGACGCTCACACTCTTCGGCGAGCTCCTTGAGAATGTCGCGGCCGTAGGGGGTGGCGTCGACGATATTATAGGGCGACTGGTCGGTGTCCCACATCGAGAAACCGTCGTGATGGCGCGAGGTGATGGTGATATATTTGGCCCCGGCGTCCTTGATGGCGCTCACCCATTCCTGAGCGTTGAAGTCGGCGGGATAGAATCCGCGGGCCGCCTTGGCATACTCGTCGTGGCTCATGCCGGAGTTCTGGAGATACCACTCTCCCTGGCCGAACATGCTGTAGATGCCCCAGTGGATGAAAACACCTAATTTTGCATCGGCAAACTGCTGTCGTGCCTCGAGATTTTCCTGAGTGGGAACATAGGGCACCGAGCGGGGAGGCTGATGGGCTGAGGTGTCGGAGACTTTGAGGGCGTCTTGCGGTTCGTTGGCGGTTGCGCTCAGAGCCATACAGGCTGCTATGGCGCTAATCAGAAACTTGTTCATTGCAAAATTATATGATTGAGATTTATGCCGTCACGCTCTGCGGGGGCATTACGGGAGTTTTTTGCAAAGATAACGTTTCCCGTTAAAACTCACCTCATTTTCCCCCAACAAATTTCACCCTTCCCATCATGTTAGATGTGAGTATATGAAAATAGGAGATACACACTTGTGATAAATGTATATCTCCCATTCTTTAATTTAAAGTGCACGGTCAAAGCAATGCAAAATCATTAGATAGTGTTAGTGAATCAATGGGAATTTCAACAGCAGCGCCCTCTTTGGGGCTGGAAATGGCTGAGTTTTTATGTTTCAAATCTTTGGTCCCATTTACCAAGGATGATTTTGATACACATGCCAGTGCCATGATAGTGAATAAAAACAATGCCATTATTTGCATTCCGTTGCCAATTTTTTTCTTATACATAACGAGTATATGATTATGGTGGTCAAATATGTCAAAATATCCCAGATGTCAAATGTGCCTGCCAAGTAGCCGGTTGCTTGTCCTATTTCCAAAATAAAGGGTGCAGATATGACAATTATATTGATTATCGAAGAACACTTGCCATCAGGGGTGTGGAATAGATTACTTATAAGATAGTTGGTATGAAGCAGTGCCAAATACCATAATCCATCCGGAAGGCAATATACTATAAAATATGACAACGGGTGGCTTAGATCCAAATCACTGAAAATTCCATCCTTAAAATTGAAGAGAAATTCGAGGAATAGAACATCTTGTCGAAACAGAATATAAATGATAAGGCCAATGACTAATGATGAGGCAATCAGCCCCCATTGTCTTATTATTGTAAGATTACTTGATCGTATCAATTAGCTCTGAATCGCCAAACCTGATTATTGCCTTTTTTTCCTCCGCGGTCGGATATGAAATAGATATAACCATCATAGCTCCATACAGGACTGGTATCATTGGAATCATTTGTGGTAAGCTGAGTAAGGGCACCTCCGTCAGAATTCATTAAGAAAATATCTGAGGTGTTATATTTCCCGCCTTTCTTAGAGGCAGCTTCGAAAACAATCTTTGTGCCGTCAGGACTCCAGGAGGGAGAGAACATTCTTTGGTTGGGGTTGCTCATTATCTCAGTAACATTAGTTCCGTCAATATTCATAACCCAAATGCTTGCGGGTGAGTCGGGTGCACTATTCTTATATCGGGAAAATACGATTTTACTGCCGTCGGGAGAAATTTTTGGTAACATTCCGCTGCCAAGAAGTGTGGTTTCGTTTGTTTTAAGGTTCTTGGTCCATATTTCACCTGAACTTCCTGCCTTGCTTTGGTAACAAATAATCTCTCCATCGGGTGTGAATGATGGGTTATATTCTTCAATTGTTGCCGATTGAGTAACAGGTGAAAGTGCGTTTACATTGTTGAATCCTAAGGTATAGATGTCGCCTTTGGTCCACGAGGAGTTATCATAGCGTGTGCGGTAGGTGAATGCAAGGCGGTCAGTAGCAGGATTATAGGCGGGTAATGAGCAGTTGATGTCACCGCTTGTTATTTGTGACATTGCTGCAGAGGTGGGATTCTCTTTTTTGTAGATATTTTGAGCGGCACCATTCCACACCGCAAGGAAAATCGTCGGAGAAGTTGGGGAAGTGGCGACTGCGCTAATTGTTTGTCCAGCGTTATCAGTGATTTTTGTGAGTGCTTGTAGATTCTCGCTTCCCGATGTAATGAGATACTCTTTGGTTGATTTACAGCTTGATAGAAGTACGGAAATACCTATAATTCCGACGGCTGACAAAAGATTTAGTCTTTTCATAAAATGATATGCCTATAGCTCCCTGATTCGGCTTTTTAAGTGGATATAAACGAAAAACGTGGGAACTGCTATCCTGCTTATCCCACATTCGAGGCCTTAGGACTGCCTATTACAGAAGGATAAGCAGTCGATCAGCCCACGTTAGAGGTAATATAATCATTGGCGGACTGTATATAAAACAGCCCGACATAAATATACGACCATACATGAGCGTCTACCACTGCACTATCTTCATCTGTAATTTGGAAGTGTCCTAAGTTTCCGAATGTAGAAGACGGCGTTTGGATAACGCTTTTCGATATTTAACTGCCCTGATATCGGTTCACGACCGTTTAGAGGGAAGAAACAATATAATGATACTTGTTCGGACGCAAAGTTAATGAAAGTTTTTTAATCTATATTGCTTTACATTGAAAATGTTTTCTTTATGTGGTTTTTTCCATATTTTCAGAACAGATTGGCGTACCCATCTTCTCTATACAATATGAATATCGGCGGGGAGGGGCAATTCAAATTATTTTTTA
>CAYLMR010000022.1:0-28233 GCA_964384885.1 uncultured Bacteroides sp.
TCTTCTCTATGGTCTTGCGCCATACGAACGTGTACTTGTTTGCCTTGGATTCTATTTTGGTGCCGTCAATATACTCTACATCCAGACTGACAAAGCCCTTGTCAGCCAGTATGAGCACCAGTTGTGTGAAGATATTGTTGATTTCATTCTTCACACGGTTGCGGAAACGGTTGATGGTTATGAAGTCAGGCTTGCTGTATCCCGCCAGCCAAATGAAATGGATGTCACGAAGCAGCCGTTTCTCTATCTTGCGGCATGAATAGATGTTGTTCATGTAGGCGTAGATCACAACCTTGAGCAACATTTTGGGATTGTATGGACTGCGGCCGCGCTCACGGTATAATTTCTTGAAATCCTCAAGATTCAGACTCTCGACAATGGAGTCTACAACACGCACAGGGTCATTTTCCGCAATATCCTCATCGATTCTTTGCGGAAAAAGCACCATTTGGTTGGGCATGTAAGATTTAAAGTGTATCTTTGTGGACATTTAATTTGTTTTATGCCACTAAGTTACAAAAACTTTTTGACATGACAAAGCCCCGGCTTGGGAAAGTCGAGGCTTTGTTTTATGTTTTTCAGCAGTTTATTAAGAAAAGAGGCTGCGCCTATTTTGACACAGCCTCTTGTAGGGGGGATCCGAGCGCAAAAGCGCGTGGGGGATTAGCGGACGATGATTTTGGTGACAGCGTTGCCCTGGCGGCGCACGTAGATGCCGGCGGGGAGGTTGTCGCCGCTGAGGCGCACACCGTTGAGGTTGAAGTATTCAACGGGGGCATTGTCGGCAGCTACGGCCGATATGCCGGCGCCGGTGTCTTTGCCCTTGAAGGTGCAGACGATAGGCATATCCAGCCAGATAACTTCTATAGTCATGTCGGCAATGCCGGTAGCGGAGTCGGTGGTGCCGTCGAGCTTCACAGAGTCGGCGATGATGGCGCCGCCCATAACGGGGAAGTCGGTTACCGAGCAGCTATAGGTGGTGACGGTGCCGTTGACAGAGGTCGAAACGTTGTCGAGCTTGATGTCGCCGAGAGTGCCGAGGTCACCGAGCGAGAGGTTGGGCAGGAGGAACGACACGGTGTTGTTGCCGGTGGGGGTGATGGTGATGGTGGCGTCTTCGCCGCCGTCGGCAGTTATGGGAGAGCCTGCGAGCTCAACAACGAGCTTGCCGGCATACTGAGTGCCGTCGGCCGGTTTGTCGCCCTCGGCGGTGAGGGTGTAGGTGTGGGTTGACTCGCCGTCGTTGTCAGCGCCGTCGGGGTTGTTGACGGTGATGGTGATGGTGTTGCCGTTCTGAGCGATCGACACTTTGGCGCTCTTGCCATTGGCCACGGCGTTGATGTCGCTGAGCTCGGGAAGCTTCTCCACGGTGTAGTCATAAACCGAGGGATCGAATCCGGCGAGGGGAGTGCCGCCGATAGTGAGCGACGAGAGGGTGCTGTAGTAAACGGTCTTGACGTTGGCGATTGTGATGGCGTTGCCCTGCTTGATAGTCGAGGCATCGGCAAAATAATCGTTGGCGGCGAAGATGATGTTGATCATCTCGGGAATCTCGTCGTTGAGATAGGTGAGCTCGATCTTGGCTTCGGTGAATTCGGCCGAGGGGGTCGAGATGCTCTCGATAGCCTTGGCGATCAGAGCGGCGCCGTCGGTAGTGGTCACATCACCACCCTTGGCTGTCTCCATGCCGAGGATGTTGCGGTCGCGGTTAACCATGTTGACGGTCTGGAGGCCTGAGGCCAAAAGGCTGATATTGCCGGGCACGTCGGCCTGGGTGTAGGTGCCTTTCCAGAGATAAGCCACAAAGGTGGCGGGGGTGGTGGCGCTGATTTCGCCTTCGGTCTTATAGGCGAAGTGAATGGCGTCGGGGCGGGTGGTGAAGGCATAGCCGCCGAATGTGCCGCCATCATTATCCTTGCCCATCACTGAGGTTGACCATGTGGTGCCGAGGGTGAAATAGCCGGGCACCGACTGGGTGGGCATGATCTTGTTGGGGGTGTTGGTAATCTTAACGGCTACAGAGCCGAAAGGGCCGGGAGCCTGGGCGCCCACCTCAGTTGCTCCGGTGCCTGCGATGCCTATGACGTTTGAGATGGTCCAGCTTTTGGGCTGGCCACCGAGAGGGGTGGTGTTGCCGGTCGAGGTCCAGGGCACACAGTTGACCCACTCCCTGAAGCCGGGATTGGGCAGGTCTGACTCGGCTGCGGCAGAAGCGGCAACCGTGAGGCATACTATGGGTAATAGAATTTTGCTCATAATGATAGATTGAGTTGAAAGTGAGAAAAATCGGGAGGGGGAGTTGTTATGAATTGATCTTTTCGACCATTTCGGTGAAGGCGGTAGCGAGACCGTCGACATTCTTACCGCCGGCCTGGGCAAATCCGGGCTGACCGCCGCCGCCGCCCTTGATGTTTTTGGCGGCTTCGCGCACTATGGCTGCGGCGCTCATGCCGGTAGCGGCCACGTCGTCGGTGAGCATGACGGTGAGGAGCGGTTTGCCGGTCACTTCGCTTGTGGCGGCCACAAAGGCGGTGTTTTCAGGCGAAGCGGCTCTCACGGCAAAGGCTGTCGACTTGACGAGGTCGGCGGGGAAGGTGCCGCGGAGCTTGACAACCTTCACTCCGTTGGCGTTGACGTCGGCCTTTTCGATAAGCTCTTTGGCGAGCGAGGTGACTTTTTCGTTGAAATAGGTCTCTACCTGAGTGTGGAGCTCGCTGTTTTCGGCAATGGCGCGCTTAACGGCGGCTACCACGTCGGGCGAACCGCCCAGGAGGGTGGCAACCTGCTGGATGCTGTCGGAGATGCGGTCGAAGGCGTTTTCAACGGCGGCGCCGGTGATGGCCTCGATACGGCGGATGCCGGCGGCGATAGAGCTTTCGCCGATAATGCGAATCATGCCGATGTTGCCGGTGTTTTCAACGTGAGTACCGCCACAGAGCTCCACGCTGTCGCCATAGGCAATCACGCGCACCTCTTCGCCATATTTCTCGCCGAAGAGAGCCATAGCTCCCATTTCGCGGGCTTCGGCGATAGGCACGTTGCGGCGCTCGTTGCGGGCAATGGCCTGACGCACACGGCGGTTGGCGATATGCTCAACCTCGCGGAGCTGCTCGGGGGTGACTTTCTGGAAGTGTGAGAAGTCAAATCTGAGCATGTCGGGGCTTACAAACGAGCCTTTCTGCTCAACATGTGAGCCGAGCACCTCGCGCAGGGCCTGATGAAGCAGGTGGGTTGCGGTATGGTTGGCCGAGGTGGCCATGCGGGCCTCCTTGTCGATCGAGGCTATGAATGTGGCCGAGGGGTCGGCGGGCAGGGAGGTGGAGAGATGCACTGCCATGCCGTTCTCGCGCTTGGTGTCGAAGATTTCGATGGTGTCGTCACCGTTGCTCAGGGTGCCTTTGTCGCCCACCTGACCGCCCATTTCGGCGTAGAAGGGGCTCTGTTCAAGCACGATCTGATAGTATTCCTGCTTTTTCTGTTTCACCTTGCGGTAGCGCAGTATTCCGGTGGCGCACTCGGTGGCGTCATAACCAACAAATTGGGGGTCGCCCTGTTTCACCACAACCCAGTCGGTGGCTTCGGTGGCGGCGGCAGCACGGGCGCGCTCTTTCTGAGCGGCCATGCAGGCGTCAAATCCCTTGCGGTCGAGGGTCATGTTGTTTTCCTTGAGTATCAGCTCGGTGAGGTCGAGGGGGAAACCGTAGGTGTCGTAGAGGGTGAAGGCTTCTTCGCCCGAAATCCGGTCAAGACCTTTGGCGCGGGCTGCGCTGATGGCGCTGTCGAGCATCTTGATGCCGTTTTCGAGGGTGCGGAGGAAAGAGTCTTCTTCCTCTTTTATCACCTTAATAATAAGGTCGCGCTGGGCGGGGAGCTCGGGATAGGCCTCACCCATCGAGTCGATGAGGGTGTCAATGAGCTTATACATAAAGGCCTGTTTCTGGCCGAGGAATGTGTAGGCATATCTCACGGCGCGGCGAAGGATGCGGCGAATCACATAGCCGGCTTTGGCGTTGGAGGGGAGCTGAGAGTCGGCAATCGAGAAGGCGATAGTGCGCACATGGTCGGAGATAACCCTCATGGCGATGTCGACTTTGGGATTCTCGCCATATTTCAGGCCTGAGAGCTGTGACACTTTTTCGATGAGGGGGGTGAAGACGTCGGTGTCGTAGTTGGAGGTCTTGCCCTGGAGAGCCATGCAGAGACGCTCAAAGCCCATGCCGGTGTCGATCACCTTGGCGGGGAGGGGATGGAGCGAGCCGTCGGCATGACGGTCGAACTGCATGAACACGAGGTTCCAGATTTCGATTACCTGGGGATGGTCGTGGTTAACGAGCTCACGGCCAGGCTTGGCGGCTCTCTCCTCGTCTGAACGGAGGTCGATGTGAATTTCCGAGCAGGGACCGCAGGGGCCGGTGTCGCCCATTTCCCAGAAATTGTCATGCTTGTTGCCGTTGATTATATGGTCGGCGGGGAGATGCTTTGCCCAATATCCGGCGGCCTCGTCGTCGCGGGCGATGCCCTCTTCGGGGCTGCCTTCAAACACGGTGGCATAGAGACGGGCGGGGTCGAGTTTGAGCACGTCAACGAGATATTCCCAAGCCCAGTCGATGGCTTCTTTCTTGAAGTAATCGCCAAACGACCAGTTGCCGAGCATTTCAAACATGGTGTGGTGGTAGGTGTCCATGCCCACTTCCTCGAGGTCGTTGTGCTTGCCCGACACTCGCAGACATTTCTGGGAGTCGGCCACACGGGGATATTTGGCGGGAGCGTTGCCGAGAATAATATCCTTAAACTGATTCATACCCGCATTGGTGAACATCAATGTGGGGTCATCTTTGATAACCATAGGGGCCGAGGGCACGATATGGTGTTGTTTCTGACGGAAAAAATCTTTAAACGATTCGCGTATTTGCTTAGCTGTCAGCATATTTGATTGATAGTTTGTTTGCTATGTTGCGATTTGGCCCTAAAAGGCCAATAAAATTGCACAAAAGTAGCGTTTTTTTTGTATTTTTGCAAACTAAAATTCAACCTTCGCCCCTATGGACAGTCTTGACAAGAAGTTCTACCGCATTAACGAGGTGTCGGAAATGCTCGGTGTGCCCTATTCCACACTGCGTTTCTGGGAGACCTGTTTCAAAAAATTAAAACCCCGACGCAATGCCGGGGGTACGAGGTTGTATTCGCCTGAAAATCTGGAGCTGCTCCACACAATAGTATATCTTGTGAAGATTCGCGGACTCAAGATTGAGGCCGCCCAGGAGATGCTCAGGGTCAATCCCGAGGGGGTGTCGCGCAAGGCCAACGCGCTGGCGAGGCTCACTCAGGTGCGCAACCGGTTGGAGGATATTATCAAAAGTTTGCCGCGGCGCTGACCTTTCAGAGCGAGGAAAGAAACTCGGAGCGGAGCACCGGGTCGTTTTCAAACACTCCTTTCACAGCAATCGTGACGGTTGAGGAATCCTGTTTCTCAACGCCTCTCATCTGCATGCACAGATGGCGCCCCTCACATCTCACCATCACTCCCTTGGCCCCCGAAAGCTCCATCACGGAGTTGCACACTTGCTCGCACAGTCGCTCCTGCACCTGCAGCCTGCGGGCGTAGAGGTCAACGAGGCGCGCCAGCTTGCTGATGCCCAAAATCTTTTTGTCGGGGATATAGCCCACCGATATTTTGCCGAAGAAAGGGAGGATATGGTGTTCGCAAAGCGAGTAGAACTCAATGTCCTTTACCGTCACCATGCCGCTGCCGGGTGAGGAGAAGAGGGCGTTGCCCACCACTTCCCTGTCGGTGAGGCTGTAGCCCGAAGTGGCATGGCAGAGAGCTTTGGCGGCACGCATGGGGGTGTCGGCCAGCCCTTCGCGGTCGGGATTTTCACCGATGAGTTTCAGAATTTCACGATAGTGTGAGGCGATGGCCTCGACGGTTGCGTTGTCGTAGACAGGCTGGGTCATTAGCGTTGGGTATTAATTCTGTCGTGAACCACTCTGATTTCCTTGGCATAGGAAGGAAACGAGTGTTTGAGCATATCGGCCACCTCGGCAGCTTCCTCGCGGGTGCGGAAGTCACCCACTCTGAGTCGCCAGTAGGGTGAGTTATAGGTCACATAGGTGCGGTATTCGGGAAACTTCGAGGAGATGTTGGCAGCTTTGGCCCTGGCAGAGTTTTTAGCGGTCTCGCTGTTGGAGTCGGAATAGATCTGCACTCTGAATCCTGCCCCCTTGACCGTTGAGGCTGCGGGGAGCTCTTCACTGCCGGCGTCGTCGGCGCCGGTGAGTGCCGGAGTTGTCACAGGCTGAAGCATCTGGGTGAGTTTGGCCGGCTGAACCACCTTGTTGCGGCCCGACGCGGTTATGCTCCTCACCACCGAAGGGGTTTGGGCGAGCGATGAAAATGCGGCTGCCAGCGAGATGAGCAGGATGAATACAGATTTCATAGTGAGGGTTGATAAAAAAGAAAAAATCGGGGCGCAGCGCAGCGAGAGGTCAAAACTGATTCGCGTGGGGTGCGCCCCGAAATGTGTGAGTTAAATTGTCGGAAATTAGTTCCAGGCGTCAACTATGCCCATGAAGTCGGCACATTTGAGCGAGGCGCCACCGATGAGGCCGCCGTCAACGTCGGGTTTGGCAAAGAGAGCCTTGGCGTTGGAGGGCTTGCAGCTGCCGCCATAGAGTATAGAGGTGTTTTCGGCAACTTCCTTGCCATATTTGTCGGCGATCACACCGCGGATGTAGGCGTGGATTTCCTGAGCCTGGTCGTCGGTAGCGGTCTTGCCGGTGCCGATAGCCCAAACGGGCTCGTAGGCGAGGATGAGTTTTGAGAAGTCTTCGGCTGAGAGGTTGAAGAGAGCCTCTTCGATCTGAGCCTTTACAACTTCAAAGTGTTTGCCGGCCTCACGCTCCTCGAGCACTTCGCCGATGCAGAAGATGGGGGTGAGATTGTTTTCGAGAGCGAGGGCAACTTTCTCCTTGAGGGTCTCTGAGGTCTCGCCATAATACTGACGACGCTCCGAGTGACCGAGAATTACATACTGAGCACCTGTCGAGGCAACCATGGGAGCAGAAACTTCGCCGGTGTAAGCGCCGCTGCGATGGTCGGCACAGTTTTCAGCACCGAGGCCGAGCTTTTCGGCGTTGATTTCGTTGGCGATGGGAGCGAGGTGTGTGAAGGGCACACAGATTATAACGCCGCATTTGGGAGTGCGCGCAGCGAGAGCTTCGTTAACTTCTTTTGCAAGCTGGAGGCCTTCGGGCAGGGTGGTGTTCATTTTCCAGTTACCTGCTACAATTTTCTTTCTCATTGAAGTGGTGGATATATTTTGGGTTTATGAATTTTCGGAGTGATACTCTCAGTGAGTTTGAGAGGCTTAGGGCCTTTCGCGGTGCAAAGTTAGTTATTATTTTGATTTTTTCCTACGTTTGATACCCCAATTTACAAGACGCCCCGTTGAGTCGAGCAGATAAACGGCTATGAGAAGCAGCAGGGCGGCCATCGAAACATCCATCAGGCTCAGCGACATCGTGCTTCCGGCCGAGGCGGGGGTGTCGACGTTTTTGATCGAAATGGTGGGGTCGGTGTCAAACGAGGCGAGGTTGCGTTTCCACACTATCCGCCCGTTGTCAACATAGATGAGGGCCATGTTGCCGCGCGCCATTTCCTTGAGCATGGTCGACTCGGCGGTGTAGATGGGATAGTCGGCCATCGACATGTCTTTCCAATAGTCTACGTCGCTCTCCGTGCCGGCTATAAGGGCTATCATTTCGCCCCCTTGGCGGGTCATGAAGCTGTTGAGCTCGTTGAGAAAATAGGTTGCCGACACATCGGTGCGTGACAGCTGGGGCACTATCAGAATCATCATCTTGCCGGAGGGGGAAATCACATCCTCGCTCACTTCGTTGCCCTCGAGGTCATAGAAAGCGAGCTCGGTGTCGAAGTCTTCGGGGCTGACCTTGTCGATACGGTCAACATATTCCCAAGTCGAGTCGGGAAGGTTGTCGATGGTAAAGGTGCGGGTCTCGCCGTTGCGGCTATACACAAATTCAGGCTCCAGCTCCGGGTCGCTCTCTTCGGCTTCATCATCCTTAATCAGCATCGAGCCTTCGGGAAACGATCTGAAGTCAACCATCGGCTGAATGAAATAGCCATAGTTGGCCACCACTATCACATAGGCGATGGGTATGGTCATTATGAGCCACTGCACATGAATGGTAAACAGTCCGCGGAATCTGGTGTTCCAGGCCCAAAGGGGTATCAGGGCGAGGCAGATAGCCACATTTTTCCAGAAGGTGGCGGGATTGCTCAGCACTATCATGTCGCCGAAACATCCGCAGTCGCTCACCGGGTTGGCTATATAGATATAGAGCGACAGCGGCAACATGCCGGCCATGATGAGCGAGAGAAATCTCACGCTCATGCGGCGATAGCAGCCTGTGAGCAGCATCAGTCCTCCCACAAACTCCGAGCCGGCCAGCAGCGTGGCTCCCATGAGAACTAGACTGCGCGGCACAGTCCATTGCCACACCGTGAGATAGTCCTCTATCTTATAGATAAAGCCCCATATATCTATGGTCTTGGCCAGACCGGAGACAATAAACACCGCGCCGACGAGCAGACGGAGCGCCCAGACGGCTATGCGCTGACGGGAGCGCACGGCACGGGCACGGGCGTCGGTCTGAGCCTTGGCCTCGGGCCGGGTGGCGGTAGCGGGAGATGGTTTTGCTGAGTCGGTCATCCGGAAGGGGCGTCAGTCTGAAAGTTTTATCACGCCAAAGACGGCATAGTTGATGATGTCGAAATAGTTGGAGTCGATGCCTTCCGACACTGTTGTTTCCCCCTGATGATGCTCGATTTCCTTGATTCTCTCCACCTTGCAGAGTATGAAGTCGGTATAGGAGCTTACCCTCATCAGTCGCCAAGCCTCGTCATAGTCATGATTCTTGCGCTTCATGAGCTCGAAAGCTTCGGTGGCATAGCGGTCGTAGAGGGCGAGAGCCTCGTCGGGAGTCATGTCGATCGAGTCGGTGAGGGGGCGCGAGAGCTGAATCAGCCCGATGAGCCCATAGTTGACGATAGCCATAAACTCGGGAAGGATGCCGTCGCCCACACGGGTGCATTGCTTGGTCTCGATCGAGCGGATGCGCTTGGCCTTGATGAATATCTGGTCGGTGATTGAGCAGGGGCGCATGATTCGCCACGAAGCTCCATAGTCGTTGAGCTTCGCGGCAAAGATGGCGCGGCAGGTTGCGAGGGCCTGCTCAAATTGCTGGTTGGTGTCCTGAGCCATGATTATCAGAGTGATTTGGGAGGATACATGGCGTTCCACCAGGAGTCGTCACCTTTAAGATATTTCTCAAACCAGGCGAAGATGGTGTCCTGCCATTTGATGCGCTTGTTGTAGTCGAGGATGTGGTGATCCTGGTCGGCAACGGCTACAAAGGCAGTCTCACGGCCAAGCAGCTTGAGGGCGGTAAACATCTGGATGCTCTCACCCACAGGCACATTGTTGTCGGAGTCGCCGTGGAGGAAAAGCAGGGGAGTGTGGATTTTGTCGGCGTTGTAGAGGGGGCTCTGTTTCACATAGAGGTCGGTCTCGCTCCAGGGATAGCTGTTGGCCATCGACACCTCGCTGTAGCTGTAGCCCCAGTAGCCTTCGCCCCAGTAGGAAGTGTGGTCGGAGATACCGGCGTGGGAGATGGCGGCGGCAAAGATGTCGGTGATTGTCTGGAGATACTGGGTCATGAAGCCGCCATAGCTGGCGCCGATACATCCTATCTTGGAGGCGTCGATCCAGGGATGCTGTTCGCAGAACTGCTTGGTGCCCTCGATAATATCTTCAGCAGGGCCGTGACCGGCGGTGTTGACATGGCGAGAAGCCCATTCCTGGCCGCGGCCTGTGGCGCCCGAGGGATTGATTACCAGCACTCCATAGCCCTGGGCGGCATAGAGGTGGTGGGGATAGTGCGATGAGAATGTGCGTGAGGTGGGTGAGCAACCGCCATAGTAGTTGACGATGAGGGGATATTTACGTGAGGGATCAAAGTCGACGGGAGTGTAGTAGCGGGCATAAACGGTGTCGCCGCGCTCGGTCACGTAGTTCCAGTCGATACACTCGCCGAGGTCAAGTTTGGCGAGCATTGCGGCATTGGGGTCGGCCACGAGGGTGGAACGCTGATTCTTGAGGTCAACGAGATAGAGGCGGGGATAGTTGGAGTCGCTCTGACCGAAAAGGGCGAGCTTGTAGCCCTGATTGGGCAGTGAGAAGCTGCTCACATATTGTTCGGGCTGCTTCACGGCGCCGATTTTGCCGGTGGCGGGGTCGAGACGGAACAGGCTCACGAGGTCATAATCCTCGGCGGTGAGGTAGATCATGTTGTCGGCTAAGCTCCATTTAAAGCTATTGACCGAGGGGTTGAAGTTGGCGGTGACGGGGCTGACGGCTTTGGTGGCGAGGTCAACGATAAAGAGCTCTCCTTCGATCATCGAGGCTGTGCGGCCTTCGGGCAGGTCGAGGCCAATGCCGTTGAATGATTCGGGTGTGCCTTTCACCGCCACTTTCTTACCGTCGGGCGAGAACTGACCGTAGCTGATAAATCCGTCGGGACCGGCCACAGTGTCGAGCTTCATAGTCTTGAGGTCGAGGTTCACAAGGGTGGTGATGGTGGTGGGGCGCTTTTCGAGACGTGATTTTGAGATGGAGATGAGCAGCTTGCGGCTGTCGGCGGAGATGTCGTTGAGGCTCAGGCGGGCGCTGCCGAATGTGATCGGCTCAACCACGCCGGTGGCAAAGTCAACCTTGAGCAGCTGCACACGGTTGCGCCATCCGGGCTGACGGTCCTCAGGTTCGAGTATCTGATAAACGTCGCCTTCCATCGGGCCCTGATCCACTTTGCTGACTATGGCGAAAGTTTCGTCGGGGGCGATGGTGAGCTGACCGTCGGGGAGACGCTTGCATATCACCTTTTCGGTGCCGTCGACCGGGTTGAGGGTCACGAGCTGACGGCCGCTCTCACCCTGGCGTATCACATAGAGGAGGTTGCTGGTGGGCATCCATGAGGGATTGTCGCGGCGCTCGGTGCCGATGCGGGTATTTGAGCCGTCGGTGCGGGTTACGGTGGTGTACCACTCCGTCTGACCGCCGGGCAGGGTGAAGCTGTAGCCGGTGAGAAGCATCGAGCCGTCGGGCGAAAGCTCTGATTTATAGAAGTTGGTTCCGTCGGCAAAGTCGTTGAGCGACGGGAGACGCTTCTGGTCGGGCAGACGGAAAGCTATCTTTGAGGCGTGGATTGAGTCGACGGCCACGCTCACTTCAGCTGCGGGGCGCGAAGATGACTCGGCGAGGAGGCTGATATTGACGGTGTGGGAGCCGGGGCGGAGGGCAACCGAATTGCCGTTGAGGGGCATGGCGTCGACCTTGATTTTATTTCCGGCCGGAACTATAAATCTGAGGTCGGGGATATAGCTTGTGGCATCGATCACAAACTCCAGTCCCGAGAGGAGGGGATTGGCTTCGGCGGCGGGATAGGGGAGTGAATCGCCGTATTCGCAGGCCAAAGTAGCCTTGAGCGGAGTCATTGTGTTGAGGTCGAGCAGAGAGCTGAGGCTATAGGGCTGACCGTTGACGTCGGTGGGGGTGAGCATGGCGGGCGGGGTGACGGTCACCGGCTCCGAGCGGAGCATACGGGCAACCTTGATGGTGTCAGACTGGGCGCTGAGCAACTGGGCTCCGCCAAGCAATGCCAGCGAGAGGCAAGCGGTTATAGCCTTTGAAGGCCTGTTGGAGATTTTCATACAAATATGTGATGATCGGTTTTAATTTTCTTATTCTGATTCTGGAGGGTAATACATCTTGCGGGTCACGCCGCCGTCGATGGTGAGTGTCTCGCCGTTGATGAAAGCTGAGTCGGGATGAGCGAGCCATATGCAGGCGCGGGCAATGTCGCGGGGCACTCCGACACGACGCGAGGGGTGCCACAATCGGTCGGTTTCGCTTATCGGATAGTGGCCGGTGTCAATCCATCCGGGAGCGATGGCATTGACCGTGATGCTGTAAGGGGAGAGCGAGGCCATGAGCGAATGGGTGAGGGCCACGAGTCCACCTTTTGAAGCGGAATAGGCCTCGGTGTGGGGTTCGCTCTGAAAGGTGCGGGTCGATGTGATATTGATAATGCGCCCTCCGTAGGGGTTGGGAGCAGGGAGCGTTTGGCGACGTGAGGCAAGCCGCGAGGCCGTGACATAGGCCGGAAGGAGGTTGACCGAGAGGATTTTCATAAACGCCTCCGGGTCGCATTGCTCAATCGGCGCCGGGCTGAATACGCCGGCACAATTGACTATCACGTCAATGTCGCCCCAACGGGTGAATATATCATCCATGGCAGCGCCTAAGGCTGCGGGGTCGGAAACATCCACACAATAGAAGCGGCTGCCGTTGGCCTGGGCGGCATGAGTGCCCTTAACGCGGTCAATGTCGATCATCGCCACGCGGCAATCTTCGGCTCTGAACGCCTCGACAATGGCGAGACCGATGCCCGAAGCACCCCCGGTGACCAAAACCCTGAGTTGGGAAAGAGCCGACCTGACACTCCGCGAGGAGACACCCGCAGAGCGACGGGAAGGTGTGGAAAGTTTCCCGGAGCGGTAGTCATACATTCGTTTTTCGAGATAGTTGTCGGCCATAAAGTCAGAGTGGTGTTGTTAAGCCTTGTCAGTCTGATTGGTTACTGTCACCTCTTCGATCGAGGGCACAGGCTCGGGGAGAGGGGTTGAGGGGTGATGTTCCTCATGTTTCTTGTTGAGCTTCACCTTGATGGTGTCGAAGCCTTTGCCATACACACCGTTAACATTGGTCTGGGTCACGAAAGCTCCCTCGTCGATGCTCTTGACAATGCGGTGGATAGTTACCGACTCGATTTTGCGGCACACAACTATGAGCATTTTCACAGAGTGTTTGCTATACCAGCCCACGCCCTCAAATACTGTGCAACCGCGATTGGCCTCGGCGGTGATAGCTTCGGCGATTTCTTTCCAATGGGAGGAGATGATTGTAAACTGAACAGCCTGACGGTTGGTATTGATGACGAGGTCGCAGAAATAGCTGCACAACACAAGCACTATGAAACCATAGACAACCTTGTCGACATTGTGGAAGAGGAGGAATGAGGAGGAGATGATACACATATCGCAATAGAGCATCGTGCGGCCGATGGTGACGTTGCTCTTTTTGGCCACCATAGCGGCTATGATGTCGGTGCCTCCGGTCGAACCGTTGTGGATAAACACCATGCCGACGCCGGTGCCGCACAAGATGGCTCCCACCACCACGCTCATGAAGGTCTGACCGGGAATGATGGGATTGGGGAAGAGCGGCGTGAGAACACCGATGAAGAGCGAGATGACGGTGGCGCCGAAAATGGTGCGCCAAACAAACTGCTTGCCTACGGTGCGGAATGCAAAGGCAAGCAGGGTGAGGTTGGTGAGATATTGGGTGATGGCTACCGGCACTCCGTAGCCAAACCATGTTTCGGTGATAAAGTAGATAAGGGTACCGAAGCCGGCCAGACCTCCGATAACGACCTTTTCGGGAAAGATGAATGCGGAGAATCCGAATGCATAAAGAAAAATTCCAAAAATAATCATCAGATAATCGCGTGACGACATCCAAAGTTTTTTCCGGCTTATCATAAGGTTATAATTTGTAAGTGTGAGCAACCGTCTTTCAACGGTGTGCTAAAGATTGGTTATTAGATAATGGTTGAAAAAGTAGGTTTTCAATCGGGCCAAAAGGATTGCTTTCGGCCAAATTGTTGGCAAAGTTAGCAGGGGTTTGTGATTTTTCAAAATTTTTTCACTACTTTTGAAACACCAAATTCATCACTCAATATGTTTTCAGCTATGTCACGGAAATATTTTGTCGCAAGGACAGCTTCTCTCATAATCGCCGCATTGTGCTTTTTTCAGCCGGTGAGTTCGGCCAAAGGTCTCGCCAACCCCGACGAGGAAGCGGAGCCTCTCACTACCCGCGTGTCGAAAAAGAAGTTTGTCGACCACGGGCCTGCGCCAAGATTTATCGAGCCGCAGATTCATATATGGTATGGCGGGTCGCTGGTGACCGAAAACTATATGAGCTGCTTTAACGAAATAAGCCAGATGAACAGCAACCCCGGCTCGAACATCGGTCTGGGCGGTGTGGCAGTGTTTGGCATCTCGGACTTCGTGGGCCTCGGCACCGAGCTCAACGTCACCCTCAGCAAGTATCGCACCGACTTCGCCGTGAGCAACAACACCGTCACCTCGGTGAGCAACATCTTTTTGCGCAACAGGGCGTGGTATTTCAATATTCCCGTCTATGTGCAGTTCAGGTTTAACGTCGACACCCGGGTGAGATGGAACATCGACGCCGGCATGTATTATTCCTACGGCTTCTCGGGGTCGCAGAGCCAGTCGATCTACAGCGCGCAGATCAACGACCTCAGTCAGCTCGTGTCGGTTAAAATCAACTCCAAGCCCAACTATTTCAACAATTCCGACACCTTTATCAATTCCTACCACCGCGGCGACATAGGTCTCCACCTCGCCACAGCCCTCACTTTCTCTCGAAAATACTCGGTGGGAGCGAGAATGAATCTCGGCTTCAAGAACATCAGTTACATCATGAACAACGCCTGGATCGACAACCCCAACATCCATAACTTCAACTTCGCCGTTGTGCTCGGTCGCACCTTCTGACTTCTCCCCATAGGGCAGAGCGGAAGTTATTTCAGGGCGTCGCGGAGGGCTTGGGTGAAGAAGTGGCCGGTGGCGAGTTTCTTTGATACGGCAGCGACATTGCGGCGCATGTCGGCATATTGCTCAGGGGTGACGTTTGCAAGCTGTTTGCTGATGTCGCGCAGCGTGGGCACAGCTACTCCTACACCCAATTGAGTGACAATAGGAGCGAGTGCAGCCTTTTCCCAGATTATTACCGGCAGAACGGCGCGGAGATAGAGCGAGGTTTTGTGTGGCGCGTTATATTTCAGATAGTCGCCCAAAGGGCCGGCGCCTTCGTCAAGCGAACTGCCATACCACACCACTCCCCAGTCACCCTGAGCCGAGGAGATGAGGGTGTCGCTTTCCACAAAGCCCATATTAATAATGTTGGGAGTTTTCTGACTATTATCAAAGCCGCCTCCATAAAGAATGAGGTCGACATCGGGGTCATTTTCGCCGAGGCGGTATATCCATCCGTTGGCCGAGGAGCTGATGTTGCCGGCAAAAACCAGCCTCGGGCGGGGAGCAGGGGCCAGGGTTGAGTAGTCAGGGCGGGAATCGGAAAGATAATCCCACATCCCGAGAATCACCATGCGGGTGGTTACGCCGTGGTCTCTCAGCCATTGGAGCATTGCCGGGCTGTGAACCACTAATGCGTAGGAGCGGTTGAGGCGCCTGATCTCCTCCTCAACGGTGAGTTTCTTACGGCGGAAACATCCGAGGTCATGAATCAGCGTAATAACTTTCGCGCCGCGCTTCTCGGCCATCGACACCACAAAGTCATAATACTTCTTAAGGGGATATTGCAACACCAGAACATCATCCTTTTTGAGCTTGCTCACTCCCTTGTGTACGCTCAGAAGAGTGGTGAAGTAGGCTTTGACCGCGTTTTTGGAACGGCCTTGAGGGAGTCCGGCATTGATGAAGCCATTGGCCGAGAGGATAGCCTCGATATCGGTTTTGGCTTTGTCGCCGCCGCTACCGAGGTGGCGGTAGTTTTTGGATATGTAGTAGTTCATTGGGAGACGATTGGCGAGTTAGCGGGTCAGTGGCTGATAACAGCCGTGACGTGGTTGCAAAATCGGGCGCAAAATTAAGAAAAATGCCCTTATCAGCAAAAGCCTCAGCCGCTCCCTTACGGTAATGAGTGAGGAAAACGGCATGTGAAAACGCTTTATATTTGCACAGGTCGAAATAAAGCTTTATCTTTGCCGGGAAAAGCTGATTTAAGCTGACAAAAGTATTAACAAAGCTATTTTTTAATATCTTAATGAAAGTCCTGAAATTCGGAGGCACATCGGTTGGCTCCGCACAGCGTATAAAGAATGTGGCCGACTTGATTTGCGAGCGCGGCAAAAACATTGTGGTGCTCTCGGCTATGTCGGGCACTACCAACACTTTGGTCGAAATTTCCGATTATCTTTACAAGAAGAATATCGCCGGCGCCAAGGAAACTGTCAATATGCTGCAAGCCAAATATGAGAATGTGATCTCAGAGCTTTTCGACAGCGAGGAATATCGCGAGAAAGCCCGCAAGGCCGTTGGTGAGAACTTCGATTTTATCCGCTCGCTCAACAAGGAGATCTTCACCCTCTTTGAGGAGCGCGAGATACTTGCTTGCGGCGAGATGATCTCAACCGCGCTGATGACCCTCTACCTTCAGGAAAAGGGAGTGAACGTGGCTCTGCTTCCCGCGCTCGATTTCATGCGCACCGACAAGAACGCCGAGCCCGACACCGATTATATCCGCACCCATCTCACCGCCCTGCTTGAAGAACATAAGGATGCCGACCTCTATATCACCCAGGGCTATGTGTGCCGCAACGCCTATGGCGAAATCGACAATCTCAAACGCGGCGGCTCCGACTATACAGCCTCGCTGATAGGCGCAGCTATCGGTGCCGACGAGATTCAGATTTGGACCGACATCGACGGTATGCACAACAATGACCCGAGATTTGTTGAAAACACCAAGCCTGTTCATGAGCTTCACTTTGAGGAGGCTGCCGAGTTGGCCTATTTCGGCGCCAAGATTCTCCACCCCACCTGCGTTCTGCCCGCCAAGCTTGCCAATATACCGGTGAGATTGCTCAACACCATGCAGCCCGAGGCTGAGGGTACACTTATCTATAACTCTCCCAACTCGCGCTCGATCAAGGCCGTTGCCGCCAAAGACAATATCATCGCCATCAAGATAAAGAGCGGCCGCATGTTGCTGGCCTACGGCTTCCTGCGCAAGGTATTTGAGATTTTTGAGACACACCACACCGCCATCGACATGATCGTGACTTCGGAGGTGGGTGTGAGCGTAACCATCGACTCTGAGCGCAATCTCGAAGCCGTGGTCGACGACCTCAAGAAATTCGGCACCGTGACCGTGGAGCGCGACATGGTGATTGTATGCGTAGTAGGCGATCTCGAGTGGCAGAACCGCGGCTTTGAGGCCGAGGTTGTCAATGCTCTCAAGGATGTGCCTGTGAGAATGATCAGCTATGGTGGCAGCAACTATAACATCTCGCTGCTTATCCGCAAGCAGGATAAAGTCAGAGCGCTCAACCTCCTCAGCAAAGCTCTCTTTGAATAATTATAAAAAAGCTATATGACAGAATATACCTTTCCGGTCGCAAAGTTTCTCTCTCAGCCCACTCCTTTTTATTATTATAACCTGCCGTTGCTTGAGGATACACTCACCGAGGTGAAGGAATCATCGGCCTTTCCCGGCTTTAAGGTTCATTATGCCATCAAGGCCAATGCCAATCCCGAGATACTGAAACTGATATCGGGAGCCGGTCTCGGAGCCGACGTTGTGAGCGGCGGTGAAATCAGGGCCGCTATTGCCGCAGGATTTCCCGCCGACAAGATTGTGTTTGCCGGCGTTGGCAAAAGTGATTGGGAGATCATCACCGCTCTCGAAGCCGGAATAGCCTGCTTTAATGTTGAAAGTCTGCCCGAGCTTGAAGTCATTTCAGCGCTCGCTCTCGAACGCGGCGTGGTGGCTAAGGTTGCGCTCAGGGTCAACCCCAATATCGACGCCCACACTCATCATTATATCACTACCGGATTGTCGGAAAACAAATTCGGCATCTCGCTTGAAATGCTCCCCGGAGTGGTTGAGGAGGCAATGAACCTCAAAGGTGTGGAGCTCATCGGCCTGCATTTCCATATCGGCTCACAGCTCACCGACATGAAACCCTTTGAGATGTTGTGTGAGATAGTCAACCGCCTTAACAGTGAGTTTAATGACCGTGGAATCAGGTTGAAAACTCTCAATGTGGGTGGCGGCCTCGGCATTGATTACGAGCAGCCCGACCTTCACCCCATACCCGATTTCAAAGCCTACTTCAAGGTGTTTGCCGACAATCTGAAGCTGCTGCCCGGTCAGGAACTTCATTTCGAGTTGGGCAGAGCTATCGTGGGTCAGTGCGGCTCGCTTATAACGAGGGTGCTCTATGTTAAGCAGGGCCTCAACCGCAAGTTTGCCATTGTTGACGCCGGATTTACCGAGCTGATTCGACCCGCTCTCTATCAGGCTCACCACCTTATTGAAAATCTCACTTCGCCCGACAAGCCGAAGGAGAAATATGACGTTGTAGGACCGATATGCGAGTCGAGCGACTGCTTCGGCAAGGATGAACTTCTCCCCGAGGTGAGCCGCGGCGATATTTTAGCTCTCCGCTCGGCGGGAGCCTATGGCGAGGTGATGGCGTCGACCTACAACTGCCGCACCCTTCCCTCCTCGCTTATCTGCTAAAGCTTAATACTTGATAAAAATCATTCCTCGACAGAGGGCCAGCCTTGCGGCCACGGAGCCGTGAGGCTGATTTGTTTATGGCTCACGGGGTGCTCAAACTCGATTTTGTGAGCCTGGAGGGAGATAGATCCGTCGGGATTTGAGCGCTTGTCGCCATATTTCAGATCGCCGCGTATAGGGCACCCTATCGAGGCGAGCTGCACTCTTATCTGGTGTTTTCGTCCCGTCTCAAGGTTGATTTCAAGCATGTTGTATGACTTGGTGTGGCCTATCAGGCGATAGGTCAGCGCCGCCTCCTTTGCTCCCGGCTTGGGAGTGGGCGAGGAGTAGGACTTGTTGTTGCGCTCGGTATAGGAAATGTAGCTCACGATTCTTCCCTCATCCTGCGGAGGGTTGTTGCGGGTCAGGGCGCGATAGGTCTTTTTAACCTCGCCGTTGCGGAACATGTCGTTGAGTCGGGCAAGCGCCTTTGAGGTCTTGGCAAAAATCACCAGGCCGGCCACGGGGCGGTCGAGACGGTGAACCACTCCGAGAAACACATTTCCCGGCTTGTTGTCGCGCTCCTTGATAAAAGCCTTGAGCGACTCCGACATGGGGGTATCGCCGGTCTTGTCGCCCTGAACAATCTCGCCCGGCGCCTTGTTGACCACCATCAGGTGGTTGTCTTCGTAGACAATCTCCATTGAGATAATTATTTAAAAATCAAAGTCATATTAGTCTAATTGGTTTAATTAGGCTAATATGACCAAGATTATTTATGGTTGGAAAAATCAGATTGTGTTGGTGCCTTCAACGAGCTCGCCCATTGCCCAGACAGCGCGGAGGTTGAGGTCCTTGTCGAAGATGAGAAGGTCGGCATCCTTGCCACGCTCCAGGGAGCCTTTGCGGTCGTAAACGCCCATGATTTTGGCGGGAGTCTCCGAGGCCATGCGGATGGCGTCTTCGAGGGGCACACCGGCTTTCTGAACCATAGTGCGGATGAGGCGGTCCATAGTGGCGATACTGCCGGCGAGGGCCGAGTGGTCGGCAAGTTTGCACACACCGTCCTCGATGATAACTCTGGGGTCGAAGGCCTCCTTGCTGTCGCTCTCGGTGCACGCGAGGGCGTCGGTGATGAGACAGGTGCGCTCAACACCTTTCATCTTATAGACAAGGCGGAGAATTGTGGGGGGCACATGTATGCCGTCGGCCACAACCTCTACGGTCATGTTGTCGATGAGATAGATACTTTCGACAGTGCCCTCATATTTATATTCGCGGCGCTTGTGGAAACCGGGCATTGCATTGTAGAAGTGGGTGGCATGTGAGTAGCCGGCTTCATAGGCAGCGAGAATGTCCTCATATTCTGCCTGGGTGTGACCCACAGAGGCAAGCACGCCTTTGGCGGCTACATAGCGGCCGAACTGAATTGCGCCGGGGAGCTCGGGAGCGGCATCCCAGCGTTTGATGCAGGGTGACTGTTCGAGCAGGGGGATATATTCTTCGGGATGGGGATCCTTGACATATTCGGGCATCTGTCCGCCGGCCATCTTGATGTTGAAGTAGGGGCCTTCGAGGTGGAGACCGAGAATAGGACTGTTTTTCTCAGCCATGAGTTTCTCGGTGGTGTCGACAGCTGCCTGAATCATAGGCACTGACGATGAGGAAAGGGTGGGGAAGATTGAGGTTGTGCCATGTTTTATGTGGGTCTTGACGGCAGTGCGGAAAGCCTCTTCGGTGCCTTCCATGAAGTCGCGGCCACCTCCGCCATGAACATGAATGTCAACACCGCCGGGCACGATATACATGCCTTTGGCATCAATAAGCTTGGCGCCCACGATGGCGAGATCGCAATTGGTTACTTCAAGAATTTTGTTGTCGCGAATCAGCACGCTGCCCTCGTTGAGCCACCCTTGAGGAGTGAGAATACGGCCGTTGATTATTTGCGTAAGCATTTGTTTTCCGGTGATTAGAAATGTGATTGATTGTGAGTTGTTGGCTTCGGCTTCTCTCACGGCGGAGTCGAAACGTTATTGTCATGCAAAAATACACAAAAAATGACTATATGCCAAAACTTATGCCAACTTTCCATGCGCGCGGGATTTTAATGGCCTCATGTTTGCATAAATGGGGAATTGTGGCTAATTTCGCAGTCGTAATTCCGCATGGCATATTTAAGCGGAATCAATATCAGAGACATGACTCCCACACTAATGACTCCGTTTACACTTACCCTCCCCGGTGGCAGACTGCTGTCGGTGGAGCGCCCTCTGGTTATGGCCATTATCAATGCCACTCCCGATTCGTTCTACAAGGGATCGCGCTATAACAGGCCGGGTGAGGTGGCGGCGATAGCCGAGCGGTTTGTCAACGAGGGGGCCGACTGGCTCGACATAGGCGGTTGCTCCACCCGCCCCGGAGCCTCGCTACCTTCGGAAGCTGAGGAGACCGACCGCATAGGCCGGGCCCTTGCCGAGATCAGAAAGGCCGTGGGGCCTGACGTGCCGGTGAGTGTCGACACTTTCCGTGCCAAGGTTGCCCGCGAGGCAATCGAAAACTTCGGCGCCGACATCATCAACGACATTTCGGGGGGATTGCTCGACGACGATATGTTTGCCACCGCAGCCGCGGTCAAGGCTCCCTATATTCTCACTCACACCCGCGGCACACCCGACCAAATGCAGTCGCTCACCGACTATCCCGAGGGAGTGATGGCGGGAGTTGTGGCCGAGCTTCAGCATCGTCTCGATCTGCTTGAACTTACGGGAGTGAATGATGTGATTGTAGACCCCGGCCTCGGATTTGCCAAGACTCTCGAACAGAACTACCGGCTGCTCAACGGAGTTGACGAGCTGAGGCGCCTCCTGTCGCGCCCTGTGCTGATAGGCCTGAGCCGCAAGAGCATGATAACCCGCCTGCTCGGCATCGAGGCTGACCGGGCGCTCGCTCCCACCATGGCCCTCAATCTCACGGCTCTCACCGGGGGAGCGGCAATAATCAGGGTGCATGACCCCCTTGAAGGCGCTCAGGCGGTGAAACTCGCTCTCGCTCTGGCCGACCAATACCCGCAAAAATAACTTCACTGTTTTTTATCAATCATTCAGGCTTTGGACTCTTTTGGTATTCGTGACATATTCGATATAGCGCTGGCTGCCCTGTTGCTTTATTATATCTATAAGATAATGAAGGAATCGGGGTCACTGAATATATTTTTCGGCGTGATGGCCTTTATTGTGGTGTGGCTGTTTGCCTCGCAGATACTGGAAATGAAGCTCATCGGCACCATACTCGACAAATTTATGGGTATCGGTCTGCTTGTGATCGTCATATTGTTTCAGGATCAGATAAAGAGATTTCTCGTGGCCTTGGGCGACCACAAGAGGTGGCATTTCCTCAGGGATATGTTCCACCACACAAGCCGCGACAACACCGAGCGCGACCTGCGGAAATATGTGCTGCCGATAGTCTATGCCTGTCTCAATATGGCCAAGACCAAAACCGGCGCGCTGATAGTGGTGGAGCAGAATCTGTCGCTCGAAAACTATGAGAAATCGGGCGACATGATCGATGCGCTCATCAACTCCCGATTGATCGAAAACATATTCTTCAAGAACTCTCCGCTCCATGACGGGGCCATGATCATATCAGCCGACCGAATCAAGTCGGCCGGCTGTATCCTGCCGGTGAGCCACGACCGCAACGTGCCCCGCTCGCTCGGTCTGCGCCACCGCTCGGCGCTCGGCATCTCGCAGGCCACCGACGCCTTTGCAATAGTGGTGTCGGAGGAAACCGGCAACATCTCGGTAGCTCACAAAGGAGTGCTGACAACCAAGCTCACATCAACCGACCTCGAGCACCGGCTCTCGGAGGTGATGCTCCACAGCGACAGGCCGTAAGGCAAGCGCCGTCCCGGCACTATTCAACCTTTCGCAGGGTAATTTGTTTTATTCATAAATACAAAATTGCCCGGCGGCCGACGCTTCCGGACTCTCATCCTCATAAACAAAATTCTCTTATGGAAAATAATATGACATTTCAACAACTCGGGGTGAGCGAGCCCCTTCTTAAAGCTATCGAGGAACTTGGTTTTGAATCTCCCATGCCTGTGCAGGAAAAGGTTATTCCCCACCTGCTCGATGCCGATAGCGGAGATGTTGTGGCCCTTGCTCAGACCGGCACCGGCAAAACCGCCGCTTTCGGTCTGCCGCTGATCGAGCGTGTTGATACCTCCCGACATATCCCTCAGGCCCTCGTGCTTGCCCCTACGCGTGAGCTCTGTCTGCAGATAAGCAGCGACCTCGCCGACTTTTCAAAATATGTGAACGGATTGAGAGTGCTCCCGGTCTATGGCGGTTCGAGCATCGAGAGTCAGATTCGTGCCCTTAAGGAGGGTATTCAGATTATTGTCGCTACCCCGGGCCGTCTCATCGACCTTATCAAGAGGGGAGTGGTGAAACTCGACGATATTCACACCGTGGTGCTCGACGAGGCTGACGAGATGCTCAACATGGGCTTCCTCGACTCGATCGACGAAATTCTCTCACACATTCCCTCCGACCGAAAGATGCTGCTCTTCTCGGCCACCATGCCTAACGACATCTCGCGCATTGCCAAGAAATATATGCACGACCCTGTCGAGATTGTGGTGGGTAAGAAAAACGAGGGTGCCCAGAATGTCAAGCATGTCTACTATATGGTCAATGCCCGCGATAAATATCTTGCCCTCAAGCGCATTGCCGACGACACCCCCAATATCTATGCCATTATCTTCTGCCGCACCCGCCGCGACACCCAGGAGATTGCCGACCGGTTGATTCAGGACGGTTATAATGCCGACGCGCTCCACGGCGACCTCTCGCAGCAGCAGCGTGACATAGTGATGAAGAAATTTCGCGACAGAGTGATAACCCTGCTTGTGGCTACCGATGTGGCCGCGCGCGGACTCGATGTTGACGACCTCACCCATGTGATCAACTACGGTTTGCCTGACGATACAGCTGTCTATACCCACCGCTCGGGCCGCACAGGCCGTGCCGGTAAAACCGGTGTGAGTGTGGCCATCATCCACTCGCGTGAGAAAGGCAAACTCCGCGAGATAGAGAAGAAAATCGGCAAGACTTTCGAGCGCAAGGAGGTGCCTACCCCCGATCATATTATCGAGAAACAGCTTTATAACCTTGCCGACCGTCTCGAAAAGGTTAAGGTCGACGAAACAGAGATTTCAAAATATCTGCCCGGTGTGGCCCGCAAGCTCGGTTGGCTGAGCAATGAGGACCTGCTCAAGAGAGTGCTCTCGCTGGAATTCAACCGACTGCTCGACTACTACCGCGACGCTCCTCAGATTGACTTTATCGACGAGAAGCCGCGCAAGGAGAAAAAAGAGCGCACTTTCGAGCGCCCCTCAGCTGCTGAGAAAGATCGCCGCACCGCCGAAAAGGGTATGGCGAGAATGTATATCAACGCCGGTAAGCAGGACGGATTCTATGCCGGCAACCTTATCGATATGCTCAATCAGCTTGTGAGCGGCAAACGTGTGGATGTAGGCCGAATTGACCTCATGCCCGGATATTCACTCTTCGACATTCCCGAGAAGGAAGCCCGCCGAGTGGCCGAAGGTCTCACAGGCGCCGACTTCATGGGCAAGCGCATCTATGTCGAAAAGGCTGACCCCGATAAAGATTACACCAAGGCCTCGACACGCCGTTCGGGCCGCAAGGCTGAAGCTTCGGCCGCCAAAGCCGACGGCTCGGATTTTGCGGGCGATGATTCGGAAACAACCTACGATTATTTCCTGAAACGCTCACGCAAAAACTCCACCGCAAAGCCCAAGCGTAAATCAAAGAAATAATCCCCTCCCTCCCACTTTATAAATTCCATCCAACCGTTTCTTACAATGTCAACATCCAATCGTCAACTCCTGTCAGGGCTGCGCTCCTCTATTCTCAGAGGGGCTGCAGCCGTGGCTCTTTTATTGGTCACCGCTCTTCAGGCAGGGGCTCAGCTCACCGCTTCGAGCGCTTTTGTGTCGGCTCCCAATGCCGTCTTCCCTCTGCTCGACCGCAACACCCGGCTCGACATGATAGACTTCTTCAACAGCGGAAGTTCGTCGCCGTCGCGCAACGCCCTCTACGGGTCGTCGCGCATACTTTCTCTCTCTCCCAAGAAGATGGAGATTGAGATGACATCGGCGTCGAAAGCTGAGATAATGACCCTCAAGGCGGGCAATGACTCGGTGATTGCATTGGTGTCGACAGTAATGACTCCCACTCCCGACAGCAAGATCAACTTCTATCTTAAGGACTGGGCCACCGACATCACAGGCAGGATGTTTGCAGCTCCTCAGCTCGACGACTGGCTCACCGAGTCGGGGCGCAAAAACCGCGACATGGTCGAGGCGATGGTGCCCTTTGTGCTTTCAAGCTACAGCTTCGAGCCCGAATCGGGCAACCTTGTGCTCACGAGCCATGTGGAGGAATTTCTCAGTCCGGAAGTTTATGCCGAAATAAGCGACTATATGGTTAACTCGCTTACCTATAAGCTCGCGGGCGGCAAATATGTCAAGGCTCAGAAATGACGGCGGCTTCGGGTTCACTTGATTTCGGCGCAATGTCGGGCGCTCCGCTCACCGTTTCGGCTCTCGGACGGATAATTGCGGGGGTGCTTGCCGACCCGCGCCTGCGTGAAGTGTGGGTAGTGGGTGAGCTGAGCGATCTGCGCACCAACAACGGCCATTGTTACGCCGAGTTGTGTGAGAAAGATCCCTTCACCTCGCGCACGGTGGCCAAGGTGAAATTTGTGTCGTGGGCCAATGTTTGGAGCCGCCTCGTTGCCGGCTTTCAGGCTGCCACAGGTTCGATGCCTGTTTCGGGCATGAAGGTCATGGTGAGAGGTTCGGTTGGCTATCATCCCGCCTATGGCATGTCGTTTGTGGTTAGCGCCATCAACCCCGCCTATACTATGGGCGAAGCTGAGCGCAACCGTCGCGAAATTCTCGAACGACTTGCCAAAGAGGGCATCGTGGATAATAACCGTCAGCTGGAATGGAATATACCCCCCATGCGTGTGGCTGTTATTTCGGCCAAAGGTGCGGCGGGTTATGGCGATTTTGTCAACCAGCTCTTCACCAATCAGGCTCAGCTCAGATTTCATGTGAAGCTGTTTCCCGCAGTCTTGCAGGGGGAGCGCACCGTTCCGTCGGTGATGGAGGCTCTCGAAACCATTGCCGCCGAGCAGGAGAATTGGGATTGTGTGGTTATAATCAGAGGTGGCGGCGCTACGACCGACCTCCTGTGGTTTGACGACTATAATCTCGCGGCCAATGTGGCATGTTTCCCGCTGCCGGTGATTGTGGGCATAGGCCATGAGCGAGACGTGACGGTGCTCGACTATGTGGCCAACATGAGGGTCAAGACCCCTACCGCCGCAGCTGAATGGCTTGTGAGTCAGGGATGCAGCGTGCTCGACCGGCTCAACACTCTCGGCAGCGAAATTCTGCTATGTGTGAGAGACCGCATCTCTCAGGCCCATACGCGACTGGCTTTCTGTGAAGGAGCTATTCCCTCGCTTGCCGAAGCGGTGATACTCAAGGCCAAGGCACGCATCGACGCCTATCCTATGACCCTGATTCGTGTGGTGAGCAAAAACCTCACTCCCGCCATGAGCCGTCTCGATAGCCGGCAGGAAAGCCTGAAAACATTGGCGGCCAACGTGATAGCCCGCGCCAACGACCGCCTCAACTCGCTCTCCTCGCTGCTGGCCGCCCTCTCGCCCCAATCGGTGCTTGCGAGAGGATATACCATTACCCGTGTCAACGGCGTGGCCGTTACCGACGCTTCGGCGCTAAAGCCGGGCGATGTGGTAACCACAACCTTCGAGAAGGGCACCGCAACTTCTGTAATCAATTCAATCAGTAATCAATCAAACTTATAATATAGCTATGTCCGGATTTAAACCCGTTTCAGAAATGACTTATTCTCAGGCTATTGCCGAGCTTGAAGCAATTTTGCGCAACATGCAGAGCGATCAATGTGACATCGACAAACTAACCACATATACCCAACGCGCCTCCGAGCTCATAACCGGCTGCAGAAGGCGTCTCATCGCCACCGATGCCGAGCTGCAGGGCATTCTGCAAAACCTCACCGATTAACCATTTTTTTGTTGCACAGCTCTGAATCTGCTGTGTGTTAATTAAATTTAGCTAACGGAATTGGGTCGCTTTGGCGAAAAATTAGTAATTTTGAAGCCAAATTTACTTCTAAACGATATTATTGTGAAAATCAACAGAATATCCCTATTCATCTCATTTCTTGCCCTCGCTCTCGGCTCATTTGCCCAAAACAATACTGCCGAAGAGGTGGCATGGGTTATCGGCGATACCCCCATCTGGAAATCAGAAATCGAAGAGCAGATTCAGAACCTCAGAGGTATGCGCACCGATTTCACGGGCGACCCCTATTGTATAATTCCTGAAAAGCTTGCGGTGCAGAAACTGTTTCTTCATCAGGCCGATCTCGACACTATTGAGGTTCAGGAATCTATGGTGATAAGCCGTGCCGAAAGCCAGATTAGCTATCTTATTTCTGAATTGGGCAGCAAGGAGAAAGTTGAGCAATATTTCAACAAGTCGCTTCCCGAGCTTCGCCGCGACTATATGGACATGGTGAGAAACGACAACCGTGTGCAGATGGTTCAGCAGTCGCTCACCAAGGATATCAAAACAACCCCCGCCGATGTGCGCCGCTATTTCAACTCTCTTCCCGCCGACTCGCTTCCTTTCGTGCCCCGTCAGGTTGAGGTTGAGATCATTACTTTCAATCCCGTGATTCCCCGTCATGACATCGAGGAGGTGAAAAGCCGCCTGCGTGAGTATGCCGATGCTGTAAACAGCGGTAAGAGCAGTTTCAGCACACTCGCAATTCTTTACAGTGAGGATGCCGCCACAGCAAGCAAGGGCGGTGAGACAGGCTTTGTGTCGAAGTCAACCCTCGACCCCGAGTTTGCGGCTGTGGCCTTCAACCTCAATGACCCAACTAAGGTGAGCCGCATTGTTGAGAGCGAATTTGGCTATCACATCATTCAGCTGATCGAAAAGCGTGGCGACCGTATCAATTGCCGTCACATTCTTCTCACCCCCAAGGTGCCTGAAAGTGAGCTCAACCATGCTCTCAATCAGCTCGACACCCTGCGTCAGGAGATTGAAAAAGGCAACCTCACCTTTGAGGAAGCCACCATCTATTCGCAAGACAAGGACACCCGCGCCAACAAGGGCCGCATGGTCAATGATAATACCCGCACCACATTCTTCGAGATGTCACAGCTTCCTCAGGAGGTGGCCAAAGAGGTTGCCAACCTCGAGCCAGGCGAAATCTCCAGGCCCTTCGTGATGCGCAAGGAGCGCGGCACTACCGACATCGTGGCTATGGTTAAGCTCGTGCAGCGTGTGGAGGGTCATCAGGCCGACATGCGCAACGACTACCAACTCATCAAGACCATGTATGAGAACGCCCAGCGCGAGAAGATTCTTTCGGCATGGATCGAGAAGAAAATCGCCGAAACCTATGTGAGAATCGAAAACGGTTGGCGTAACTGCGATTTCCAGTATAAGGGCTGGATTAAGGAACGCTCGGCTACCGACGAGGAGAGAGAGGCTACAAGATCTCTCGACTATTAACAGGATAGCGAGTTTCCGGAATCTTCACTGATTTGTGATGAGGTTTGACAAAATCCGCCGGCGTCTCGGCGCTATCACGGCCATAGC